>NZZV01000143.1 GCA_002698945.1 Acidimicrobiaceae bacterium
CTCGTGGCGAGGACGTTCGGCTCGTACCTGCTCCAGGTCGTCGACCTCGAGCCGGCGTCGTTCTGGGTGCCCGCGTTCGCGGTGGCGTTGCTCGTGGCCGCGTTCGGGGTGAACGTTGCCGGCAACCGGGCGATGCAGGTCACGCAGCGGGCCATGGCGGCGGTCAAGATCGTCGGCCTCGGTGTGTTCGCAGTGGCGGGCCTGTGGTTCGTGTCGGCGGCCGAGTTCACCAGCGGCGCCGCGGGCGAGTACTCGGCGTCGCCGGAGGGATTCCTGGCCGCGGTCGCGTTGGCGATCCTCGCCTACAAGGGGTTCACGACGATCACCAACAGCGGCGGCGAGCTCGTGGATCCACACCACAACACCGGGCGGGCGATCGTGATCGCGCTGGCGATCTGCACCGTGGTGTACCTGGCCATCGCCGCTGCGGTGGCGGGGAACCTGAGTGTCGCCGAGATCGTGGCTGCCGAGGACTACTCACTGGCCGAGGCGGCTCGCCCCGCGTTCGGTGAGGGTGGGGTGACCTTCACGGTCGCCTTGGCCATCGTGGCGACCGCCTCGGGAGTGACAGCCAGTGTGTTTGCGGCGTCGCGGATGCTGGCGATGCTGACGCACATGGCCCAGGTCCCGCACCGGCACTTCGGCATGCCCGGCACGGTGCGGACCCACACCACCGTGTACACCGTCATCTTCGCCGTCGCTCTCGCTGCCACGCTGGATCTGCGCCGGATCGCAGCGTTGGGCGCCATCTACTACCTGATCATGGACATCGCCATCCACTGGGGACTGTTGCGGCACCTGCGTGATCGCGTCGAGCATCGGCGCGCCATCGTGGTCGGTGCCATCGTCCTTGATGTCCTCGTGCTCGGCGCATTCGTGTGGGTCAAGGCGTCGGTCGATCCGCTCGGCCTGTGGGTTGCGGCCGCGGGCATCGTGCTCGTCGTGCTCGGTGAGCGGCTCTTCATGGCCTCCCACGCCCGACCCGACGGCACGATGGACATGTGAGCTTGATGTGTTGCTCGGAACCGACGCGATCAGAGCGGTGGGAATTGACGCTCGGTCCAGCACCGAAGCTGGCAACGTGGCCAACCTCGACGTCGGCCCTTCGACCGCGACCTCCTTGCACCGGCGATCCATGTCATCGGAGCTGCAGAGCTCACATTCGTTTGCATGGCGACCCAGTGGACTCCCCTGGCCAGCAGCGTGTCACGCTGACGAGCCGTTGGCGGCGGTGGTCGGTGGATGATGCGATCGGTTGACCGCGACGATGCCCGCAACGGTGATGACCATGCCCACCGTGGTCGGGACGGTGAGGTCCTCCCCGTAGAAGGCGATCCCCAGCGTGATCCCGAATGCCGGGACGAGGAAGCTGAACGCGTTCGCCCGGTTGAGGGGTGTGGTCTCGAGCACGGTGAGCCACAGCCAATAGGCGAGCGCCGTTCCTGGCAGAGCCAGACCCAGCAGGCTGAGAATGAACGTGACCGACCACGTGATGTCGCTCGGTGACTCGGTCACCGCGGAGATCGCTGCCAGCGGGATCGCTCCCAAGAGCAACTGCGCCCCGATGGCCATGACCGGGTCCACGACACCAGCCAGACGTCTGAGCACGACGTTGCTCACGGTGATGCCCAGTGCAGCGAGCACGATGTAGGCGATGCCGCGCAGGTCATCGTCGCCGCCCTGGCTCGCTACCCCACCGCCCGCGATGACCACGATGCCGATGAAACCGAGGCCGAGCCCGATCACCCCGAGCGGTCGGACCCGCTCGTTCAACACCAGGTGGGCGAGTGCAGCGGCCAGCAGCGGTTGCGTGTTTGCGATCACCGTCGCCGTTCCTGGCGCGACGAACTCGGCGGCATGGAACATGCCGAAGAAGCCGAGCGTGGTCGCCCCGATGCCTGCGACGCCGAGCAGCAGCCAGGTCGACCGGCCCGTGGGCCGGGCGCGACTCGACATGACGCCGAGGGCGACGAGGGCCCCACCGGCGAGAACGGCCCGCAAGGTCGCGAACGTGAGGTGAGGTGCGAGTTCGAGCCCGGCGGTGATGAGCGGAAAGCACAACGCCCACAGGAACATGACCACGAGCATCCTCACCGTCGTCACGTTGGCGTTCTCGCCACGACTCGGATCAGGGCGGGCTGGCGTCGCGTGCCTCGCTCCCGCCGCCATCGCGCGCGATACGGAGTGCGTGCCGCCAGCGGCGGCTCTCCATCGCCGCGTGCGAGAGGAGCGCGGCGATTGCGACGACGACGAACACTGCGGTGGCGATGGTCACGACAGGATCGAGCCGGGCGGAAAGCGCGACCAGGACGATTCCGACTCCGGTGCTGGTGGCAACTGATGTCCAGCGCCCCCGGGCGAGACCACGGCCCGACCGGCGTAGGTCGGTGTTGTGCGGATTGTTCACATCGTGAGCGTGCGCCCGGGAGGCGATGCTCGCATCCGGAAAACTCCCGGATCTCACTTGCGGGGAGTTCACGCGTCGTGGACACCGAGATCGCGATCTGCCGATGCGGGTCGGTGCTGGACGCGGGGCGCCTCGGCATCCGACTGACTGGGGTCTGCGAGGCTCAGGCGCTTCAGCAGGAGAGCGTTGACAGCCACGAGGAAGCTGGACCCGGACATCGAGAGCGCGGCGATCTCGGGTCGTAGCACCAGCCCGAAGGCCGGTTCGAACACGCCGGCCGCGATGGGGAGCGCGACCGCGTTGTAGCCGATGGCCCAGCCGAGGTTCTGGCGCATCTTGCGGACCGTCCCGCGGCCGATCTGGAGCGCGACGGGCACGTCGAGCGGGTCGCTTCGCATCAATACGATGTCGGCCGTCTCGATCGCGACGTCCGTTCCGGCACCGATAGCGACTCCCACGTCGGCTTGAGCGAGGGCCGGGGCGTCGTTGACGCCGTCGCCGACCATCGCCACCTTGCGGCCTTGGGCTTGCAGCTCGGCGACCTTGGATGCCTTGTCGCCGGGAAGGACCTCGGCGATCACGGTCGTGACCCCGAGCAGCGCCCCGATTCGGCGGGCGGTCGCGTCGTTGTCGCCGGTGAGCATGACGACCTCGGCACCGAGCCGTTGGAGCTCGGCGACCGCTGCGGCAGCGGTGGGACGGGGGGCGTCGGCCATCGCAATCAAGCCGGCGGCTCGCCCGTCGATCGCGATGATGACGGCGGTGCGGCCACCCTCGGCCAGTTCCGTTCGGCGATTCGAGAGTTCGCCGAGGTCGATGCCGTCGCGTTCGATCAGCCGGCGGTTCCCGACCAGGACGCGCTGGCCGTCGACGGTGGCGAGTGCGCCATGGCCAGGCACGCTCTCGAAGCTGTCGGCGCGCAGGACCGGTGCGCTGCGTCGCTCCGCCTCGGTGACGATGGCTTGAGCGAGAGGGTGTTCGGACTCGCGTTCGACCGCTGCGACGAGCGCAAGGAGCCTGGTCTCGTCGATGCCGTCGGCGATGATGTCGGTGACCTCCGGCTCGCCCTTGGTGAGCGTGCCCGTCTTGTCCATCACGACGGTGTCGATGTGGGCCGCGGTCTCGATCGCCATCGCATTCTTGAACAGCACGCCGCGGCGGGCACCGAGCCCGGTACCGACCATGATCGCCGTCGGTGTGGCCAACCCGAGTGCGTCGGGGCAGGTGATGACGACAACCGTGATCGCGAACAGGATCGCCTCGTTGACCGGCCGGTCAGCGATCACGCTCCACACCAAGAACGTGCCCGTGCCACCGATGAGCGCTACGAACACGAGCCAGAACGCAGCCCGGTCGGCGAGGCGCTGACCGGGGGCCTTGGAGTTCTGGGCCTCCTGGACCAGCTTGACGATCTGTGCGAGCGCAGTGTCGGCGCCGACCTTGGTGGCGCGCACCCGCAATGTCCCGGTTGTGTTGAGTGTGGCGCCGACCACCGTGGCACCGGGCGCCTTGTGCACCGGCAGGCTCTCACCGGTGACCATCGACTCGTCGAGATCGCTCTCACCCTCCTCGACCGTGCCGTCCACGGCGACTTTCGAGCCGGGCCGGACCAGGAGCAGATCGCCAACTTGCACCTCAGCGGTCGGTATCTCGACCGGTTCACTGTCGCGGATCACCGTCGCCATCGGTGGGGCGAGGTCGAGCAGGGCGCGGATTGCCTCGTTCGCTCCGCCGCGAGCTCGCATCTCGAACCAGTGCCCGAGCAGCACGAACGCGGACAGGACGGTCGCAGCCTCGTAGAACACCTCGCCGCCGCCGGTCAGGGTCACGCCGAGCGAGTAGAACCAGCCGGCACCCACCGCGACAGCGACCAGGACCATCATGTCCAGCGTCCGTGCCCGCAGAGCACGCCAGGCGCCGTCGAAGAAGATCCACGCCGAGTAGAAGATCACCGGCACGCTCAACAACAACATGAACACGTCGTCACGCAGCCCGAACGGGGCGGCCGCCGTGAAGTTGAGTACGTCTCGCCCGATCGGTGACCAGAGCAGGATCGGGATCGAGAAGATCGCGGCAACCAGGAACCGGTGGCGCATATCGGCCACCATGTCGTCCATCGACACGGCACCGTGGCCTCCGTGTCCCATCATCTCGTGCGGCGACGTAGCGATCTGCTCGGTTCCGCCGCCATGCTCCTCATGGCCTTTGTGCACGTCGCCGACTGCGGCGGGTAGGTCCACGCGGGGCTCATCCATCGGACTGCAGACGTGCCCCGGGACCGACTGCCCGGCACAGTGGAAGCCACATTCCTCGATCCACCGTTTCAGTTCCCGGACGCTGGTCACAGTCGGGTTGTAGGAGACCGTGGCCGTCTGCGCGACGGGGTTCGCGTCGACGGTCCGTACGCCATCGAGACGAGCCAGGGTGGCCTCGACTCTCGCCTTCTCCGTCGCCCAGTGCAAGCCCTTCATCTCCAGCACCGATGTAGCAACGCTCCCAGCGGCGGGCTCAACGGGAACGCGGTCGCGATGTCCAGGATGGTCGTGTGTGCTCACCAATCGTCTCCTCTGTCACGCCAAGCCGGTTCGGCACTCACGACTCCCATCGTTGCCGCAAGGCGGGTCTGTCGCATCCGTGGCATCTACGCACTCCCGTTGCGGACACTTCCGCGGGCGGTCGCGGAGAATCGGCAGACGAGCCCCCTGATCGCGGGGGCGACAGTGGCTGCGTCGAGTGCGGATTCGAGGGCGGACTCGAGCGCCGAAGGCGAGAACAGGCGGTGCTCTGATCCATCCAGCCGATGGATCAATCGGGCGGTGCGGGTGTCGACCAGGTCGTACCCGACGAGGCGGCCCCCTGGCCGCAGGACACGCGCCGCTTCCGTGATGGCCGTCTCCCAGTCGATCGTGTGATGCAGCATGAGCCAGCTCACGACGACGTCGAACGACGCATCACGGAACGGCAGCCGGGTGGCGTCACCGACGCCGGCAACGGCAGATGCGCCGTATGGAGCGAGGGCGTTTTCGATCCTGTCGACCATCGACGGATCGATGTCGATCGCCGTGAGCCGGACCCCAGCCCCACCTTCGAGGATCCGTTGGGACATCGCGCCACTCCCAGCGCCCAGCTCGAGCACGTCGCCCGCCACCGAGGAGCCCTGGACCGCCCACGGCAGCACCACGCGCCTCGCGAACGCCGACCAGGGCACAGACCGACAGAACACGCTCTCCAGCCTCGACATCGCAGTCATCACGTTCTCCCTCGCCTTGCCGAGCAACACTAACTACGACACACTGTCGTATCATGATGCACTGTAGCCAGCACTCGGCTCAGCGACAGCGATCGCCCGAGCGTCCAGTTTCGTGACGGCGAGGACCACGCAGCGCCGGCCCCGAGTTCAGCGTGCAACGTCGGCTGAACCACAGCGCGCGGACCGAGGTCGCCTGCCGCAACCGCCGATCCGCCATCTCGCCGTGGCGACCCTCGGTGGCCTCCTCGTGCTGGTGTTCTGGGCCAGCCGACCGACGTGGTCTCCGGAGATGCGCCTCTGGAAGGCGGTTGGAGACGCTGCGTTCGGGCTCTTGCTGCTCACGCTCGCGGTGGGCCCACTCGCCCGGCTGGTGCGGCGTACGGCACCGCTCTTGGCGTGGCGTCGCCAACTCGGGATCTGGTTCGCGATCGCTGCGTCACTGCACGGGCTCCTCGTCGTCCATGGCTGGGCCCGCTGGAGTCTGCGGCGCTTCCTCGGCTACGAGTTCATTCCGCAGCTCGGCCGCGACGTTCGCCTCGAGCCGGGCTTCGGGCTGGCGAACCTGATCGGGTTGACGGCGTTGGGGTTTGCGCTCGCGCTTGCGGCGACGTCGTCGGACTGGGCAGTGCGACGCCTCGGGAGGGGCTGGAAGTGGCTGCACCACAGCGCGCTGTTCGTGTTCTATATGTCGCTGCTGCACGCCGGGTACTTCCTGTTCCTTCACTACACAGCGTCGTTCCACAAGCAAGTTCCTCCACCCGATTGGTTCCGCGTGCCGTTCTTGGTGCTCGGTGGCGGTCTGCTCGCCCTGCAGGCAGCCGCATTCCTGGCCACGGTTGCCGACCGACGCGGACGTGCGCCGTCGTGAATGAGACGACCGCCGACCCGTGGCGCGAGCACCGCCAAGCGCGAAGTTCGCGGGCGCCCGGCGGCCGCGGATCGCAATTTCGGCGGTCGCCGCGGCTGGTGGCCCGGCGGGCAGGGGTCGTGTCGGCAGCCGAGCACCCGACGCATCTCGGCGCCGAGCCGGTCGGCGACCTCGTCGCGGGCGAGCCAGGCGGCGGCGCCGTTGGCGAGGGCGGCGTCGCGGTAGGCGTGATCAGGTTCGGGGCCGATGACGATCACTCGTTCCCGGGGAATGTGGTCCAGCGCAGGGAGGCAGCAAGCTGGGAAGTCGGCGGCGTCGATGACGACGAGGTCGGCGGACGTCTCGTCGACGGCCATCGCGAGAATGGCGCCGCGGTGGGCTTCGCTGGCGACCCAGCAGCCGCACTCGCGTTCGAGGAGTTGGCGCGTGAAGCGCAGCATGGCCGGGTGCGTCATGGCGACGAGCACACGTGGCGTACCGTCACAGACCGGGCAGTGCTCCATGTTCTCGGGTCGGACGCTGTCGGTGGCCTCGGCGTGCGGCGGTGTCATCCGGTGCCTCCTTCTACATCCCGATTCTGCTTGTGGCGGCCGGAGACGGCATCCGGCAGGTCTACGGATGGGCACTGCGGGAGGTTACGGACTCAGCTCGTCGTCGCCCTCGAGCAGTCCGTGCTCGCGGGCAATGCGGACCAGGTCGGCGCGGGCCTTGATGTTCAGCTTCTGTTGGACATGGGCGCGGTGGGTCTCGACGGTGCGTACCGACACGTACAGCTCGCTGGCGATCTCGGCGTTCGTGTGCCCGAGCGCCACGAGGCGCAGCACATCCTGCTCGCGTTCGGACAGCTCGCCGCCCGGGCCCACGACACGCCCGGCGGCGGCCGGGCTGAGCAGGGCGGCGCCGAGGCGCGGGTGCACGTACTCCTCACCGGCCGCGACCTGGCGGATGGCCAGGACCAGCTCGACATCGGCCGCGTCCTTGACGAGGTAGCCCCGAGCGCCGGCCTCGAACGCCTTGCGGAGGTAGGCGACGTCGTCATGCACGGTGAGCACCAGGACCGCCGTGTCGGGGCTGACGTCGACGACCTGGCGGGTCGCCTCGATGCCGCTGGTGCCCGGCAGGCCGAGATCCATGACGAACACGTCGGGGCGCTCGGATCGGGCCACGGCGACGGCTTCCTCGGCGCTGCCGGCCTCGCCGACCACCTCCAAGCCAGGGTCGTCGGCCACGATGCGCCCGAGCCCGCTGCGCACCACCGCATGGTCGTCGCACAGTGCGACGCGAATCATCTCGCTCATGACTCTTCCCCACCGTGCAGGCGTGTCGGCACCTCGAGCACGATCGTGGTGCCTTCCCCCGGGGCGGACACGATGTCGAGGCGCCCGTCGACAAGTGACGTCCGTTCGTGCATGCCGGCGAGCCCAAGGGACCGCGGGGGGTTGTCGCCGACGTCGAAGCCGACGCCGTCGTCGACGATGCGCGCCCGTGCTTCGTGATGGTTGACGGCGATCTCTACCCCCGCGCGCGTTGCGTGAGCATGGCGCGCGACGTTGGTGAGCGATTCCTGGATGACCCGGTAGACGACCGTCTCGACCTCGGCGGGGAGCCGGACGTCGTCATCGACGCCATCGAGCGTCAGTTCGATCCGCACCCCGAACCTGTCGGTGAGGTGGGCGGCGAGGCGATGCACGGCGGCGACCAGCCCGATGTCGTCCAACACCGTAGGGCGCAGCTCGAAAGCAAGCTGGCGTACCTCTTCGAGCGCCTGCGCCACGAGCGCCCGCACCTCATCGGTGTGCGCCCGGGCGTCCTCGAGGCCGGGGGCGTCGGCCGGGAGCGAGCCGTCGACGAGACGCAGGCCGAGCAGCACCGACGTCAGCGACTGGCCGATCTGGTCGTGCAAGTCGCGTGCCACCCGGGCCCGCTCCGCCTCCTGGGCGCCAATCACCCGGGCAAGCATCTCCCGCTGGGCCCGAGAGCGCTCCTGCGCGGCGGCGAGATCATGCTCAATGGTCACGAGCAGCGCCGACTCGATGGCTGCCGCGGCGAAGGCCGCCAGAGTGACGACCAGCCGCTCATCGGTCTCGTCGAAGTCGCCGCCGTCGAGCTTCTCGGTGAGGTACAGGTTGCCGAACCGGCGATTCCCGACCCGCACCGGCACCCCGAGGAACGATCGCATCGGCGGGTGGCAGGGCGGGAACCCACAGGCGCGGGGGTCCGACCCGATATCGGTGAGGCGGATCGGGCCGGCGGCGACGATGACCTCCGCCAGCAGGCCGCGCCCTTGGGGATAGTCGCCGATGCGGGCAACCGTGTCGGCGTCGAGGCCGACGTGGGCGAACCGTTCGATCTTGCCGGTGGCGTCAAAGATGCCGAGGGCCGCGTACCTGGCGTCGGCGACCTCGGCGGCACAGCGCACCATCCGTTCGAGGATCTGGTCGAGGTCGTGTTCGGCGGAGAGCTCGAGCGCGCTGTGCAGCAGCGCGTCGAGACGACCCTCCGCTTCGATCCTCACGCTGCGACCCAGATCAACGACATCGTGTAAGAGACATTAGCTGCCCCGCCCTGCTCCTGCGCGGCGTCGCAGGGTCCGTAGTCGACCGCTGTCAAGTTCCGTACCCGCACCGGATGCCGCCGCCCTGCGGCTCACCCATGATGGACATACACCGGAAAACCCAATGTAGGAGAACTCAACATGATCTGGCCCCTGACCATGACCCTCGGGCTCGTGGCGTTCGCCGCCGCGACCGACCACATCGCCCGGCACGCCGCCGCCACCACCGAATTGGTGCCCGTGCGGGTCCGTCCGGGACGAAGGGAACTGCCGTGATCGAGTTCCTCACCGCGAACTGGCTGTGGATCGCCGTGATCGTGTTCTTCGTGGCCATGCACCGCGGCGGTCACGGCTGCGGCATGCACGGCGGCCATCAACGCGACGACCAGCAGCACGGCGGGCACGCCGGCCATGATCATGGGGCCCAGGACCGACCTGCTGAGAGAGCCGATGCCGACGGGAGCGTGCCCGAAAGGACGGACCATGGCATCTGAAAAAGTGCAAGTCGCCAACGAACTGCTATGGCGTCACCGGGCTGCCGAGCCGGAGGCGCGGTCTCGCACGCGGCCAGCAGTCCGAGGAGGTCCAACTGAGCGAGCCCAATGGTTCCTATCGGACACGGACCGGGCCGGCACCATGACCGAGTCGCGGACATCGCACGGGTATGTCTGGGTCGGGGTCCGCGGTTCCGGAGTCATGTGGTGACTCGTTCGTCGTCTCGACGTCGGCTGCGGCACATCGGCGCTGTTGCCGGCCGTCATGGGCTCGGGTATCTGGTCGGCCCGACGGGTGTGGGACGGCTGATCCCCTTTCAGCGCGGCTGGCTGGGCCATGAGCGTCGCGACACTCCGTACACGCGCCCAGAACACCTCCGCCTCGCTCTCGTGGATCTCGGGACCACGTTCATCAAGCTCGGGCAGATCGCATCCACCCGTGGCGATCTGCTCCCATCGGATTATCAGGCCGAACTCGCCCGTCTGCAGGACGGTGCCCCACCGGTTCCGGCCGCAGACATCCTCGACACGATCTCGACAGCTTTCGGTTGCCGGGTTGAATCGGTGTTCGCCAACTTCGACTTGACACCTCTGGCATCGGCATCGATCGGCCAGGCCCACGCAGCGACACTCGTCGACGGGTCCGACGTGGTCGTCAAGATCCGACGTCCGGGCGTTGTCGCCCGGGTCGACGAGGACCTCGAGCTGCTGAACAGGCTTGCGGTGCGTGCAGCGAGACGGTCCGCGACAGCCCAGCACTATGACGTCGCTGGACTCGCGGCCGAGTTCGGCGGCACGCTCCGACAAGAACTGGACTACCTCAGCGAGGGACGAAATGCGGAGCGCTTCGCCGCAAACTTCGCCGACGATCCTTCGATCCACATCCCGCGCGTGTACTGGAAAGCGACCACACCACAGGTCATCACCCTGGAGCGGCTGCGCGGGGTCAAGGTCAGCGAACCCGCTGCGCTGGATGCCAGCGGACTCGACCGACCAGCTCTGGCGCGCGCCGCGGCACTCGCCACACTGCGGATGGTGTTCGAGCACGGCTTCTTCCACGCCGACCCGCACCCCGGCAACTTCTTCATCGAACCCGACGGCACGATCGGGCTGATCGACTTCGGCATGGTCGGCTCCGTCGATGCGGTGACACGTGATCGCCTCGCCGCCCTCCTCGCAGGGTTCGCGTCGAACAACGGTGACGTCCTGCTCGACAACATCCTTGCGCTCGGCGTCGCCACGGCAGCCATCGACCGTAACAGTCTCCGAGTCGACCTCCTGGCACTCGCGGCCGATCAGCTCGCACGGCCCCTGGGTGACGTGGCATTCGGGACACTGCTCAGCGGCATGCTCAGCGTCGTACGCCATCACCGTCTCGTGCTCCCGATCGACCTCGCACTGGTCGTCAAGACGATCGCGATGTGCGAGGGAGTCGGTGCCCAGATCGATCCGTCGTTCCGACTCGCCTCCGTGCTTCTACCGTTTCTCCGTCGCGCCACGTAGTTCTGCATCAACGGCCGGGTCGGGCAGTGTCGGCGGCCTGTGGCAGCAACAGGTTTCCTCGCCCCGCACGACGCTGCCGGCCGTCACTGACGGTTCCGAGGCCGACGGACGATCACAGGGTTTGGGCGTTGCCGACCCCGATGCTGTCTACGCCAGAGCACGAGGCACGACAGCGAGCAGAAGCCGATCTCCCGGCCGTCGTACTCGGCGAGGTGGGGGCTGTCCGTTGGCACCGGCATGCCGCACACGGGGTCGTGGCGCCCGGGCGGCGGCTCGCTGCCGTCATGCAGGTAGGCCATCTGGGGTCGCCAGCGGTAGCGCCGGGGAGAGCCGGGTTCGTCGACCCGCTCGAGGATGCCCGCCGCTTTGAACCTCCGGAGCACCAGATCCGCCTCGTGGTCGCTGACGTGTGCGTCGCGGGCAACGTCGGTCGCGGTCCACACGCGGTCCTGTGGACCGGCGAGCACGCGGAACACCACCTGCTGAATCTCGCTCGTCAGGTGTGCGCCGGTGAATTGGGCGAACGGGGTGTCTTGGCGGTCGCTGGTCATCGCAATCCAAAACCTCTCTCGATGTGTGTGAGCTACCCTGGAGCCAGCTCCTGGCTTGGGTTCATCATGGACTGACGTCGACCTCGCGTGCATCCGTGGACGGTGCGGATTTCGGCTACGTGGTCAGCCGCAGTGCGTCGATGTCGCCGGAGAGTCACGGCAACGAGGAATGCCACCGGCCATGAGCGACCTCCGAGCGACCGCGGCACGTAGACGAGCCGTTGGTAGAGGGGGCAATTACCAATCGCCCCAGTGACCAGCGGATCGAGGCCCGCGGCGATCAGGAGGCCGGTCGAGGCTCGAATGGTTCGCTTGCCGGATCTGCGTGGAGGGTTCGACGTCCGGCCCCCGGGAGGTAGGGGCCGGACGGGGAGCCTGTCTGCCATTGGCGACCGACCATGACGGCGGTGTGTCGAGGCGTTGTAGGGCAGTGCCCGTTGGCTACCGGCAATGCTCATCGCATGATCCCTTCTCGTTCGACAGCCAAGTCGGAGGTCGTTCCCGGAACGGTGGGTGGACACGGCTGATGTTGGCAGCCGAGCGCGGCGCGCATGACCGCGCTGAGCTCCTCGCCGATGTGGTCCCTGCACACCCACCCGCCGGCTCCGCGTGCGAACGCCTGGTCCCGGAAGGCACGGTCGGGTTCGGGACCGATCACAACCACCCGGTCGGGGGGCAGGGCATCGAGCCTCGCCTGGCAGCACGCCGGGAAGTCGGCGGAGTCCACGACCACCAGCTCCGGATGGTTGCGCTCGATGGCATCGACGAGCAACTCACCGGCACGCGGTTGGGCCACCGTCCAGCAGCCGTGCTCGGCGTCGAGCAATTCGATCGTCCAGCGGCGCATCACCGGGTGCCGAATGCCCACCAGTACGGTCGGCGACCGGTCACACACCGGGCAGTCCTCGTTCGGCTCGTCGGCGTCGGTGGGCATCTCGCTTCGATGGAGCACACGCTCCATTGTGGCCACCGCCGGACGCTTCGGCATCCGCCCCGACTACGGATCGCAGCGGGGGTGGCTACGGACAGGTCGCGGGTCCGGTGGATGCGTCGAGGTGGATGCGTCGCGACTCGAGGATGGCTGGGAGAGAGATGCATCGGCGGTCAGCTGAGGGCCGACGCGGTGTAGTAGGTTCGCAGCTGCGAAACCCAAACGCGAAGGAGAGCGCCATGTCCGATGTCAAGGATCCTGTCTGCGGGATGATGATCGCGGAAGCCGACGCCGTGGCCACCGTGGATCACGACGGCTCGACGTACTACTTCTGCAGCCAGGACTGCGCCGACGAGTTCCGCGAGGATCCCGACGACTACGTCAAGGCCTAGGGTTCGACGCCGATGCTCAGTCCGCTCGCCGCAGCTCTGGCGGTCTTTGTCTGTGCGGCCATCGCGATGGTGGCGCTCCGGTCGGCGAGCGATGCCATCGCGGGCGTCGGTGAGACGGCGCCGGAACGGGTGCCGTTCCTCGGTGGCCACTCCCCGGAGGTGCATGCGTGGAGCCGGTTCCACGCTCGTTATTACGTAATGGCATTGCTGTTTCTGGCCTTTGACATGGAGATGGTCTTCATGTACCCGTGGGCGGTGGTGTTCGTTCGTGAAGGCGGGATCGCGCTGGCAGAGATGGGGATGTTCATCACGATCCTGCTGGTGGGCGTGCTCTACGCCTGGCGGGAGCGTGCGCTGCGGTGGGCTTGAGCGCTGTCGCTAGCCGAGTGGCGACCCGCGCCCCCGTACCGGTGTTTCCAGTGGCGGGTCTGGGCGCCCGCGCCGCGGTGGATGACCTGCTCGTCGAAACCCGGCTGCGCATCGTTGACACGCCTGCTGCCGCCAACGTGCTTCTGCTGGCGGGTGACGTCCCATCGGGCCTCGCCGCCGAGCTCGCACGCCTGCACGACGGCATGTCACGGCCACGGACGTCGCTGTGGTGGACGCTTGGCGCCAGCGTCCGGCCGGCCATCCGATGTCCGACTGAGGTGCGGGACCCCGATCCCTCGATCCTCGTGGATGCGGTGGTCGACGTGCATCGACGCCTCCTCACCGGAGAGCTGGCGTCCAGTTACCCGCAGCTGCCCGACGAGGATGCTGCCCCGTGGCGGGGCATCGGCCCGTACGGGCAGGGCGGCACCGGGATGACGGGCGGCGTGCCGTACGGACGGCCCATGGCCGAGGTCGCCCCCGACCGCGATGGCCTCCGCCTTGACCAACTCACGGTCCGCATCGGCCCCTTCTTCGCGCGTTTCCCGACGGGGCTGGTGCTCGAGCTGCGCCTTCAAGGCGACGTCGTCCAGGAGGCCCAACTCGCCCTACCCGCCGGCGACGTGCCAATGTCCGGCGTCGCGACGACGCCGTTCGGCGACGCGCTCGGCGTCCCGGTGCGGGTCTCAGTCCTCGAGGTCGAGCGCGCGCGTTCGCACCTGCGATCGATCGCTTCGGCGCTCGTGGCGCATCAGCTCGGGTCCCTCGCTCAGCGGGTCTTGCGTTTGGCCGGCAAGGTTCGCCCGGGCGACGACCACGAGATCGAACGACTCCACCGCGTCCTGCGCCGGAGCCAGGTCCTCGGCTGGGCGACCACCGGTGTGGGCCATATCGCACCTGAACGGCTCGAGGGCACAGCATCCGGACCGATCCTGCGTGCTTCTGGCGTCGCCCGGGACGAGCGCGCCGACGACCCGGTCTATGGGGGCCTCGGCTTCGAACCGATCGTCCACGAGGGCAGCGACGCCCGCGCCCGCCTGGCCCAACGGCTGGCCGAAGCTCGGCAGGCACTGGAGCTCGCCGGCCGGGCCGGCGAGCTCGATCACGACCCCGAGTCCCCCTTGGAGTCGCCCCGGGGCCGTCTCGCCGCCGGTGATCTGCCGGCGCGGCGCGTCCTGCCCCTGATCCCATCCCTGCTGGAGGGGATGGAGTGGGGCGACGCCGTGTCCACCGTCGTGAGCCTCGACCTCGACACCGACGAGGTGCTGGCCCTGCACGCCACCGATCCGAAGGTTTCGGTCCCATGAGGACCTACATGGCGCCCGGCGTGGCCGTGGTCTCGGTGGCTGTCGCCATGGCTATCGGCGTGTACGCCGTGGCCGTGATCGACGGTATCGCCGGACGCCTGGTTGCTGGTGCCGGACGCCGCGGCGTCGGCGTGGTGCTGGACCCGCCCCGGACGGTCGTCCTGCTCCTCATGCAGCGGCGGCATCGCACCGAGCGGGCGGATGCGCAGGGTTGGGCGCTGGCACCGGCACTGCTCGGTGGGCTCGCTGCGACGGGACTCGCCGTCGTCCCCGTCGATCGCGGTACGGCGGTGGCCGACCCCGGTACCGGGTTCGTGGTCTTCGCCACCGCGATCGCGTTCGTGATGATTGCCGTGTTCCTCCACGGCTGGTCCCCCAACTCGCTGTTCCCCTTGATCGGCGCCTACCGCTATGGCGCGCAGGCGCTGTCGCTCCAGATCCCGTTCCTCCTCGCCATGCTGGCGACCGCACTCCCGGCTGAGTCGCTGGCCGTGATGGACATCGTGGAGGCGCAGGGCGACGTGTGGAACGTCGTGCGTCAGCCGCTGGGGCTGCCGATCTACCTGATGGTCGGCGTCGGAGTGGGTTTTTGGGGCCCCTTGAACTTGCCCGACGGCGCCGACCTCGTCGGCGGTACGTCGGCGGAGGATGCCGGCACCGACCGGCTTGCCTGGGAAGTCGCCCGGGCCGCGATGCTCTTCGCCATCGCGGCGATGGGAGCGGCGGTGTTTCTCGGTGGATGGTGGGGTCCGCTGTTGCCGGGACCGGTCTGGATGGCGCTCAAGACGCTGTGCCTGCTCGTCGTGATGGTGGCCAGCCGGCACCTCTTGGCCCGCGTCCGCATCGAGCCGTTCGTGGTTGCGTGCTGGGCCGTGTTCATCCCGCTCGCGCTGGTCAACATCTTCGTGAGCGGAGCACTGCTGCTGTGAACCGGTCGCTGGTCGTCGACGTGCTGTTCTGGTGTTTCGCAGCTGGGAGCGTGGTCACGGGCTTCCTGGTGTTCCGGACCGATTCCATGGTCCGGGCCGCCTTCTGGTTGCTGGCGTCGTTCGTGGGCGTGGGCGCCATTCTGGTATTGCTGGCGGCCGAGTTCCTCGGCGTCGTGCTGATCCTGATGATGGCGGGCGAGATGCTGATCATGGCGGTCGTGATGGTCATGTTCATGATGAACCCGGCCGGCCTGAACCCGATGTTCATGGTGCACCAGCACCGCTTCGCTGTGGCCGCCGGCGTCGTGTCGTTCGCCGGCCTCTCCGTCGTCGCCCTCACGGTCGACTTCCCCGATCAGCCCGTCGACCCCTCGGTCGATGCCACCGCCGAGCTGGGCTTCGAGCTGCTCGGCGATTCCATGTTGGTGTTCCAGACGGCTGGCGTCGCGCTGCTCGCCACGATGGTCGGTGCGATCGCACTGGCCAGCCGCAACGGCCGGTTCGGGACGGCCGACGAGGGATCGCACGAACCGCCGCTGGAGATCGAGGAGCTGGAGTCGCCGTGACCCTCGAGGCACTCCTCGTCGTCGCCGCGGCGCTGTTCGCGGTCGGCCTCTACGGGGCGATCAGTCAGCAGTCTTTCGTCATGTTGATGATGGGTCTCGAGCTCATGATCAACGGCGCGCTCCTCGCACTCATCGCGCTCTGGGCGCTCAGCACGGGAGGCAACCCCCAGGGACAGATGCTGGCGATCGTGTTCATGACCGTGATGGCGATCGAGATGGCGCTCGGATTCGCCCTGATCACGAACGTGTACCGGGTGCGCCGGGCCGACATCACCGAAAAGCTGCGGAAGCTCAAGGGATGACAGCCGTCCTCCTCGTGCTCCTGCCCGCCCTGGGGTCCGCATCGGTCCTGGGGCTGCGGCGTCGAGCCCGCGCCGTCGGTGCCGCTGCGGTCGGCTCTGCGGTCGCGACCCTCGCTGTCGCCTTGGTGGCAGCCTGGGCCGAACCCGAGCTGGCATGGCGTTGGAGTGACACCCTCGAGCTGGGCGTTGCGGTCGACGGTTTCGCCCGGGTCATGGTGGTACTGATCCCCGTCGTGGCGGCACCCGTGCTGGCCTATGCAGCCGCCACCGTGGATGAGGGCCGCACCCGGCTGCTCGCCCTCTTGCTGGGGTTCGTCGCCGCCATGGAGCTCCTCGTCGTGGCATCCGACCTGCTCACCCTCCTGATCGCGTGGGAGCTGATCGGCGCGTTCTCATGGGCGCTCATCGGATATGGATGGCGGGAGCGGGCGAACAGCGCCGCCGCGGCCCAGGCGTTCATCACCACCCGTATCGGCGACCTGGGCCTCTACGTGGCCGCCGGCATGACGTTCGCTGCGACAGGGGGACTGGGATACGACGACCTCGCCGCCGTCGACGGCGGCCGCCAGGACGTGCTGGCCGCCGCTCTGCTCCTCGCGGTCGCCGCCAAGTCGGCGCAGCTGCCGTTCTCCCCGTGGCTGTTCTCGGCGATGGCGGGCCCGACGCCGGTGTCGGCGCTGCTGCACTCGGCCACCCTGGTCTCCGCCGGCGCCTACCTCCTCATCCGTGTGGCACCCGCCCTGGAACCGACAGGATGGTTCCTGCCCGCTGTGGCCGGCGTCGGGATGGTGACCGCCCTCGCGGGCGGTGTGACCGCCGTGCTGCAATCACAGGCGAAGCGGGTTCTCGCCGCCTCGACGTCGGCGCAGTACGGGCTGATGTTCGTGGCTGTCGGTGCCGGTTCGACCGCGGCCGCCGGCGCCCAGCTCGTCACCCACGCAGTGTTCAAGTCGTTGCTGTTCCTCGGCGCCGGCGTCGCGATCCACGCGGCAGGCAGCGGCGACCTGGGCGACATGCGGCTGGGCCGGGTGGTGCCGCGCGTCGCCGGGTTCTCGCTCGTGGGTGCCGCCGCCCTCGCCGCCATCCCGCCGCTCGGCGCAGCATCGTCGAAGCAGGCGATCGGTGCAGCCGCGGCGCACAGCAGCACGTGGCTCCTCCTCGGGGTACTCGTCGCCGGCGCCCTGAGCGTCACGTACGCCTTCCGGTACCAGCTCCTCGCCTTCGGGCGGGGCCCCACCGACGACGACCGCATCCGTGACCGCGTCGATGCGCAACCGACGACATCGGAACGCTGGTCGCTCGGCGTCCTCGCCGCCATCACGATCGCGCTCTCGGCGCTGTGGTTCCCGGGCAGCGGCGAGGTCCTGGAGCGGGTGACAGATGGCGAGCTGTACGAGGCGCCCCTGTGGGAGTTCGGGGTGACGCTCGGCCTCACCGCCGCCGTCACCGCCGGCGTGCTCTGGGCGTGGCGAACCGGTCGTCTGAACACCTCGGCGCCCCAGGGGGCGGTAGCGGTGGCGGCCGACTGGTATGGCCTCGCTCGACTCAGCCGGGTGACTGTGGTCGACCCGACGTTGGCGCTGTCCCGTGGCCTCGCCCGCATCGACGACCGGGTCGTGGACGCCGGTGTGCGCGGCGTCGAGCGGCTGACCCGAACGCTGTCTCGGCTCGCCTGGGGGCGCGCCGAGTGGAGCCTCGACGCCCTCGTCCGCGGCCTGGCCGGGGCGGTCGGGCTCGGCGCCCGGGGAACCCGTGTGGCGGACGAGCGCTCTGTCGACGGTGCCGTCCGGGCACTGGCGGCCCTCACCGTCAAAGGCGCCGGTGCATCCCGCACTGCCGACGACCGCGTCGTCGACGGGGCGGTGGAGGGTTCCGCATGGCTCGTCGGGGTCGGCGGGCACGCGAGCCGCAAGCTGCAGACCGGCCAAGCGCACCACTACTACGCCATCGTGGCGGTCGGCTTCGTCGTCGCCGCCGCAGTCCTTCTGGCCATGTCGAGCTGATTCCGACACTCACACTCATGGAGCCCTCGTGCTGACCTTCGCCATCTTCCTGCCGATCGTTGCAGCAGCCGTGTTCGCACTCCTCCCCCGGCGACTCCGGTCCCAGGTCGAGGTCGGACCACCACAGGAGGACCCGTGGGCGTCCCGGCTCCGTCTGATCGCCAGTGTGATCGGCGTCGTACCACTGGTCGTCCTCCTCGGTGCGTGGGCACGGTTCGACGGAGACGGCGGCTTCGAGCTCGTCGAGTCGAGCGAGTGGATCCCCACGCTCGGCGTCGGCTACCGGGTCGGCGTCGACGGCCTGTCGCTCCCCCTCGCCCTCATGACCGCCGTCCTGTTCGCCGTCGCCATCGCCTACCCGGTCGACCTCCGCGGTCGGCCCGGGCCCTACTACGCGCTCATGCTCTTCCTCGAAGGCGTGTCCGTCGGGCTCTTCCTGTCCCTCGACCTCTTCTTGTTCTTCGTGTTCTGGGACGTCAGCTTGGTCGGCATGTACTTCCTCATCGGCGTCTGGGGACACGGCGACGCCCGTCGGTCGGCGCTGAAGTTCTTCGTCTACACCTTCGCCGGTTCGCTCGCGCTCCTCCTCGCCATCCTCGGGCTCTACCTCGCCACCGAACCGCGCACGTTCGACATGGCCGAGATCATCCGCCAGCAGCCGCTCCCGGCCGGCGGCGTGTACGCGACGCTCGTCTTCCTCGGGTTCCTCATCGGCTTCGGGGTCAAGACGCCGATCGTGCCGTTCCACACCTGGCTGCCGCCCGCCCACGTCGATGCGCCCGGCCCCGCGTCGGCCGTCCTCGCCGGCGTGCTCCTCAAGATGGGCACGTACGGGTTCGTACGGATCCTCATGTCGATGCAGCCCGAGACGTTCGCACGCTTCGCCTTCCCGATCGGCGTCCTCGCCGTCGTGTCCATCGTCTACGGGTCGCTCGTCGCGATGGCCCAGACCAACCTCAAGCGGCTCATCGCCTACACCAGCGTGAACCACATGGGCTACGTGATGCTCGGATTGGCAGCCGCCGGCGCCAGCATCGCCGGGCAGGACGACGCCCAAGCGCTGGCCCTGACCGGCGCCACGTTGGAGATGGTGGCCCACGGCCTGATCACCGGTGCGCTGTTCCTCGTCAGCGGTTCGATCCTGGCCCGAGGCGAGACCTACGAGATGGAGGCCTACGGCGGCCTCGCCGCGAGAGCACCCGCACTGACGGGGATCACCGTCGTCGCTGCCTTCGCCAGCCTCGGCCTGCCCGGGCTCGCCGGGTTCGTCGCCGAGTTCCAGGTGTTCGCCGGCACCCTCGCCGTCTACCCGTGGCTGGCGGGCGTCGGGCTCCTCGGCATCGTCATCACCGCCGCGCTCTTCCTGCGCATGCTCCAACAGGTGTTCCTCGGCCCCCTCCCGGAACGGTGGACCGGGTGGCCGGACCTGGGGTGGATCGAGCGGCTTACCCTCGGTGCCCTCATCGCACTCATCATCGCCATCGGCGTCGCGCCGGCCCTCCTGCTCGACATGATCGACTCCTTCGCCGGCCCCTTCGTCGGCCGATAGCGCGACAGCCACACGACGATGGAGGACAACACGCCCTCAGCCACCATGGACATGGGCGCCATGGTGGGCGACGTCATCCCCGAACTCGTCCTCGTCATCGGCGGCGTCATCGTCCTGCTCTACGCACTGGCCGCCCCCCGACGGCTCCAAGGCGGTGCAGCCATCCTGGCGCTGCTCACGGTGGCCGTCGCCACGGCGACCACCATCCCGATGCTGGACGGCCAGGAGACCTACACCTTCGCTGAGACCTACGCCCGCGACCTGGTCGCGATCTGGGCCAAGCTGATCGTGCTGGTGGCGACAGCCGCCGTGATCGCGCTGTCTCTCCCGTGGTTCCGCACCGACCCCCGCAGCGGCGAGTACTACACGCTGCTCCTGTTCTCCGCACTCGGCGCAGTGCTGCTGGCAGGCGCGACCGACCTCAAGCAGTTCATCGCGTCGATGCTGCTGTCATCGGCCACCGGGTTCGTCCTGGTCGCCTACCATCGAGCGTCGCGAGCCTCGGCAGAGGCCGGCATCAAGTACTACCTCCTGGGCGCGCTCACCAGCGCGAGCATGCTGATCGGCGTGGCCTACCTCTTCGGGCTCGCGGGAAGCACCACGTTGTCCGGCCTGCGCACAGGCCTGGCGACGTCGAGCGGACCGGGTCTGGCCGTCGCCGTCGCGCTGGTGGTCGTCGCGGTGGCCTTCAAGCTCGGCGCCGTGCCGGCGCACGCGTGGATGCCCGACGTCGCCGAGGGAGCGCCGGCGCCCGTCGCCGCGTTCGTGACCTCGCTCCCCAAGGTCGGAGCGTTCGTCTTCCTCGCCCGCATGGTGCTCGTCCTCCCGGCCGACGGCGTCGGCTGGCGACCGCTCCTCGCCATCATCGCCGCAGCCACGATGACGCTGGGAAACCTCGCAGCCCTCTGGCAGGACGACGTCCGGCGACTGCTCGGCTGGTCGTCGGTGTCCCAGACCGGCTACGGACTGCTCGCCGTCGTCGCCGTGGGGCGCAGCGACCTCGCCGTGCCATCCCTGCTGTACTTCCTCCTCGCCTACGTGCTGGCGAACGTCGCCGCCTTCGGTGTCGTCGTCCAGCTCCGCGGGCGCACCGACCGGCTCGCCTACAGCGGCCTCGCCCGCGCCCGCCCCATCCTGGCTGCAACGCTGACGATCACCCTCCTGTCGTTCATCGGCGTACCGCCGCTCGCGGGGTTCGCCGCCAAGCTGAGCCTGTTCGCAGCCGCCATCGAGGCCGGCTACAGCTGGCTCGCCGTCGTCGGTGCCGTCAACACCGTCGTGTCCATCGCCTACTACGCCCGCGTGATCGCCCCGATGTACTTCGACGACCTGCCCGGACCGGTGCCGGTCTTGAGTCGCACGGCCGGGCTGGCCGCCGTCGCCACCGGCACTGCCGTGGTGCTCGCCGGAATCGGCGCAGAGCCGTTCTTCCGAGCCTTCGACGGCATTCAGTTGCTGCCGCGTTGATCATTCAACGTTGACGTGCAGCCGGTGGGAACGTCGTCCACCAGCCAACCATCGTCGTGCAGATAGCTGGCGAGTCGGCGCCGGCGGGTTTCGCTATCGGCTCGCGCTGTTTCGCTCCCCGACCCGTCAACAGGGATCCCGGGGGCGATAGGTCAGCGAGCGGCACCGATTCGACATCGTCAATGGCGAGGAACCCGTCCATCGTGGCGAGGAACTCGTCCAGCGCCGCATCAACGGCACCCAGGGTGCTACGGCACCACCTCAGCTGCGCGGGCATCGTTCTGGTCTGCGTCGCTCGGCGACGTCGATGCGCCGCGTGCGGTGAGTGCCGGCAACGCGAGCGCTTCTCCACGGGCGACGACGACCCACGGTTTCCACGAAGGTCCGATCCCGACAAAGTGCAACGGCCGCCTCGTTCGCGCAACGATCAAGGCTGAGCTGAACTGGAGACGGAGCGAGGGGAGAACGAGAGGCATCACCGCCTCAGTCAGATTGGAGATGACCAAGTACCGGTGCGCCTGATTGATGACGGCCAACGATTCCCCTTGACACAAAGAGGCTTCGTTTCACCCGTGCTCATGTTCGCGGGCGAGCACGACCGATCGCTCGTCGAGGTCGAGAAGGTCGACCGAGGCGGACCAGACCTCGCTCGGCGGTACGCCGCAGTCCTCAGCCACGCCTGCCACCGCTCCGTCTCCGAGACCAATCGACACAGTGCGCTGATCAGTGGGATCCATCCGCGATGCAACTCGGTCCCTCGGCCTCCTGGCCCGTCGTGTTCGTCCCCCGTGGAGCGCCCACGATGAGGTTGCCGGTATCGATTATGACGTCGCCCGTCGGTGAGACGTCGAGCGGGAAGTGGTCCAAACCCCGCGGTGCGGGACCGCCCTTGAACTCGCCGACACGACTGTACCGCGAGCCGTGGCAAGGGCACTCGAACCACTGGCTGGACTGGCACTCGGGAACACGACAACCGAGGTGCGGGCACTTCTGGTACGACGCGATGAGACCGGCTGCGATGCCGGGCATCAGCGCCGTGTCGTACACCTCCGCGGCCGCCGCAGCCGCCGCGGAGGGGTATTCGGTGATCCATGCCTTCGCTTCCGACGAGTAGAAGAAGCCACCCCCAGCTCGGATCGTACTGATCACGTCATCGAGCCGGCCGACAGGAACTCGACCACCAAAGCCGCTGGTGACGTTCGGCCAGAGAAAGCCGACGAAGCTCGCTGCGCCGAACGCGCCGATGCCAGCGCCCATCAAGGAGACCGTCGCGCGATTGAGAAACTGGCGACGGGACGTACCGAGAGCCTCCGGGTCGGGTGCCGACCATGGAGCAAGTGCCCGTTCATCCGCGAACTTCACGTCCCTGCCACGAAGGGATGTGGTAACGGCGGCCTTGAGGGGGACCCGATGATTGGTCCAGTCGCTATGCGGCTTGGGGTTGGTTGATGGTCCAGGCGGCGGCGAACTCGGCGGGGCTGAGATCGCCATGGGCGGTGTGGGGCCGGTTCACGTTGTAGTCGATCCGCCAGTCTTCGATGATCACGCGGGCCTCCAGCAGACTGTCCCATTGGCGGCCGTTGAGCAGCTCGTCGCGGAGACGTCCGTTGAAGCTCTCGATCCAGGCGTTCTGCCACGGCGAGCCGGGATCGATGAACACGCTGTCGCAGTCGTTGAAGCGGCACCAGTCCGCGACGGCGTGGGCGACGAACTCGGGCCCGTGATCGAAGCGCACGAACGCCGGCGCTCGACCGCGTTCGGCGGCGAGTCGGTCGAGGACACGCACGGCGTGATCGGCGTCGATCGACCGGTCGACTTCGATCGCGAGGGCTTCGCGGGTGAACTCGTCGATGATGTTCAACAGCTTGAGGGTGCGGCCGTCGACGGTGACGTCGAACTGGAAGTCGAGCGCCCACAGGGCGTTGGGTCGAATCGGGCACATCGCGCCGACCGGTGCGCCGATCCCGCGCAGCGGCTGCTTGCGCTTCTTCGTCGGAACACGGAGGCCCTCGTCACGCCACAGACGCCGGATCCGCTTGTCGTTCACCTGCCAGCCCGCCTTGCGGGCGGCCTTAGCGGCACGCCGCCATCCCCACCGGGGACGCTCAGTCGAGAACGCCCGCAGGAACTCGCGGAGCCGGCGCTCGTCGTCGCTGATGGGTGGCGGGTCGAGACGTTGAGTGGATCGATGTTGGCCGACCACTCGGCAGGCTCGGCGTTCGGAGACCCCGAACCGGTCACGCAGCCTGCTCACTGCTGCGCGCTTGCGGTTCGGGGTCAGAAGTTTCCCTCCGCGATCTCCTTGAGCATCGCCTTGTCCAGCTCGGCCTCGGCCAGCAGCTTCTTCAACCGGGCGTTCTCACCTTCGAGTTCCTTGAGCCGCTTGGCGTCGTTGGCCTTCATCCCGCCGTACTGGGCGAGCCAGCGATGCCAGGTCGACTCCGCGATCTCCAAGTGCCGGCACACCTCATCGAGGTCCTTGCCAGCAGCGAGCTGGCGATGGCCCTCGTCGAGCTTGCGGATGATCTGCTCCGGCGTGTGCCGGCGACGCTTCTTGGTCATGTCGTTGCTCCTCGGTTCAGAGTCGCACAACGACTGGACCATCAGGCGGGTCTCGCCTCAGCCTCGACGTCGTTCGCCGTCTCGCGTGAGATGTTCCCTCGACGCTGGCGGTGCGCCTCACGGTCGCGGCGGGCGGTCTCGGCACTGAGGGCACCGGCACCACGAAAGTCGGTTCGTCTCGCCATCGTGAAGGCGGCGAGCGCGCCCAAGACGCTGATCGCGGCGAACGTGACGATGATGACAGGGGTTGCATTCACGAGCGAGCACTTCCTCCCATGCGGTCGCGTGACGACAACCGATCGCGAACGAGCGAACGAGCGAACTCGACCGAACGGTCAGCGGCGAGCAAAGAACTGGTCGAGACGGAGTGCGATAAGCCTCCATCTACTACATACTGTCGCCCTTACCCGTCGTCCACCAGGGCCCAAGGTCCCGGCACCGCCTGGCCACGGAGCCTCCGAAGGTGTTGCTGACGAGACCGTGGCGACCGGCCCCGACGACGAGGAACGGTCGTCCGGCAACTCGACACGACGCTCGCGGAGTTGGCCGTGGTGGATCTCACCTGTCGCTCCAATCTCGCGACAGCGCCATTGCTGCGACGTCGCTGCGGACGTTGCGCTCGTGACCGAGGATGCGGCCGTCGGCCACCTCGGTCACGTCGCCTTTCAGGATGGGTGAATCGGGGCCGCAGACTTTCACTGCGTAGACCCGACGATCCCGTCCGTGTCGGCAGGCCGCTTGGGCACCTCCACCCACGCCCTGGGTCCGGACCGTGGTAGGCGAGCGCGCGCATGGTGGCCTCCTCGGGTCGGTGAGAGGCCCGGCCGGTGCGGTCATGACAGGGTGGAGGCGTGGCGCCGGACGATCGGTAGCCGCCGCCACGCCTGGCCGAGCCCCCAGCGGTCGCCCGCAGCGGTGACCGCGATGACAATCAACGCCAACGCGTAGATCACGTGGTAGTCGACCAGCGGGTTGGTCGAGCCGGTGGGCTCACCAGCCGACGTGAACCGGGCGGGATGCCATTCGGCGATCCACATGAGCGCCACGAGCACGGTGCCGCTCACCGCTGCCAGCCGCAGCCCGACGCCGAGCATCACGGCGAGGCCAACCGCAAGCAGCCCGACCATGAACAGCCAGTCGACCCACCAGTCGCCGGCGATCGATCGGAAGGTGGAGGCGAACGGGCCGGCCTCGATGCTGCCCAGAAACCCCTTGGTCGGGGATCCTCCGTTGATCCACGCCCGCTCTGACGGGGTGGAGTAGCCCAGGCCGAATAGCTTGTCGAAGAAGGCCCACAGGAAAACGAAGCCTGTGGCGATGCGCAGGCCGGCCAGCGTCGCCGAAGCGACAGGCTCGGTTCGGTGCTCGTTGAGATGCTCGACGCGGAGGTCTGCCTGCCCGTGTCCGGTGGTTGTTGTCGTAGCCATGGTTCTTGTCCTTTCGGTACTGACGCGATCGGTCGATCACGTTTAAGGGCATCGTCCACCCCCCGGTCGGGCGCGGCATCCGCACGAGCTACGGGTTCGGGATGCGGTGATGCCGAACACGCCGGGCGACTCGTCGTGCTCCTCGACACCTGGTGAGTTCGAGCTCGGCTGCCACCGCAGATTTGGCGACGAGGGGCGAGCTGTTCGCACCCCGGGCCGGTGTCGACCGCCCCTGGTGTGGGGCAGAACCGCCGCGCGACTCGGGCGTCTCAGCTGCGATGAATGCTGGGGCTGAATGAGACGGATCTCGTAACGGCAGAGCAAACGCGCCAGGTGCCGTGTCACGGTCGGCGGTGACGCTTCGGCATCTCTGCAACGACAACGCGTAGTGACTGCGGATGCCGTGGACCCCGAACGAGACGACGATGACATACATCAATAAGAACGTCTTCACGACTCAACAAGGAGCGAGACATGACCGGCGCACACGACAACAGCTGTTGCTGCAACCACCCCAAAGCACCGACAGACCGAGAGGCCAGCGGGCAGACCCAACAGTCGCAGACTCGTTCTTCGAACATGTCGAACGGATGTTGCGGAGCAGCGACGCCCTCCACTGAGGTCCTCCCAACGAACAAATCGGGCGTCGACCAGCCGGACTGCCCAGCGGTTGCGCCATGAACATGCACAAGGTCGTGGACCGCGCCCAGCATCGTCCGGCCAGTCCGAACGCCGCCCTGACTGGATCCGGGGAACATCGCCGACGCAAACTGTCGGTCAATATCACGCCCGTCGAGCGCATTGGTCGGATCGTGATCGGCCTCGCTGCGGCGATCGCCGGCATCGTGTTGCTGGTGTCGGCGAGTTCCTCTCTGGCAGCGGCGCTCGAGGTGCTTCTCATCGCTGCCGGCCTCGATCTGCTGGTGACTGGGGCGATCGGTCATTGCCCCCTCTACCAACGTCTCGGCTACGTGCCGCCGTCGCTCGGAGGTCGTCCGTGACCGGCAACACTCCTCACCCCGTCCCGCGTTCACCAGGCAGAGAGCGTCGCGGTCACGGATTGATGATGATCGCTTGTTGCATTCCGATGCTGATGATCGCGATCGTTCTCGTCGCGACCGGTGTCGTTGGCGTTGGCTTCATCGTCGTTGCCGTGGTGTGCACCGGGATGATGGCACTGATGATGGGTGGGATGAACCATGGCGCGGCCGAACCAGGCGCGATGAACCATCAACCGAACCATCGGCACATGCTCCACAGCGATGACGGCCCGGGGGTTCCTCCGGCGAACACGGGGCCGAGCCCACCGCAGGCGCCGCGAGCCAATAACGAGAGGTGATCGACGCCGCCGCATCACCGGCCTGCTGCCTCCTTGCGTTGGAGCGCATCGCCTCCGCGGAGCCTGTCGGCGCCACTACGGCGACATGAACAGACGGCTGACAGATCCCATCGCTCGCAGAACCAATACCGCCCGACGGCCACGTCCGTCGACGAAGGGCTGGCACGCCCACGAAAGGACCACCATGTCAAACGAGAAGGTAAGAGTCGCAGTCAACGGCTACGGCGTGATCGGCAAGCGTGTCGCCGACGCAGTGACGTTGCAGGACGACATGGAGCTCGTCGGTGTTGCCGACGTGGCGTCGGACTACCGGATCCGCGTCGCAGTCGAACGCGGCCACGCAGTGTTCGCCTCCGACCCGGCCGCACGAGACGAGATGGATGCAGCCGGAATCCCAGTGGCTGGGTCGCTCGACGACCTGCTTGGTCAGGTCGATGTCGTGGCCGACTGCGCTCCTAAAAAGCTGGCCGCGGTCAACAAGGACCGCTATCTGGCGGCTGGCGTGAAAGGCATCTGGCAAGGCGGTGAGAAGCACGAGCTCACCGGCTACTCCTTCTGCGCCCAGGTCAACTACGCCGGCGCTCTCAACCTCGACTTCGCCCGTGTCGTGTCATGCAACACCACCGCGTTGAGTCGCACGATGCACGCCCTGCACCGCCGCGGCTGGGTGAAACGCGTCCGCGCGGTGCTGCTCCGACGGGGCACCGACCCGTGGGAAGCACACGCCAACGGGATGATTAACACGGTGATCCCCGAGATCAAGGTCCCCAGCCACCAGGGCCCCGATGCACAGACCGTGATACCAGATCTCGACATCACCACGATGGCCGGCGCGGGGCCCTACAACCTCAGCCACATCCACTTCGCCATGGTCGAGACCACGAAGCCTGTCAGCGTCGAGGAGTTGCGAGACGCGCTGTGGGATGAGCCCCGCATCGCGTTCGTGCGCGCCGCAGACGGCGTCGTGGCGCTGAACTCGGTGATCGAGCTCATGCGCGACCTCGACCGACCTCGCGGCGACATGTGGGAGGTCGCCGTGTGGGAGGACGCCCTCGCCAGCGACGGACGTGAGGTCTACCTGACCTTCCAAGTCCACAACGAAGCGATCGTCGTGCCCGAGACAGTGGACTGCATCCGGGCGCTCACCGGGATCGAGCCCGACGCAACGGCCTCGATCGAAAAGACCGACAAGTCGCTCGGCATCACCAACTCATTCCTCCCCGCGACAACGAAGCCGATCGAGCACGTCACCGATGGGGACATCGCACACCCGGGCATCACCGCAGTGCGGGCTGCACACGCCCGGTTCGCCGAAGTTGGCTTCAAGGGCTCCGAGGAACCCACCGAGACACCCGCGACCTAGCGAAAGGCCTGTCATGAGCCCGGGTCTGCAGCCACCACTTTCGTGCCGCTCCTCGGCGATGTCGCCGCCGGCGCCTCGTGCACGTGTCCCTCGATCACCGCCGGAATCGACGCAGCGTCGCCGAAGAGACACCGCCAGCGGCATCGAGGTCCGCGTCGGCGACCAACTCCACCACGTACGCGCCGGCGACACGACGGAGTTCCAGCTGTGACGAATTTGCGGGTGATTCTGCTGGGGCCACCCGGCTCCGGGAAGAGTACGCACGCGCGGCTGCTCGCAGACCGCCTCTCGGCTACCCATGTGTCCGTCGGCGCAGCCCTCCGGCGGGAGGTGGCCGCACAATCTCCACTCGGTGTCCGCGTTGCAGCCAAGGTCGGCGCGGGGGAGCTCGCGAACATGGCCGACGTAGTCGAGGTCCTCGAGGATCCGCTGGCGGCGGCAACCAGGTCAGGAGGGTGGGTCCTCGACGGAGCACCCCGCACGGTCGCACAGGCCGAGGTGCTCGATGAGTGGCTCGACATCTTGTGCGCTCCGGCTGACTGCGTCGTCGCGCTCGACGTGCCCATTGCCGAACTCCGAGAGCGGCTCGTGCGACGGGGCCGCGCCGACGACTCCCCCGACGTTGTCGCGCACCGCCTGCGGGCCTGGGAGCGGGATGGCCGCGCCGTACTGGAGTGGTACGAGCCGACCGGTCGATTGGTCCGCGTCGACGCGACGGGCGATGTCCCCGTCGTGGCTCGCCGAGTCACCTTCGCAGTGCTGAGACGCGAGCGCCCTGGAGGGAAGATTCGGTGAGGATCTGTCGTCGCAGTACGCCCGACCGGCTCACAGTGCTGTGGCACACCGATCCATGAAATACCCGGATCGAGCACGCCGCCCCGCTGGTCAACGCAATCGCTCGGCCCGTTCCTGGTATTCCTCGGTGGTCAGCTCACCTCGCGCGTAGCGCTCGGCGAGGATCTCTCGGGCACGGTCGGTGGGATGACTCGGAGGAGGTCCCGAGGCTCCCTGCCCGCCGGTCGCGGCGCGAACGAGCCAGACGATGAGGACGACGAACAGGGCCATCATCGCGATGCCCCACAGCCACATCCAACCTCCGCCCCAACCGTCCATGTGATCCCAGCGATCGTCGTTTGCGACGGCCAACACGGTGTACAGGTTGCTCATCGGGCACACTCCCTTCGTCCTAGAATCGACTACGACATGATGTCGTTTCTTCCAGGTTCGCGCGCTTCGAGCTGGCGCACCAGAGCCCAAGGCCCCTACCAACCGGCGGTGGGCGGCCACCGACCGACGTTGGCGCCGCACGCCCGCGTCGGCGGGTGCGCCGCTGCGGGAGCCGCGGGTGCGGCGCTGTGGTCCGCCGCGCACTGGCGTTCGATGCGTTCGCTGGACTGGGCACCGTC
>NZZV01000144.1 GCA_002698945.1 Acidimicrobiaceae bacterium
AGTTGATGTCTGTTGTGTGCGCCTGTAACGAAAACAGGTTCAACCCATCAACTGGGGGATGGTCACCACCCCTACCCGCGCGGCCCCTTAGAGGCCGGCGGGCGTACTCAACGATCCAGCGTGCACCCAGCCGAGGGATCGTGATCGTGGTCATCGCTGCACCGTCGTACCGCCGACCAGGTCGTAGATCCGGTCGAACCGCTCCTCGTCGGCGATGAAGTGACTGATGACGAGCAGCGTCGCCCCAGCGTCTCGCCGCTCCTCGCTGATCGCCCAGAACCGCTGGTAGGTGTCCCAGTCGAAGCCCGCGTACGGTTCGTCCAGGAACAGCAGGCGTGGGTCGTGGAGCATCGCGATCGTCAGATTGAGCTTTGCCCGGGTACCACCCGAGAGCTCCTCGACGCGGCGATCGGCGAATCGCTCGTACTCGAGCCGCTCGTACAACTCGGCTCGGCTGCGCTCGAGGTCGGCCGCCTCGAGGCCGTAGGCGGCCCCGAACAGTTCGAGGTGCTCGTCACAGGTCAGACGCTCGTAGAGCACAGGCTCCTGCGGGCAGTAGCCGAAGCTGTCGGTGCGTTCCACGGTGCCCGAGTCGGCGACCAGGTCGCCGGCGAGAATCTTCATGAGCGTGCTCTTGCCGGACCCGTTCTCGCCGACCAGCCCCACGATCTCACCGGGTGCGAGCGACAGACTTGCCCCCTGCAGCACCGGGGTCCGCCGCGAGTGTGGCCATGCCGTGCGGCGATACGACTTGTACAGGCCGTCGGCGCTCAGTACCGCTTCATCCGACGGCGCCAGCGGCTCCGGGTGCTCTCGATCGGACAGCTGACCCATCAGGGTGCTCCTCACGTGTTCGGACGCCGTGTCGACTCAGGGCCGGGCGAGCATGCGGTCGATGTCGGCTTGATGACGTTCGAGTGTCGCGAGGTACCCGGCATCTCGCGAGCGCTGGAGTTGCTCGTCGGTGCGATGGTTCTGCCGATCCGTGTGAGCGTTGGGTGTCGACATGCGCTGAGTCATCGACGTGTCGTTCTGCAACTGCTCGTGTGGGACTCGGTTCGTGGACGGAACGTCCACGTCTGCTGCGCCGGTTCCCGGCGTGGTGAGCGCCAACGCCGCCAAGCCGAGGACGGCCAAACCCAACAATCGTTTGAGGGCCCGGAACTCGAGGTTCGACTCGTTCCTCATCGGGTCACCTCCGATCGGCTGCAGGCGGAGGGAGCGTCTCTCGCTGGCCTTGTCCGTCGTCGGCGTTGGCCTTCAACACGAACCAGACCAGGACGCCCAGCATCGCCCCACACGTCAGCGCGGCGAACAGCAACGCGCTGCTCCACGCGGCTCCGAGCCAGATGGCGACGACAACGATCCCGGCCACCAGCACCATGTGCCAGACGTGGCTTCCGTTCTTCAACATGGCAACCTCCTTCGGTTCTCACCTCGATACTGCTACCCCCCACCCGTATCGATTAGGGCCATTGGTCCTAACTGGCGTAATGATCACCTCCGAGACTTGTCTAATACCCCCTACCCCTATATGGTGATCAGGTAACCGTCAGCGAGGAGAGCGTCGTGGGAGCAGCAGAATGGTTCGTGATCATCGGAGGCCTAGTGGTGGCCGGCTTCCTGACGTGGTTCTTCTTCGGACCCAAGCAGGCCCGCCGAGCGGCGCTGGTCGACGGTGTCCAAGAGGTGCGAGTCATCGTCAAAGGCGGTTACTCGCCCGACCTGATCCGCGTCCGCCAGGGGGTGCCGCTCCGTCTGATCTTTGATCGCCAGGAGGCAGGCGACTGCACCTCCCGGGTCGTGTTCCCGGACTTCGCAGCCTCGAAGTCATTGCCGGCGTTCGGAACCGCAACCCTCGATCTCACCCCTGATCGTGCCGGACGGTTCGACTTCGCATGCGGCATGAACATGATCCACGGCTCGCTGATCGTCGAGCCGGCCGACGCAGCCTCCCCCACCGACGACCGACCGCGCGAAACCGCTCGCGCGGTCGCCGTCGGCCCCACCAGCGATCAACCGCTCGCCACCGAGCAGATCGAGTTCCGGGTGACGGGAATGTCGTGCGCATCGTGCGTGTCCAACATCGAAACGGTGCTCGGTGCGCTCCCCGGCGTCGACCGTGTCGATGTGAGCTTCGGCACCGAGCGAGCGACCGTCGAGTACGACCCCGCGCAGATCACACCCGCCGATCTCCAGGCCGCGGTCGCCGACACCGGCTACCGGCTCGTGCCCCGTCCCGCCCCGGGTTCGGCCGACACCGACGACCACGAGGCCGCCGAACGACGCGCCGAGATCCGCGATCTGTCATGGCGGGTTGCGATCGGTGCGATCCTGGCGGCGCCCGTTGTGTTCGCCGTCATGGCCGCCGACCTGTTCGGTGCCATGTGGATTCCGGACATCCTGATGAATCACTGGTTCCAGCTGGCGGTCATCTCCCCGGTGATGCTGTACACGGGCTGGCCGATCCATCGCACCGGCTGGCTGACGTTGCGCCATCGCACCGCCGACATGAACAGCCTGATCACGATCGGCACGATCGCCGCGTTCGGGTACAGCGTCGTCGTCACCGTCGCTCCCTCCCTCATCCCCGCGGACATCCGTGCCGTCTACTTCGAGGCGGTCGGCGTGATCATCACCCTGATCCTCCTCGGTCGGCTGCTCGAAGTCCGCGCCAAGGCCGGGACCGGCGAGGCCATCCGCAAGCTGATCGGCCTGCAGGCACGCACCGCCACCGTCATCCGCGACGGCGGCGAGATCGAACTACCCATCGAGGAGGTCGTTCCTGGCGACGTGATCTTGGTCCGTCCGGGCGAGAAGGTGCCCGTCGACGGTGTCATCGTCGACGGACGCTCCACCTTGGACGAGTCGATGGTGACCGGCGAGTCGATCCCGGTCTCCAAGCAACCCGGCGAAACCGTCATCGGCGCCACGATCAACCAGACCGGAGCATTCCGGTTCGAGGCCACCAACGTCGGCGCCGACACCATGCTCTCCCAGATCATCCGCCTCGTCGAACAGGCGCAGGGTTCCAAGGCGCCGATCCAACGCCTTGCCGACCAGGTCTCGTCGTACTTCGTGCCGGCCGTGATGTTCATTGCGATCGCGACGTTCGTGACCTGGTTCGTCGTCGGACCCACGCCGGCGCTCACGCTCGCACTGGTCGCAGCGGTCTCGGTGCTGATCATCGCCTGCCCGTGCGCGCTCGGTCTCGCCACACCACTCTCGATCATGGTGTCGACCGGCAAGGGCGCCGAGCACGGCATCCTGATCCGCTCCGCGGAATCGCTCGAGACCGCACACAAGGTCACCACCATCGTGCTCGACAAGACCGGCACCATCACCCGCGGTGAACCGGCCCTCACCGACGTAATCCCCGCCGACGGTGTCGATCCCGCCGAGTTGCTGCGGCTCGTCGCGTCTGCCGAGCAGGCCTCGGAGCACCCACTCGCCCAAGCGATCGTCACCGGCGCCCGCGACCACGGCCATGTGCTCGTCGACGCGGCGGAGTTTGACTCAATCACCGGCAAGGGCATCCGCGCCGTGGTCGACGGCACCGAGGTCCTGGTCGGGAACCGACGTCTGCTCGACGATGCCGGCATCGATTCCGACGAGCTATCCGCAGTGATGGACCGTCTCGCCGAGTCCGGACGCACCCCGATGCTGATCGCACTCGACGGTCGCCCCGGCGGCGTCGTCGCCGTCGCCGACACGGTGAAGGAAGACTCCGCAGCAGCGATCGCGGCGCTGCGCGGCATGGGGATCAGCGTCGCCATGATCACCGGCGACAACCCCCGGACCGCAGCCGCGATCGCTCGCCAGGTCGGCATCGAGCGCGTCCTCGCCGAGGTGCTCCCCGAACACAAAGCACTCGAGGTTCGACGCCTGCAAGACGAAGGTGGCGTCGTCGCGATGGTGGGCGACGGGATCAACGACGCTCCCGCGCTCGCCCAGGCTGATGTCGGGTTCGCGATCGGAACCGGCACCGACGTGGCGATCGAATCGAGCGACATCACGCTCATCTCCGGCGCGCTCGACGGTGTCGTCACCGCGATCGCGCTCAGCCGGGCGACGATGCGCAACATCCGCCAGAACCTCTTCCTGGCCTTCGTCTACAACGGGGTCGGGATCCCCATCGCTGCCGGTGTCCTCTACCCCTTCACCGGTATGCAACTCAGCCCGATGATCGCCGCGGCCGCCATGGCCGCCTCCAGCCTCTCCGTCGTCGGCAACGCCGGCCGGCTCCGCCGCTGGCATCACCACCCGGCCACCGCCCTCGACGTCGTCATGCCGAGTGGCGATCCCGTCGTGGAGACCAACACCCACAACGTCGATGGCGACGCCACAGCACTCGTCACCGACCCCGTCTGCGGCATGCGCATCGACCCCAGCGAGGCCGCCGCCACGGTCACCCGGGACGGCGACACCTACTACTTCTGTTCGAACAGCTGCCACGACCAGTTCGTCGCCGAACTCACGGCCGTACCAAACCCGCACGACCACCACTCGCACCACTGAGAGGACACACGATGGACACAGACCTCCGGGAACGACCGTCCGAGCAATCACCGGCACGAAGCCGGCGCTCGACTAAGGTACCCCCCACCCCTATGGCCGGATACTCGATGTCGAAAGCCGACTACCAGGCGCGCCTGCGGCGCATCGAAGGCCAAGTGCGGGGCCTCCAACGCCTCATCGACGAAGACACCTACTGCATCGACGTCCTCACCCAGATCAGCTCCGTCACCAAGGCACTCCAAGGAGTCGGCCTCGGCCTGATCGACGAGCACATCCGCCACTGCGTGCGCGACTCCCTCCTCGAGGACACCGAGACCGGCGACGCGAAGATCAACGAAGCCACCGCTGCCATCGCCCGGCTACTGCGCTCCTGAACATCGGATTGCTACGACGACCCGAGCCGATCACCCAGCGAGGCACCGTCGTCGAGGGGCGATAGGTCGAACTCGTCCTCGCGGTCGTGGTCATACAGATTCGAGCGGACAGCTTGAACGAGTTCGGTCCCGACCACATCGGGCCGGCGAACTCGGCGCCACCCGAGGAGCACCGGGATCGGGATGACGAGCAGTAGAGCGAGGAGGCGCCACCACGCGCCAACACCGGCTCCTCCCGACGCACGATCGGAGACGGCGCGAATGCTGTCACCCCCAGCTGCGGCGTCGCCGGCCACGAGCGGAGGCGGGGTCGTGGCGGGATCGAGCGAGTCGTCGGATCTCACCGCGTCGGCGCTCCCAGCCTCGGCAGCGACCGTATCCGTCGCTCTTGGTTCGGCCACGAACAGGCCGAGCCCGACAGCGGTCGCGTCGTCGACGACACCACTTTCGACCAGGCCTGCCTGGCGCTGGAAGTCCGACACGGCATCCTCCGTCTGCGGACCGAACACACCATCCACATCGGCTGCGTCGTACACACCGGCGGCGACGAGCGCTTCTTGGACCTCGGTGACCGGTGATCCCTGATCGCCGGGCCGGACCTGCTCCCACGGGGGTGGTACCGCCGTGATCGTCGCTCCGCTCAGCACGATGTCGACCTGGGAGGCGATGAACTCCGTGACCGCGTCGACACCGCCCGCAGCGAGATGAGCCCCATCTGACTCGAACCACTCCGGCCGATCGGCGGAATGGCTCGCCCAGTCGGCGATCTGGAGATACCCGTCGAACTCGTCGGCGAGTGTGTACAGCGAACGGTTCGCGTCGCGGTAGGTGCTGCCGTTCGCGAGGTGGAGCGGCTCTTCATAATCGACGCCCTTGGTCCGCAACGACAGCCACACCACCGATCCGATCCCCTGCCGGCGCGCCTCGCTCACGATCGCTTCCACACCGTCGGCGAATCCGGTGTTCGAATCGTTGTAGCCCGTCATCACCACGAGCACCTCGCCCCACTGGCCCTCGTGAGCCTGAAGTGCCTCTACGGCGGTCGGGGGGCGGTACTGCTCCCGACTCCAGCACGACTCCTCGATCGTCCGGCGGCACGACTCCGCGTCGAACAAGAAGTTGAAGCGTTCGAGATCCCCGTAGCGGTCCGCCCACCGCACACCGGACAGCGTCGAGTCCCCGATCAACCCGATCGTCGGCGCACCCGCACCGGCGACCCAACGAACCGACGTGGGCGACGTCGTGTGAGCAGAGACCGGCCCCGTCAACGCGAGGAACGCCGTGGCCGCGAACAGACATGCGCCGACGCGACCGGGCAACCCCAATCCAAAAACCTTGAACCGACGACACTGCAACGACATGACGTCGTAGAATACCGACGGTCAGCGCGAGCGATACCTCGGCCCCCAGTGTGTCTTGCAAGTCTTCTGGAAGCGGGGCGGACCGCGCTTCGCGACCGAAACCCGCAACGATGCCTCACTTCACCGACCGCTCCGACTGACCCTGTGACACGCCTCCGCACCACATCGCGACCCATCCCCTGCATGGGGACGTCGTTCCTCGCTGCGCTCGCGATGATCACGCTCGCGGCATGCGCAACGACCGCGTCGAGCACATCCAGTCCGCAAGATCACCGTGGGCCGACCCAAGTCGACCCCGGCACGGCGGGTACAGCCGCACCATCGACGGCACCGACGACGACCGGACCAGCCACCTCGTCGACCACCATGACGCCCGCCACAGCGGCGACCACCACGACCACGACCACGACCACCACGACCACGACGACGACGGTCCCTGACCCACTCGCTGCGGTGGCGAACCGGACATGCGTCGAGATCGTCGGCACAGGCGGGACGCTCGAGGTGATCGCCGAGGCGACCGGCGTCTCGGTGACTGCGCTCTGGATCGAGAACGACGCCCCCGCCGCCAGCGCAGAGGGCGATCTGGTCGACGTCTGCGTCGATAACGGGATCGACGACATCGATGGCAACGCCCGTCCCCGCCACGACGACCCGGCGACCGAGGAGTTCCTGGCGACGAACGTGCAGGACCTGCAACGCAAACTCAATGAGCTGTTCGCTCCCTATGCCACCCAACCACTCGCCGTCGACGGCATCTCCGGGCCTCTGACCGGCCAACGTCTCTGCGCCACACGTCTGGCGTTGGGGCTCGAACCATCGGTCGAAGACCTGCAATGGGGCTCGGTCGAGCAGGCGACGATCCTCGGCGCGACCGAACTCGCCGTGCCGGACTCGACCGCGGTCGAGGCCGAACGGTGGGCAGTGATCGACCTGACGTGTCAGATGATGTTCATCGGAACCCAGGACCAGCTGGTGTTCGTGTTCCCCACTTCCACCGGCACGGAGGGCTTCGAGACGCGACAACAGGATCGAGCACGGGTGTTCCGCTACAACCCCGCTGTCGAGAACGGAGGCTGGCATGACAGCAGTGAGTACCCGGTCGGGGTCGACAACCCCCTCAACGGCAATCTCTACAAGCCGCTCTACTTCGACCTCGGCCAAGCGATCCATGGCGCCTCGAACGTCCCGCCCGCGCCTGCCAGCAAGGGCTGCGCACGGTTGAGCGTCGCCAACCAGGAAACGCTGCTCGCCTGGTTGGGTCTCCTCGACGCGACCGAGGAGACGTGGTTGAAGAACCAGATCAACCTGACCGTCAACGTCCAGGGCGAGTTCGTCGGACGATGACCGACCGCCGCGGGAGCGCCCCGTCTACCTACTCGTGACCGGACGCGGCGCTCGCCCTCCTAGGCCGACGGCCACGACGATGCTCGCGAACGCGACGACAAGTGACGACCAATGCTGGCGAGTCAGCCCGTCGCCGACGTGCGGAAGCCAGACCGAGCCGATCGAGCGGACGGCCGCGACGACGAACACTCCCCCGGCGACGATCAAGCCCGACGTGCGGCGCCGCTGCTCACGGTGCAGCACGACAGCGCCGCCAGCGACGGCAGCGGCCGCAAGCACACCGACCGGCACCATCGTGGTGGCCGTCCCCGATGGAGTGAGCCCGACCGCGGCCGAGGGCCCGAAGCAGCCGTCGCGTACCAGGCACCCTGCCTCATAGGCCGCGTAGCCGACCAAGGCCAACGGGGTCAGATCACTCCACCGGTCGACGACCGCGACCCCGGCCCGATGCGCACCCCACGCGGCGACCGCCAGGGCCGCCACCACCCCGGGCCAGAACTCGACACCGCTGCGGATGATCAGGAGATCGGAGAGGCTGGTCAATGCGTTCGGGTCGTCGATCGCGACCGCCACGAACCGGCCTGCAGCCAGGCCGGCGAACGCGGGCCCGACGGCGACGTCGAAGAAGCCGATCGATGTATCGACCGTTGCCAGATGCCACCACCGTGCGACGAGCGCCGGCAGGCCGATCGCCACGGCCATGGTCAACAGCAACCCGACGTCGATCATCGGAGCGCGTCCTCGATGAGCCCAGCAAGACGCTGCTCCGAGATCCCGCCATCGACGCGAGCCCGAATTGAGCCGTCGCGATCGAACACATACGTCGTCGGGTAGGCGGTCAGGCGCAGGGCGACCCGGATCTCGCCGGACAGGTCGAACACGTTCGGATAGGTGACCCCGATGTCCTCCAAGAACTCCGCTGCGCTCTGCGGATCGTCGTTCGACGCCACCCCCAGAATCGTCGCCCGACCCTCGAACGTCTCGGCCGCATTCTGCAGCAGAGGCATCTCGGTACGACACGGCGCACACCACGACGCCCAGATGTTGACGACCACCGGCTGCCCCCGCAGACCGACCAGCATCCCCTCGAACTGACCGAGCGACACGGCCGGAAGCACACCGGCTGCCGGCAGGTCGACGGCGTCACCGTCGGCGACGAACGAAGGAAGCTCGGGCTCGTCAAGCGCAGCACGACCAGCAACGGCCCCAACCACGACGACCACAACCACCCCGGCGACCTTGCGGACCCGAGCTCCACGCGGCGAGCCTGCGTGCCTCCGCTGGTCGCCGTCCCCACCGGGGGCTCCCGGGGAGGCGGGGCGCTTCGTGAGTCGCATCACTACGACACTATGTCGTATCATGGTGCTCGATGAGGTCACCCCGATGATCAGCGCCCCGGTGGCGCTCGCGTTCACCGCTGGAATGGTCGCGACGTTCAATCCGTGTGGGTTCTCGCTGCTGCCTGCCTATCTCGGTGGGTTCGTGGCCGGTGACGACATCGCGGTTCCGGCTGCACATCGTCTCAGACGTGTCGCGAGGGTGTCGGCGGCGGTGTCGGTCGGGTTCGTCGTGGTGTTCGGAACGGTCGGGCTCGTCATCGATCGGATCGCGAGTGAGGCACGACAGCAGCTCCCCTGGGTGACGATCGTGATCGGCGCGTTGCTGGTCGGGTTCGGCGTGGCGTCCGTCGCCGGTTGGCGGCCTCGGCTGCCGGTTCCCGTACCGCGTCTCGTCGCGGGCGGGAGCGGGGTCGCGCCGATGATCGCGTATGGCATGACGTTCGCGATCGCGTCGCTGTCGTGCACGATCGGTCCGTTCCTCGCCGTCACCGGGGCGGCCATCGATAGCTCGGCCTGGGAGGCGGGCATGGTGTACGGGGCGTATGCCCTGGGGATGGGGCTTGTCGTCCTCGTCCTCACGCTGGGCGCGGCGTTCGCGCATTCGTCGATCGCCAAAAGCCTCCGCGGGCTCTCGCGAGTTATCCCTCGGGTCGGTGGCGCGTTAATGGTGTTCGCCGGCTCCTACGCCATCTGGTACGGGCGGTGGGAGCTGGCAGTGTACGACGGCCGACTTGACCGCGATCCGGTCGTCGATCGGATCGAGGTGATTCGGCTGCGGCTCGTCGGCCTGGTCGAACGGGTCGGGCCGTTGCAGCTCGTCGTGCTGACCGCGGTGATCGTCGTCGGGGTCGGCGTCTGGCCGCGTGTTCGTCGTTCGGTCGCGAGTTCTCGACCTCCTAGAGCCGCCGGTTTGCCATCCTCGGCAGCGGAGTCAGATCCGTCGATGCCGCAGATGGTCCCGGGCGAACACGCCGAAGCGAACCGGAGCTCGTGATGGGCATGAACTGGAAGATCGTCGCAGGTGCCGTCGCGGTGGCGGTCGGGCTCGTGCTCTTCGCTCCCGGGCCGGTCGCCGCCGTGGCTCCCCTGCTGATCTTCGCCGCGTGTCCACTCTCGATGCTCGTCATGATGCGACGGATGCACGGCCCGGCTCAGCGGCGCGAGGAGGGGGATGCGAACGTGGCCGAGATCGCGCGTTTGCGATCGGAAGTGGAGGCACTCCGACTCCAGCATGTCCGCGACCGAGATGGTCGGTTCTGAGGTCCTCGGGCTCTAGCGGGGGGTCGGTAGCTGCGTGCGGCGTCGTGCTCTCACGCTCCGCCGGTCCAGGTACCAAGACGAAATAGCTGCCTGGGGTTGAGTCCGAACATCGCCGTGCACCCGTCGGTGAGGTCGCTCCGGCGTGTGAAGCGCGCCGATCTCGCTGCCTCGTCGAGGTCGGCACCGGTCATGAACAGCTCGATGGCGCGAACGAGCCGGAGCCAACGCACGTACGATCCGATCGGTTGACCGATCTCCCGTTCGATCGCGACGGTGAGCCGCTCGATGGGTAGCCCGGCCTGTTCGGCGAGCTGCGCGAGGTCGACGCTGTGTAGATCCACGCCGTCGGGCAGTCGCAGGAGAGCTTCGTCGAGGGCAGGCTGTCGCCACCATGTCACGGTGCCGGACTCGCTTGGTGCATCGAGCCGGTCGAGGATGCGACGCACCGCCTCGTCGGCTTGGGACCAGTTCGCGCTGCGGAGCGAGCCGAGGATCTGCGCCACCGGATGATGACGACCCGTGCGCCCGGTCGGCGTTGGGTCGCTCTGGCGCAGTCGCGGACCGACGTCTGCGTCGGGTGAGATGAACACGACGAGTCCGTGGTCGCGACGATCCTGAATCCCGTGAGGTTCCCGCGAGCGCACGACGACGATCGGCCCGGGCTGTGACTCGTCACCCACCTTGACGCATGGCACACCGCCGTGGACGACGACCTCGATGGCATCGTGTCGATGGGCGTCGTGTGGATCGAGCGGCCCGCTGTACAGGAGCCACCACGGGCCGGCCGCCAACCGACCACGCCACTGTGGCGGAGGGTTCACGACAGCCCGATGCGATCTGCGTGCGTCGAACGATCGTCCCATACCGCACACCGCAAGGGAGCACTCACCACGATCAGTCGGCGGCGCGGATCAACGGTGACCACGAGCCATCCTCGTCTTGACGGTGGAGCTGGCCTCCGTCGTTCGCGATCCAGACACCATCCTCGTGGACCAAGAGCGTTTCCACGTCCACCGGCGCGTTCCCGGACCGTTCGAACGGTCCGGTGGGTCCGGGCGCGGTCCACAGCTCGCCGGAGTCAGCTGCTCCGATAAGTCCGGTCGTGGCCCATTCGATCTCGAAGATCGGGGGTGCTTCGGCGAGCAACTCCCAGGTCTGGCCGGCATCCTCGCTCATCGCAAGCTCGCTGTCCCAGGAGGTCGCCACCACGACGTCGGGGTCGTCGGGTGAGATCGCGAGATCGTTGACGTCGAACGGGATCGAGCCGATCGGCTGCCCACCACCATTCCGACTCAGCCGCCAGACGGTTCCCGTCGAATCAGCTCCCAGCATTGTCCCATCCTCGACATCGATCGCATGGAAGTCGGCCCGCCCGAGGAGGCCGCCGGCGTCCCAGCTGTCGCCGCCGTCCGTGCTCGTGATCAGGCCCAGGAATGGCGGTGCGCCATCGACTCGGTACTCCTCGAGTCGGAGGTCCGGATGTCCACTCGCCACCAGTGTCCCGCCGTCGAGCTCCGCCATCGACATCAGGTCATGAATCTGCTCACCGACCAGGCGATACGTGCCGGCCTCGACCCGCAGGAGCCCTCGATGTGTCGCGACCAGCAAGGTGTCACCGTCGACGACCAGATCGTGCACGTGGCCGATGTCGGATGCACGCGCCACGACCTCACCGTCATCGCCACCGCACGCAATGCTGACAGCCGCGAGCGGCACGAGTGCGACCGCCCACGACCAGCCGCCGAGGCGTCTGAGCGAGAATCGCGGTTCAAGATTGCGTGGCAACAGAAGCCTCCCTCAGGTGCTCAGGCGGTCTCCTGAGCCGCCTCAGACTTTACAACGACATTGTGTCGTATTGAAGGACACAAGGGCGTTGAGGCGGCCCGCGACCTCCGAACCCGTCACGCGTCTGTAATATCTACGACATGTTGTCGGAGTCAGCTCGGAGTCGGCCAATTGCAAGTTTCGCCATCGCGCTGCTCGCAGCGGCGACGCTCCTGCCGCCGATGACCGTGCACGCCGACCACACCGGGGAAGCAGCGGAGCGGGCGGCGCGAGAGATCCTCGATGCCCGTGACCGGGCCAACGCTGCGGCACAGGCGATGTTCGACGCCGAGTCGCGCCTCGATGCGCTGACCATCGAGCTCGCCGCCGCCGAAGAAAGCCTGATCGCGCTCGAAGCCGAAGTCGGCTCACTCCGAAGCGGCCTCACAGAGAGCGCCGTTCGCCAGTACATAGGCGCCGGCGAACGGCCGCTGATGCTGTTCCAAGACATCGGGCGAGGGAACGATCAAGCGGCTGCGCGCGTCTACGCAGGTGCAGCCACCGGCTCCCAACTCGTGGAGGCCGACGAGTACGACGAGGCAATCCGTCGACTCGATGACGCACGCCACGACCTCGAGCAGCAGCGCGACGAGACGGCGACGGCACGAGAGACCTGGACAGCGCTCAAGGCCACCGCCGAGAACGAAGTGCTCGAACTCCAACGCATCGAACAAGAGCGGCTCGCGGACGCCGAGGTGCAGCACGAGCTCGAACGCCAGCGCCAAGAACGCGCCGAGCGGGAACGTCGCGAGCAAGAACAAGCCGACCGGCAGGCAGCGGCCGAGGCCGAAGCAAAGGCACGAGCCGAGGCTGACGCCGCTCGCGCGGCCACGCCGTCGCCCGGCAACTCCGACAGCGGTGCCGCCCCCTCGACGGGCTCGCCAACGAGCGCCCCACAGCCGCCCGCCGTACCGACACCTCCTCCCGCGCCAGACCCGGCGCCGGCCCCGAACGCCGGTGCCGGGATGGTGTGCCCAGTGGCCGGGCCGAGATCGTTCGCCGACACGTGGGGCGCGCCGCGATCCGGAGGGCGACGCCATCAAGGCGTCGACATGATGGCACCCGGCGGCACCCCGCTCGTCGCCGTCGAATCCGGATCAGCGACATTCAAGGCCAATCGGCTCGGCGGGAATGCGGTCTGGATTACCGGCGCCTCGGGCACCAAGTACTACTACGCACACCTCAGCGCGTGGGAAGGATCCAGCCGAACCGTGTCGAAGGGCGAAGTGATCGGCTACGTCGGAGCAACCGGGAACACCAGCGTCAACCACCTCCACTTCGAGGTCCACCCCAACGGTGGCAACGCCGTCAATCCGTACCCGTACGTGCGCGCAGTCTGCTGACGCGCCGACACAGGCCGGAATGCCGCACGCGCGACCGGGGTTCTCAACTACGCCTCGTAGTATTGATGGCAGAGACGAGCGACATCTGATTCCTTCGACATGAAACGACACCGACGACACCACCACGATCACGACCCCGAACTGCAAGCGACGTACACCCGGCGACGGTTCCTGGTCGCCAGCTCACTCGCGGCGGTGCCGCTCGGTGCGTGGTGGGCACTCGGGAGCGCCACGGGCCCAAGCGACTCAGACGTCCAGGCGCCGCTCCCATCGCCCGGTCGATCCGCCGCGAGCACCGCGCCTCCGACGCCGACGACATCCGTTCCCGTCGACGAGCCGTCGACGACACCGCCGACGTCCACGGTGCCGGTCCTGGACCACGACCTCATCCAAGGCATGGCCGAAACCAAAGTCGAGATCCTCCAACGACGGCTGACCGATCTCGCCTTCGATCCTGGCCCGATCGACGGCTACTTCGGCGGGGCGACACTGCGGTCCGTGTGGGCATTCCAGAAGCTCGTGATGGGCATCCCGCGCGAGGAGGCTGACGGCATCGTCACACCAACAATGTGGGCGCGGTTGCACGACGACGTGCAGGTCGAGCCACGCCGCACACCCGGCGGCACCCACCTCGAGGTGTACCTGCCCGAACAGGTCGCCGTGCTGTTCAAGGACGGCCGGACGCGCGTCATTTCCCACGTCTCGAGCGGCGAGGGTGTCGAGTGGTGCGACGAGGTGACCGTCGACCTCGACGACGGCACCACAGAGACGAAAGGAATCTGCGGGCTGTCCATCACTCCTGGCGGCGTCTACCACTTCGAGCGAAAGGTCGAGGGCTGGCGCAACGCCAAGCTCGGACGGCTGTACAAACCGGTGTACTTCAACTACGGGATCGCGATCCATGGTGCGTCGAACGTCCCGAACTACCCGGCGTCGCGAGGCTGTGTCCGCTTCCCGATGCACATCGCCGAGTACATGCAAGACCTCGTGGAGATCGGCGACACGGTGTACGTCTTCGACGGTGTCGAAGAGCCCGAGCACTACGGCGCCCAACCGATGATCTTCGACTGGCCCGACCCCGACTACACCACGACCACCACGTCGACCACCACCACGACGTCTTCCACCACCACGACGGTACCGGAACCCGTCACGACCACGCCGCCTCCGTCGACGACGGCGACATCGACGACGGTCGATCGACCTGACACGACCACCACCCACCCCGACTCGCAAGTCGGCGACTGATACAGGGAGCTGCGCTTCTTCGAGCGCGTTCGATCGCACCAGCGTCAGCGACCGACAACCACATTCACGCAACCGGGCGATCGTCGACCTCGTCGATCCTCCACTCGGCCGACAGAGGCTTCGGCGTCATCCGGAGCAGAGTGTGACGAGCAGTCCGACGACGTGATGGGCCTGCACCGCGGCCGCGACCGCGACCGCCATCACTCCGACACCGATCGTCGACGACCAGATCCCCTCGTTGCGCAGCGGCTTCGGTCGCAGGAGCGCGTCGACGCGGGCCGCGACACCGAGCCCGTTGAACGCAGCGACCGTTCGGGGGGCCTCGCCTGGCCCGAGCGCCACGCGAGCGAGCGTGAAGGCGACACGTTCGCGGTCACCGCCGATCGCCGTGACTGCCACTTCGTCTGCCCAACGCTCGAGCGTGAACCGCAAACGTCGCCGAAGCCACTCCACCGGCGGAACGAGCGCGGCCGCCAACTCGGCAACGAGCAGGTGCCGATCGTGCCGGTGCGCGGCGTGGCCGCGCTCGTGCGCGAGCACGACCTCGAGCTCATCGCCGTCGAGCGCGTCGATGAGACCCGCGGACAGCGCCACGCGCCCTCCCGGTCCCGGCAGCGAGTACGCGAACCAATCGTCGCTGTCGACCAGGGCCGGGGCGCCCGACTCGGCGCAACGATGCTGCCGCCATGCCCGCACCGAGCGACCGGCCCGAATGATGCCAAGCGACAACGCCACGGTCGCGGCGCCGCCCAACCACGGATTGACGGAGGCATGGAAGCCCAGCACCAGCCGGCACCACTCGAAACCGTCGCCGAGATAGGGAAGATGCACCAGGAAGCCAAACGCCAGCACTGCCATCGTGGGAACCGCAGCGGCCACGACCCCCAGGATTGCACCGGTCAGCAACGCCGCGGACAGCTGCGGTCGAACTCGACGATGCACGGCCGTCGACAACAACGCAATGCCCACCGCCGACAACAACGGGAGGAAGAGCCCCGCGCTCAACGCGACCCCTTCTCGAGCAGACGACGGAGTGCTGCCCGATCACCTTTGGACAGAGCGCCCACGAACCCTCCGAGAACCCCGACACGATCAGATGCCGACGACAAGACCGCGTTCATCTGACCGGCCGCGAGCTCCGACTCCGAGACAGCCGCCGAGTAGGCGAACGCCCGCCCCCGTGGCTCGCGACGTGCACGACCTTTCTCGTGAAGGCGCGCCAGGATGGTCATGACGGTGGTGTACGCCAACTCGACCTCGAGCTGTTCGCGCACCTCCGCCGGCGTCA
>NZZV01000145.1 GCA_002698945.1 Acidimicrobiaceae bacterium
GGCCGGCTACGGCGACCACACGATCACCCGGATGGGATCTCCGCACGCGCGCGAGTTCTTGCGGGCGTTGACCTCGGCGAGCGGCGCCTACCTGACCTCGACCGAGGGTGCTTCGGGCTTCCGCGACCTCGGCTACGTCTTCCCGAACGAACGAGGCGCCAACTCGCACCCTCCGCACCCCGACCATCCCGGACACTTCACGTGTGCCGACTACAGCCAGGTCGGGTCGGCGGCACTGTCGGCCGACGCCGGCGGGCCGTACGAGTTGGCGGAGGGCGGCACCGCGAGTCTCGATGGAACCGGGTCGAGCGGGGTCGCCGGATTCGGGTGGGAGACGGCCCCGTTCGCGGTCGATGCGGCCACGTCGCCGACGCCGACGATCTCGGCGGCGGGTCTCGACGACTCGGTGGCCCAGGTGTCGGTCGAGGTCACCGACGGCAACGGGAGCTACGACACGGCAACCGCCGACGTCACCGTCGTCAACGTACCGCCGACCGTCACGGCATCGGCGCCGACCGTCGCGCTGGTGGGCGACGACGTCGGGCTCAGCGCCTCGTTCACCGATCCGGGAGTGCTCGACACCCACACCATGTCGATCGACTGGGGCGACGGCGACGATTGCGACCCATCACCCGATTCGGGCTGCACCTTGACGCAACTCGCCGACGGTGGGGAGGTCGGCGGCACCCATGCGTTCGCGACCGCAGGCACGTACGAGGTGACGGTGACGGTCACCGACGACGACGGCGGTGTCGGCGTCTCACCACCGATCGTCGTCGTCGTCAGCGCGGCCCCCGCTCAGACGGTGGAGAGCTGGACGACGGTCGACCCATGGCCCGTCTCCGACCCGGTGCAGGTGGGAGGAACGTCGTACACGCGGGCGGACGCCATCGCGCTGTTCGACGACGGCCGGAACAACGAGCAGAGCCCGTTCCTGTTCCGCGAACTGGTCGCCGCACTCCTGAACGGCGCCGCCGGAGCCGACACCTCGTGCGTGACGTCGGCCATCGCCGGCGCCGACGCCTGGCTGGTGGCGAATCCGCCCGGGAGTGGCGTGAAGAAGAACGCTGCTGCCTGGACCGACGACGGTCGGGCGCTGTACGAGCAGCTCGCCGCCTACAACGCAGGCGGCTCGTGTGCGCCGCCCCCCGGTTGACCCCGACCACACCCGACATGAACGTCGGGAGCGTCGGGAGCGTCGGCGTGGCTCAGCGGAGCCTCGTCAAGCCACGGAACCGGACCGGACGTTCGGCGGCCTCCTCGTCGTAATGGGCGCCCCACCCCGCGATGCGGGCGACGGCGAACAGGGGTGCGGTGTGCGGGAGCCCGCCCGCGTGCAGCAAGGCACCGAGTGCGAGGTCGACATTGGGCAAGTGCGCCAGGCGCCGGCCCGCCTCCGCGACCACGCCGTCGACGGCGTCCGTCGTCGGGCCCGCGCCCGGGACGGCTCGGATCGCATCGAGCAACGGCGCGAACCGCGGATCACCGCGGCGGTAGACGGAGTGCCCGAAGCCCGGCAGCATCCGACCGGCGTCGAGGTAGGAGGCCACGGTGGCGGACGCTCCGTCTGACTCGGCCCGAGCGATCAACTCGGCGGTCTCCGCGCTCGCGCCGCTGTGGAGCGGCCCGCCGACCGCCGCCAGCCCGGCGCCGAGCGCCGAGAACGCCCGGGTGCGCACCGAGCAGGCCACCCGAACGGCCAGCGTGCTGGTGGCGAGTTCGTGGTCGGCGAGCAACACCAGTGCCCCGTCGATCGCCGCCACCAGTTCGGGTGCCGGACGTCGTACGTACGCCTTCGTGACGCGGGCCGCCGTCGACCCGCCTCGCGGACCGCCGAGCACGGTCGGAGCGATCGACAGCAGCGCTCGAGCAGCGTCCGCCCCCGTCCCCACGCCGTCGTCGTGGGCCGCGAGTGCGACGGCTGACAGGGTGAGCGCGTCGACACCGCTCCCGTCGGCGGCACGGACGACGTCGACGCACCGTTCGAGCCCATCCCGGTCGACACGCCACGTCGGCTCCGCGTCGGGCAGCGCTCCGGTCCACAGCAGCTCCGCCACGCGCTCGAACGAGGTGGTTCGTGCGAGTTCGGCGACGTCGTGACCTCGGTAGCGCAGCCTCGTGTCGTCGAGGAGCGTGATCGACGAGCCGATGCGCACGTCGATCGACGGTCGCTCGACCGGTGGTTTCGAACGGCCGCGGCCGGCGAGTTCCTCGATCTGGTCGCGCGGGTACAACGAGGTCCGTCCGTCGACGGCCGTCTGGCGGTCGATCAGGCCGCGGCTGACATACGCATACAACGTCGGTTTGCTGATCCCGAGCAACCGGGACGCCTCGTCCGATCCGATCATCGTCGTCACACCTCCATCGTCCCGCGGGTGATGGACCGCGTCAACGTTGATCGGATCAACGTTGATCAAGGACTGGAGGAGACGGAGACTCGGGGCATGGACTTGATCGACGTACCAGCAGGACTCAACGGGGTCGCCGTGGCCGACACCACGATCGGCACCGTCCTCGGCGACGAGGGCTTCTACCACTACCGCGAGTACGACGCCGCCGCGCTCGCTCGCGCCGCGACGTTCGAAGACGTCTGGCACCTGCTCGACCAGGGTCGCCTGCCCGACGATATGGAGCGCCGAGCGTTCAGCGCCGAACTCGCGACCCGACGTCGGCTGCCCGGCGACCTCGTCCCGCTGATCGACGCCGTGGCGTCGATCGGGGGCGCGCCACTCGCCCGGCTCCGCTCGGTGCTGTCGGCGGCGTCCGGACCGCTCGGTCTCGCTCCGCTGCTCGACCTGTCGGAGTCGGACCGTCGCGATCAGGCGATCGCCGTCGCCGCCGTCGTTCCCGCGATCCTCGGCGCGCTCCACCGATCCGCGAGCGGACTCCCGATGGTCGAACCCGACCCGTCACTCGGACACGCGGCGGCCTACCTGCATCAGGTGACCGGCACGAACCCCGAACCGGCGCACGCCCGAGCACTCGAGCAGTACCTGATCCTGACGATCGACCACGGCTTCAACGCGTCGACGTTCACCGGCCGAGTGGTCGCCTCGACGGGCGCCGACCTCGCCGACGTCGCGTGCGCTGCCATCGGCGCGCTCGCCGGTCCGCTGCACGGGGGAGCGCCCAGTCGTGCACTCGACGCACTCGACGCGATCGGCACGCCCGAGCGGGCCCCCGACTGGGTGCGGGGCGAGGTGGCGGCCGGGCGCCGCATCATGGGGTTCGGTCACGCCGTGTACCGGGCCCCCGACCCTCGATCGGCCCTGCTCCGCGAGGTGGCGGGTGAACTCGGCGGCGAGTTGGTCGAACGCGCCATCGCGATCGAGACCGAGGTCCTCACGACCCTTGCCGAGTTGAAGCCCGATCGCCCGTTGCCGAGCAATGTCGAGTTCTACGCCGGCGTGATCATGGAGACGGTCGGCCTGCCCCGGGAGATGTTCACACCGACCTTCGCCGTCAGCCGGACCGTCGGATGGGTGACCCACGCCCTCGAGCAGGCGGCGAGCGGCAAGCTCATCCGTCCCGCCGCCCGCTACGTCGGACCCGCGCCACGGCGGGACGCGGCACAGGTCGGTCCGGTCCCCGCCACCGATCCCGTCCGGTGAGCTGACCCGAGAGCTTCGACCTCGGCGAATCGCCAGCGGGGAATCCCGGGTCGGCCGATTAGCCTCGACAGGCGTGTCCGACCGCCTGACCCCCGACGTCGTCGCCAAGGTGGCGCGGCTCGCGCGTCTCGACCTCACGCCCGATGAGCTCGACCGCGCGACCGACCAGTTGAGCGACATGCTCGATCACTTCGCCGACATCGACAAGCTCGATCTGCGCGACGTCGAGCCGCTCAACTCGCCCTATCCGCTCGTCAATGTGCTCCGTGACGACGTCGAGCAGCCGACCCTCGATCGCGACGAAGTCTTGGCAGCGGCGCCGAAGAGCGAGGACGGCCGGTTCTGGGTACCGCCGATCCTCGGTGGTGACTCGTGAGCGAGTATCCCACCGCCCTGCAGATCGCGGAGGGCGTTCGTTCCGGCGATCTCAAGGCGGTCGACGTCGTCGAGCAGCACCTCACCACCATCGCCGACACCGACGGTGAGATCCACGCCTTCAACCACGTCATGGCCGACGAGGCACGCGAGCGCGCCGCCGCGGTCGACGCCACCGTCGCTGCAGGTGGCGACCCCGGCCCGATGGCGGGTGTACCGGTCGCCCTCAAGGACAACATGTGCACCCGCGGCGTGCCGACCACCTGCTCGTCGAAGATCCTCGCCGGGTGGCTCCCGCCGTACGACGCCACCGTCGTGCAGCGTCTCACCGCCGCCGGTGCCGTGTTCGTCGGCAAGACCAACCTCGACGAGTTCGCCATGGGTTCGTCGACCGAGAACTCGGCGTTCGGCCCGACCCGTAACCCGCTCGACACCGAGCGCGTACCCGGCGGCTCGTCCGGCGGCTCGGCCGCCGCCGTCGCGGCCGGCTTCGCTCCCGTCTCGCTCGGTTCCGACACCGGCGGCTCGATCCGCCAGCCGGCCGCGCTGTGCGGTGTCGTCGGGGTCAAGCCGACCTACGGCCGGGTGAGTCGCCTCGGTCTGATCGCGTTCGGCAGCAGCCTCGATCAGATCGGGCCGTTCACCCACACGGTGGCCGACGCTGCCCTCACGCTCGAGACCATCTGCGGGCACGATCCGGGTGACTCGACGTCGATCCCCGAACCTGCTCCCGAGTTCTCGGCGGTGCTCGACCGCGGCGTCGACGGTCTCCGCATCGGTCGGATCACCGACCTGCCCGAGGGTGCCGACCCCGACGTCGTCGCTCGCACCGACGAGGCGTTCGCCGCCCTCGAATCAGCCGGTGCGACGATCGTCGACGTCGAGGTGCCCGCCTTCACCTACGGACTGACGGCGTACTACCTGATCGCCCCCGCCGAGGCCTCGTCCAACCTCGCACGCTTCGACGGTGTCCGGTACGGCCTCCGGGTCGACGGCGCCGACGTCGAGGAGATGATGCGCAACACCCGCACCGCCGGATTCGGCGACGAGGTCAAGCGCCGCATCCTGCTCGGCACCTACGCCCTGTCGGCCGGCTACTACGACGCGTACTACGGCAAGGCCCTCAAGATCCGCCGGTTGATGGCCGAGGACTTCGCCGCCGCGTACCAGCAGTGCGATGTCCTGCTCACCCCGTCGTCGCCGAGCGTCGCGTTCCCGTTCGGATCGAAGACCGACGATCCGTTCGCCATGTACCTGTGCGACACCTACACCATCCCGGCCAATCTGACCGGCGACCCGGCGATGAGCGTGCCGTTCGGTGACGGCGCCGACGATCTGCCCGTCGGCGTTCAGATCATCGCACCGTCGCTCGGTGAGTCGGTCATGTTGCAGGTCGCCGCCGAGCTCGAAAGGAGTGCGCCGTGAGCACCGACACCAACGTCACCAGCGAGACCAGCGCAGCACCGTGGGCCTTCGAGGGCTACGAGATGGTCGTCGGGCTCGAGGTCCACGTCGAACTGGCCACCCGGACCAAGCTGTTCTCGGGTTCGCCGAACCGGTTCGGTGACGAGCCGAACACGAACATCGATCCGGTCACCCTCGGTCTGCCCGGCGCGCTGCCGGTGCTCAACCGGCAGGCGGTCGAACTGGCGATGAAGATCGGGCTGGCACTCAACTGCACCGTGCAGCCCTGCACCTTCGCCCGCAAGAACTACTTCTACCCCGACATGCCCAAGGCGTATCAGATCAGCCAGTACGAGGATCCGCTCAACGTGGACGGGTGGCTCGACCTGCCCGACGGCACCCGGATCGGCATCGAACGCGCCCACATGGAGGAGGACGCCGGCAAGACGGTGCACGCGGGTGCGAGCGGCCGCGTCCACGGTGCCGAGCACTCGTTGATCGACCTCAACCGAGCCGGCGTCCCCTTGGTCGAGATCGTGTCGCGTCCCGACATGCGTTCGCCCGAGCAAGCCCGGCAGTACGTCTCCGAACTGCGAGCGATCCTGCTCGCCGTCGGCGCCTCCGACGCCAAGATGGAGGAGGGGTCGATGCGTGTCGACGCCAACGTGTCGGTTCGTCGTCCGGGCGGCGAACTCGGCACGCGCTGCGAGATCAAGAACGTCAACTCGATCCGCTCGGTCGGCCGGGCCATCGAGTACGAGGCCAAACGACAGATCGTCCTGATCGAGGGCGGCGAAGCCGTCCGTCAGCAGACGCGACACTGGGACGAGGGCGACGGCAAGACGCACACGCTGCGCGACAAGGAGGACGCCGACGACTACCGGTACTTCCTCGAGCCCGATCTCGTCCCGCTGGTCCCGGAGCGTTCCTGGGTCGAGGCCGTGCGCTCGTCATTGCCCGTCCTCCCGTCGGCCCGGCGTGTCGCCCTCGCCGAGGCAGCCGGGTCGGCCCCCGACGACGAGTCGATCGTCACCATCGTCGATCGCGGACAGGACGCCTACGTGTTCGCCGTCGTGGATGCAGGCGGTGATGTCGGACGCGCCGTCGTGCACGTGCAGCAGGCCTTCGCCGAGTTCGATGCCGCGCCCCCCGTTCCTGCTGGCGATCTCGCCGCGCTCACGACGCTGGAGACCGGTGGCCAGTTGACGGCGACCCAGGCGAAGACCGTGCTCGCCGTCTTGGTCGACCGCGGCGGTGGCGATCCGGCGGCGATCGCGGCCGAGCACGGCTTCGAAGCGATGGACACCTCGGAGCTCGAGGCGATGGTCGACGAGGCGATCGCCGCCCAACCCGACGCCTGGGAGAAGTTCCGCGCCGGGGAGGGCAAGGCGATGGGCGCCCTCGTCGGACACATCATGAAGGCGAGCAAGGGTCAGGCCGACGGCAAGCTCGTCAGCCAGATCCTGCAACAGCGCAAGGGCTGACACGTCGGCTCGTCAGGCCGTGTCGACAGCGTCGACGACGTCCACGCCGGCGTCTGCGAAGGCCGCCCGCACGAGTTCGAGGTGGTCGCCGTGGCGGGCGAGTCCGACGATCGACCCGGCGCCGCCCGGTGTGTTGACGGCGGCGCCGGCGGTGCGGCCGAGCTCGATCAGTCGGCGAGCGGTCGACGAGACCTCACTCACACGGAGCCGCGTCGCGAGCGTCCGATGCATGGCGTCGGCGACCAGTCTCGTGTCACCGGCGAGGAGGCCTCGCCGCGCCCGGCCCGCCTGGACACGCCACTCCTCGACCGCGCCGACGACCTCGGGGTGATCGCCCTCGAAGCGGCGGCGGAGTGACCTCATCGTGGCGGCGATCGGCTCGGTGCTGTCGGAGGTCGACCAGGCCACGAAGAACGGAGCGTCGTCCGGGATCGGGATCGATTCGCGTCCGTCCGGTCCCAGCGCCAACGCCGTCGACTTCCCGATCGCCTGCACGAGCAGGACCGCCCGTCCCGTCTCGTCGCTCCCGCCGAGGACGTTCGATGTGATGGCGATCAGTTCGTCGGGGTCGACGGGGCGCGACTCGAACGCAGCCAGGGAACGCAGGGTCGCGATCACGAGTGCGCTGCCGGCGGCCAGCCCGACGCCGGCCGGGATGTTCGACGACAGCGACAGCTCGACCGGAGGGACCGATCCGAACCGTGCGCTGTAGGCGTCGGCGATGGCGTCGGCGAGCCCCGGAGGTGTGGCATCCGTCGGGCGGTGGCCGAACGATCCGCCCTCCGCTTCATGGACGGCAGCCATCGCCGTCAGATCGGGAATCGGGATCGCGACCGCACCGCCACCGAACTCGTCGGACGGATTCCCCGCGATCGAGACCGCTGCGGCACATGTGCTGACGATCGATCGTCCGGTCGACACCGGCCCATGCCTACCACCCTTTCCCGACCAAGGCGTGAACTTGTTGCGCATCCCGAGCGCAACGAGTTCACGCATTCGTCGGCGAGCGGTCAGCCGTTGAGGGCGATGTACTGCTGGAGCAGGGCGTCGCTGGTCGCCGCTGCGTCTGTCAACGTCGACTCGATGTCGCCGCCGTTGAAGATGCTGGCGAGCGCCGCTGCGGTCTGGTCGCGAACCTGTCGGTGCGGGCCGATCTGCGGGCCGGCGTGGGCGAGATCGTCGGGACTGTTCGCCAGTTGGGTGTAGGCGACACGGAAACGGGGGTCGTCCGCGTACGTCGTCCTGAGCGGTTCGAGGTCGATCGCTTCGTCGACGATCGGCAGATAGCCGGTCTGCACCGCCCACTGCGATTGGACCTCCGGGGTGATGAGGTAGGTCACGAAGTCCCACGTCGCGGCCGTGATCTCCGGATCCTTGCCGGCGACGACGAAGTTGGCGGCACCGCCGACGATCGCGGTCTGCTCCGGAGCGAGGCCGGGCAGCCCGCCGACGCCGACGTCGTTCGGTGTCAGTCCCTCGACCAGCCCGGAACCGAGCACGTTGATCACCGTGCCCAGACCGGCCGAGGTCCCGATCGTCATCGCCGCCGGATCGGCGGTGTCGGCCATCTTGAGGAAGTTGTCCGAGCCGCCGGCGTTGTCGCCGACGTTGACGGCGAGGCCGTCGTCGATCAGATCGCGGAGGAATGTGACGATCTCGACGCCGGTCTCCTGGTCGAACAGGACCTCGGTGGGCAACGACTCGCGACCGTTGCCGTTGTCGACGAACAGCTCACCGGCGTTCGCGAACCACTGTTCGAGGAACCAGCCGCCGCCGGAGTCGATGCTCGTGTCGAGTGCGATGCCGTAGCTCGCGACACCCGAGTCGACGAGCTGCTGCGACATCGCGCGGAGTTCGTCGAACGTGGTGGGCGGTTGCTCGGGATCGAGACCGGCGGCTTCGAACATCTGCTTGTTGAAGTAGAGGATCGGATTGGACACGTTGAACGGCATGGCCCAGTGCACCCCAGCCGACGAGTACGCCTGCACGGCCGACGGTTGGATGGGCGAGGTGTCGAATCCCGCATCGCGGACACACACCTCGACGGGGATCACGGTGTCGGAGTCGATCGCCTGCTGGAACCCGTATTCGGGGAACATCACGAGATCGGGTCGTCCGTTGTCGCCCGATTGGTAGTACTTGTCGATCACCTCGAGGTAGCCGCCCTGATTCTGCAGTTCGACCACCACGCGATCCTGGCTCGCGTTGTACTGCTCGGTGATGGCCTGCAGCGCCTCTTCGTTCTCGGCGGTCATCCCGTGCCAGTAGGTGATCTGGACCGGGGCGTCTGCAGCGTCGACATCGTCGAGCGCGCCGGTCGGGCAGTCCGGATACCCGTCGAGCGGGATCTCGGTCGGTGCCGTGTCGGGCGCCGTCGTGGCACCTTCGTCGTCGCTCCCGCCGGCGTCGCCGTCGCCACCAGCTGCGCCGGGGTCCGTGGTCTCCGTGTCGTCCGGTGCGGTGGTGCTGCCCGTCTCGTCGCCAGTCTCGTCACCGGTGTCGTCGCCGGTCGCGATCTGGTCGGGTGGTTCGGTCGTGGTGACGTCGTCGGGGTCGTCCTGGCCAGCGGTGATCGCCGATTCACCGCTCCCGCACGCAGCGACGAACAGCGATGCCGCCATGAGCAGACTCGGCAGGGCGGCACGCTTCATCCTTTCACCGCCCCGGAGGTCAGGCCACGCACGAGCGACCGTTGGAACAACAGCAACGCGACGAAGATCGGGACGGCGGCGATGACGGTGCCCGCCATGAGTGCGTTCGGCTCGTCGATACTGCTGCGGCGCAGCAGGGTGAGGCCGCTCTGGACGGTGTTCATGGATTCCTCCGTGGTGATGAGGTTGGGCCACAGGTACTGATTCCAGCTCGACAAGAAGCTGAACAGTGCGAGTGCTCCGACGGTCGGCACGATGATCGGGAGCGCGACATAGCGCAGGAACGCCAGGTGTCCGGCACCGTCGATGCGAGCGGCGTCACGCAACTCGCCGGGCACGGCGAGCAACGCCTGGCGGATGAGGAAGGTGCCGAACGCGGTGGCGAGGAACGGGACGGCCAGCCCTTGATAGGTGTTGAGCCAGTCGAGGCTGTCGACGGTGCGCCGATTGACGACGAGCGTTGCCTCGATCGGGACCAGCAAGGTGGCGAGGAAGAGCGCGAACGCCAGATTGCGGCCGGGGAAGTCGAGCATCGCGAACGCGTACCCCGACAGCAGCGAGGTGACGACTTGCGCAACCGTCACCACGACGGCGACGACGAGCGAGTTGAACAGGTAGCGACCGAGATTGCCGTCGGACCAGGCGGTCATGATCGGTTCGAGTGTGAACGAATCGGGCAGCAGTGGATTCACGAGCACCTGATCGCCGGGCTTGAACGCCGCGACGAGGGTCGTGTAGATCGGGAACAGGGTCGCGAACGCGACGAACAGCAGCAAGCCGTACCGGCCCAGCAGCCGAATACCGGTGGGGCGTCGTTCAGCGGCCATGACGGTCCGGAGGTTGCTCAGTCGCCATAGTGGACCCGTCGTCCGATCGACCACAGCTGCAGGAACGACAGACCGAGCAGTACGACGAACAGCAGGACCGCCGTCGTCGCCTGTAACCCCTGATCGGTCGCCATGATCGAGTTCCGCCCGTACGTGAGATAGGTGATCGTCGTCGTCGAATCGTCGGGACGCGGGCCGCCCTCGGTGAGCAGATCGATCTCGCCGTACGCCTGGAAGGCGCGGGTCGTGAGCACGATCAACACGAAGAGCAACGACGGTCCGAGCAGTGGCAGGGTGATCCTCCAGAAGCGTCCGGTTCCGGTGGCGCCATCGAGCGCCGCCGCCTCGTACAGATCGTCGGGGATGCTCTGCAGACCGGCGGTGATGATGATGAACGTGAAGCCGAGGTTGGCCCACACGCTCGACAGTCCGACCGACCACAGCGCCGTCCCGGGATCGTTGAGCAGGCCCGGTTGCTTGACCACCGGGAAGGCGTCGGCGATCCAACCGACGTTCGAGAGCACACCGACGCTCGGCTGGAGCAGGAACAACCACATCAGACTCGCCACCGCGACCGAGGTCGCCACCGTCGACGAGAAGATGGCCCGGAACACGCCGACACCCGACAGGTGCTTGTGTGCGAGCACCGCCAGTCCGATCCCGAAGGCGAGTCCGAGCGGCACGGTGATCAGCGCGAATTCGGCCGTGACCAACAGCGCGTGTTGGAACTCGGTCGACCGGAACGTGTCGGAGTACTGATCCCAACCGGCGTCCACGCACCGGGTGCCGGTCGAGTTGCAGCGCTGCCGCCCCAGGAAGATCGCCTTCACGAGCGGATACACGATGAAGGCACCGAGGACGATCGCCGATGGTGCGAGCAACGCCAGTGCGGCCGGGAGCTGACGCCACCGACGGCGGTCGAAGGCCCGGCTCTCCATGTCGATGCAGCGTAGGGCCGGATCGGACGTGGCCACCAGCACCGCCCCGAACTCTCGATGAACGGCACCTGAACCCTGTGCTGAACCCCGATCAATGCGTGAACTCGTTGCGCACGGGGTGCGCAACGAGTTCACGCATTGGCCGGGAGGGATGGGGGTGGGGCGGCGGGAATCGGACGTCGTATCGTGGTGTCCGATTTCCGCCTGACGTCGCTGGTCGGGCGGACGAAGATGGACCCATGTTCGACGGCACCCTGCTCGACCCCGACCGCTGCTACCGGGCGTCGCAGAGTCGCGACGCCCGATTCGACGGCTGGTTCTACGTCGCGGTGCGCACGACCGGGATCTACTGCCGACCGAGTTGTCCCGCCGTCACCCCCAAGCGTGCCAACGTCGAGTTCCATCGGACCGCTGCCGCGGCCCAGCAGCTCGGCTTCCGTGCGTGCAAGCGCTGTCGGCCCGACGCGGCACCCGGATCACCGGAGTGGAACGTGCGTGGCGATGTGGTCGCCCGGGCGATGCGCCTGATCGGCGACGGTGTCGTCGATCGTGACGGCGTCGCCGGACTTGCGTCCCGACTCGGGTACAGCGAACGTCATCTGAACCGGTTGCTCACCACCGAACTCGGCGCCGGACCACTCTCGCTGGCACGCGCACAACGAGCGCAATCCGCGCGCACGCTGATCGAAACGACCGATCTGTCGATGACCGACGTCGCCTTCGCCGCCGGATTCGGCAGCGTGCGCCAGTTCAACGACACCGTTCGTGAGGTCTACGCCACCTCGCCGACCGAACTGCGACGCCGACGCGGCCGCAGCACCGGGAGCGAGGCCAACACCGTCTCGGTCCGGCTCCCGGCCCGGGGCCCGATGGCAGCGGAACAACTCCTCACCTTCCTGGCGCTGCGGGCGATCCCCGGGGTCGAACACGTCGAGCGCGGCCGGTACAGCCGTACGCTCGCCCTGCCGCGTGGCCACGGTGTCGTCGACGTCGCCGTCGACCTGGACCTCGGTGGCGCCGCGGACGGCGTCCACGCCACGTTCCGGCTCGACGACTGGCGCGACCTGGCACCGGCAGTCGGTCGGATCCGGCGGCTGTTCGACCTCGACGCCGACCCGGTCGCGGTCGACGGTGCCCTGTCGGACGACCCGCACCTGGCACGGCTCGTCGCCGACCTGCCCGGGCTGCGGGTCGCCGGGTCGGTCGATCCGTACGAGACGCTCGTCCGAGCGATCCTCGGCCAGCAGGTGTCGGTCGCCGGTGCACGCACCGTCACTGGCCGGATCGTCGAGGCGGTCGCCGAACCGCTGTCGTTCACACATCCGCACCTGACCCACGTGTTCGCGTCGATGGATCGAATCGCCGCCGCTCCGACGTCAGCGTTCCCCATGCCGGCCCGCCGTATCGCCACCCTGCAGGGAGTGGCCCGGGCCGTGGTCGGCGGCGACGTCGAACTCGATCCCGGCGCCGACCGTGAGACGATCGTCGACGAGCTGTGCCGTCACCCCGGCATCGGCCCGTGGACGGCGAAGTACGTCGTGATGCGCGGGCTCGGCGACCCCGACGTCTTCCTCGACACCGACCTCGGTGTGCGGCACGCGCTCGCCGCACTCGACCTCGACCCGGCCGCTGCCGAACGCTGGCGGCCGTGGCGAACGTATGCGATGCACCATCTCTGGGCCATTCTGTGAAGGAGAACGACATGACCCACTACGCCACCACCATGCTTTCGCCGATCGGAGAACTGACGATCGTCGCGAACGCCGAAGCGATCGTCGCGATCCGGTGGGACACCGAGTCGGATGATCGGCACCCCGATGCACGCAATCCGGTCGACGGGAATCTGGGGGAGGTCGAGATGCGCGACGACGCCACCACCCATCCGGTGCTCGCGGCGGCGGTCGAACAACTGACCGAGTACTTCGACGGTGCCCGCACCGAGTTCGAGCTCCCGCTCGCACCGATCGGCACCGAGTTCCAACGTCAGGCTTGGCAGCAGCTCAGTCGGATCCCGTACGGCGAGACGATCACCTACGGGGAACAGGCGATCCGACTGGGCGACCGCAACAAGATGCGCGCGGTCGGCGCCGCAAACGGCAAGAACCCGATCCCGATCGTCGTGCCGTGCCACCGGGTGGTCGGAGCCGACGGCAAGCTGACCGGATTCGCGGGTGGCCTCGACAACAAAGCCTGGCTGCTCGATCACGAGTTCCAGGTCCGCGCCGCCACGTCGTGACGAATCAGCCGGTGAGTCGATCGATCAGGAAGTCGCCGACGCGGCCGAGGGCGTCGATCTCGTTCTCTCGCTTCGTGAAGCCGTGGCCCTCGTCCGGGTACACCACGTACTCGACATCGACGCCGCGGGCGCGGAGCGATTCGACGATCTGATCGCTCTCGGCCTGCACGACGCGGGGATCGTTGGCGCCCTGGATCACCAGCAACGGTGCCACGATCTGATCGGCGTAGGTCAGCGGTGAGCGTTGGGCGAGCATCAGGGCGTCGTCCTCCGCGTCGCCGACCCACGACCTCATCAGCGAACGCCACGTCGGTGGGACGGCGCGGACGAAGGTCTGCAGATTCGACGGTCCGACGATCGACACCGCGGCCGCCCACAGATCGGGGAGGCGCGACACGCACGACAGCGTGGCGAATCCGCCGAACGATCCGCCGAACACGGCGATCCGGTCGCCGTCGACCCAGTCGACGTCACGGAGGTAGCGGTTCGCGTACTCGAAATCACCGAGCTCGGCGCCGCCCCAGTCGCGGTGGATGAGGGTCTGGTACTCACGCCCGTACCCGGTGGAACCGCGGACGTTCGGCGCCAACACCCCGATGCCGTTGGCGAGCAGATACTGATACAACCCGGCGTAGTTGTATTGGGGCCGTTCCTGCGCCTCCGGTCCGCCGTGGATCGAGAGCACGACGGGAAACGGACCGTCGCCCGCCGGCCGATACAGCCATCCGGGGATCTGACGCCCGTCGTGGGTCGGGTACGTGACGAGTTCGGGTTCGATCGGATCGACCGCGAGCAACCCGGGCGGGCGACTGTCGGTGAGCGGCCGCAGCGGTTCGTCACCGACGAGATCGACGAGGGTGATCTCCGCAGGTCGCGTCGCCGAAGCGACGAGGGCCGCAGCGACCGATCCGTCGGGGGTCAAACCCATCGTCTGGATCACCGATGGAGGCAGATCACGTCGCGCCACCGTCCGGCCATCGGCGCCTCGACGATGCAGCACCGACATCCCGTTCTCGTTGACCGACCAGACCAGCACCGAGCCGTCCTCGCTGGTCGTGAACTCCTCGACGTCCCAGTCGATGTCGCTCGTCGGCCCGAACGGGGTCGATGTCGAGGTGGCGGGGTCGAGCACGACGACACTGCTGAACTCACCGCCGGCGTCGGTGATGACGTAGACGCCTGATCCGTCGGCGGTCCAACCGGCGGCCATGTTGCGGGCCTCGCCCTCGTGAGTGGTCAGGCACGTCAGGGCCAGATCGGCGGCTTCCAACTCGACGACGAAGACATCGGAGTCGGTGTTCGATCGTGCCCCGGTGACGAGGAGACGACTGCCGTCGGGTGAGTACTCGACGGGGAACAGCATCAGGCCGGTCTCGGACACGACGCGGCGTCGCTCGTCGGTCTCGAGATCGTGGAGCACGATGTCCTGCACCATCGGGTCGCGGTCGTTGCCCGCGTAGACGAGCCAGCGGCCGTCGTCGCTGAACGGGTCGTCGCCGAGGTGATGCTGGCGGTCGTCGGCGGTGCTGACCCGCCGTGGTTCGCCACCGCCGGCGTCGATCACGTACACCTGGTGCTGTTCGTCGCCGCCCCGGTCGGCGGTGAACGCGAGGCGCGTCCCGTCGGGGGACCACGCCATCGAGCGAACCGCCCGATCGGTGAACTCGGTCAGTCGTCGTGCGTCGCCACCGTCGGGGAGCGAGACGAGCCACAGGTCGTAGTGGCCCGAGGTGTTGGCCGTGTAGGCGAGGGTGTGGCCGTCGGGTGAGACGGCGAGCGACGGCTGGAATCGCTGGACGGGTACGAAGTCATCGATCGGCATCCCGCCATGGTGCACCATCGATGCGTCGCGCCGGTACGCGCGGCTCATCGCGGCGGGACGTCGGGCCGCGATCGGTGGCGGACCGAGTCGTCACGAGCGTCATGTACGCCAGGCTCGAAGTGCGTCGTTGAGGAAGGTGCCCGTGGGGTCGACGGTGTCCCGCTGGGCCCACCAGGCGTCCCAACGCGGATGTGCCGCGGCCAGATCGTCGCCCGTGAACGAGTGCATCTTCCCCCAGTGCGGTCGGCCGCCGTACCGCCGGAAGACCCGTTCGCACGCGTCGAAGTAGGGGCGATCGTCGAACTCGATCAGCCGGTGCACCGAGATCGTCGCCGTCGAGCGTTCGTACGCTGGCGACAACCAGACGTCGTCCGCTGCGACCGTCCGGTACTCGATCGGCATGCGCACGTCGGTGAACTCGGTGGTGAGCAGTTCGCGGATCTCGTCGAGACAGTCGAGCGACGACTCGTACGGCACGGCGAACTCCATCTCGGTGTGGAGGCGCGGCCGGTGGTTGGGGAGCACTTCGTAGTTCCAGGCGACTCGGCTCCCCTCGTCGCCGAGCGGGTAGCGGGCCGGTTCGTCGGTCACGTCGATCGTCTTGACGAAGGCCAGGTCGGACCGGGGCGACCAGAAGAACTCCGCGTGGCGATGCGACCGGACGAGCCGGTCGATCTCCGGACGGAGTTCGTCGTAGGTCGTGGTGATCGACGACTCGGCGAGTCGGAATGCCGGGACCACGGCCAGTTCGAGCTCGACGACGACGCCGAACGCACCGAGTCCGAGTCGAGCCGCTCGCCAGAGTTCGGAGCGATCGTCCGGCGAGCATCGGATCAGTTGTCCGGTCGCATCGACGATCGTGAGCCCCCGGACGGCCGTCGAGAGGCTGCCGAGTGACCATCCGGTGCCGTGGGTGCCCGTCGCGGTGGCGCCGGCGATCGTCTGTCGGTCGATGTCGCCCTGGTTGGCGAGCGCGACGCCGGCGTCGTGCAGCGGTCGTCCGAGTGCGGCGATCGTCGTGCCGCCGTACACGCGAGCGGTCGCACGGTCGATTCCGTCGGACGTGTCGACGTCGATCAGTCCGGTGATGCCCGACACGTCGAGGATCACGTCATCGGTCGGCACCAGCGGGAAATGTGAGTGTCCCGCGCCGGCGACTCGCACACAGCGCCCCTGACCGGTCGCCTCCGCGACGATCGCGGCGACGTCGTCGACGCTGCGAGCGAAGCGAACCGTTGCACGCTCGCTTCGAGAGCGCCCTGACCAGTTCGACCACCCCGCCACGAGCGGAGCGTACCGAACCCCGGCGGGCCGACCGGGGTCAGCGGCTGCGATCGCGCTCGGATTGCTCGCGGCGGGCGCGAGCTTCTTCCTGCTTCTGACGCTTGAGTTCCTTGCGCTTGGCCTTGATCGCCTCGCGCTCGGCGTCGTCGACCTTCGGCTTGCGGATCATCGGCGAGATCGGCTTGTCCTCGGCGGCCGGGAGCTTGACGAGCTCGTCGTGCTTGAGCAGATCGCGGATGATCGACGAGGCGGGAGCCTCGCCGGCGACCGTCGAGGCCAGCATGAGCCGGGTGGTGCCGAGCCCGTGTTGCTCGACGAGTCCGGGCAGCACTTCGCGGAGCTGATCGCTCGACGGGTAGTCGGCGTGATCGCCGAGTTGTTCGATGCAATCGGCCAGGCAGGCGTCGGTGACGACGAGTGCGATGCTCTCCATCGTCCCGTCCATGCGCCCCTGCGTGACGGCCTCGCGCACAGCTGCGGCGTCGGCCTCGCCCTTGACCAGTTCGTCGAGCGCCGAGCGGTGTTCGTCGCCGAGTGCCTCGATCGCCGCGTTCAGCTCGTCGTCGGGCGTGTTCGCGAACGCACGGTCGACGAGGCCCAGTGCTTGAAGGCGGTTCTTGACCTGATTCACGGCCACGACGCTATCGGCGGCGTCCGGGACTTCGGTCCCGACCGACGGGAGGCGCTGGCACTGGTGCGGCGGTGCGGTTACGATCCTCGCAACACGCTTGGCAACACGCTCGGAGACGGGCTCGCCGACATCACGCTTGATCCTGAGGGGAGCAACATGGCCACGGTCGTGCTGGACAACGTCAACAAGGTCTACGACAACGGCTTTCACGCCATTCACGACCTGAGCCTCGACATCCGCGACCAGGAGTTCCTGGTGTTGGTGGGTCCGTCGGGGTGTGGCAAGTCGACGGCGCTCCGAATGATCGCGGGCCTCGAGTCGATCACCGCCGGCGAGATGATGATCGGCGAGAAGGTCGTGAACGACGTCGAACCCAAAGATCGTGACATCGCGATGGTGTTCCAGAACTATGCGCTGTACCCGCACATGTCGGTGTACGACAACATCGGCTTCGCGCTCAAGCTGGCCAAGGTGCCGAAAGAGGAGATCGACCAGCGCGTGCGCAAGGCCGCCGAGATCCTGGAGTTGACGGCGAACCTCGATCGCAAGCCGGGTCAGCTCTCCGGCGGTCAGCGTCAGCGGGTGGCGATGGGACGGGCGATCGTGCGTCAGCCGGCGGCGTTCCTGATGGACGAGCCGCTGTCGAACCTCGACGCGAAGTTGCGTGTGCAGATGCGTGCCGAGATCGCGTCGTTGCAGCGCGAACTGGGCGTAACGACGGTGTACGTCACCCACGATCAGATCGAGGCGATGACGATGGGCGATCGTGTCGCGGTGCTCAAGGACGGGTACCTGCAGCAGGTCGACACCCCGCAGAATCTGTACGACCGACCGGCGAACGTGTTCGTGGCGGCGTTCATCGGTTCGCCGTCGATGAACCTGTTCGAGGCAACGGTGGCCGTCGAAGGCGACGGTGGCACGATCCGGTTGGGTTCGTTGACGCTGCCGCTCAGCCCGGTGTCGCTCGAGACGCGGCCGGCGTTGCGGAACTACGGCGGCAAGAAGGTCGTACTGGGGATCCGTCCGGAAGACTACGAAGACGCGGAGATGGACAAGGACGGGCATCCGACGATCCAGGCCAAGGTGACACTCTTGGAGGCGCTCGGTTCGGAGATCATGGTGCACTTCGAGATCGATGCACCGAGGGTCGACTCGGGCGACCCGGATGCCGCCGACGAGGCATCGGCCGGTGCGAACGCCGTCGGTCGCTTCAACCCGCGGTCACGTGTGAAGCCCGGCGAGGCCGCGACGATCGCCGTGTCGAACGAGAATCTGCACTTCTTCGACTTCGACACCCGCGAAGCCATCTGGACCTGAGCGCCCGCCCGGGTAGGGTCGCCGGATGCGCCGCGCCCTGAGCGTCGCTGTCGCGGCGAGCCTGCTACTCGCGGCGTGCAGCGGCGACGACACCAGCACTCCCGACGCGAGCGCCGACGACACCGGTACCACCACGACCAATGGCACCATCGATGACGGTGGGTCGACAGAGGTCACGCGACCGGACGACACCGACGTCGATGATCCGGAGGTCACCTCTCCGACGACCACGGACGCGGCCACCGATGCGAGCGGTGAGCACGACGACGTCGAGCTGCCCGGGCTCCTCGACGACTCCGACGCCCCGATCCCCAATGACGACGACGTCGTCACCGGGCTGCTCGACAACGGGATCCAGTACTACATCCGCGAGAACGACAACCCTGGGGCCAAGGCCGACCTCCGACTCGTGGTGCGGGCCGGGTCCGCCGACGAACTCGGGCCGACCACCGGTGTCGCCCACTTCGCCGAACACATGTTGTTCAACGGCACCGAGCAGTTCCCCGAGAACGAACTGATCGACGTCCTCCGCAGCTTCGGTGCATCGTTCGGTCCCGATGTCAACGCGTACACCTCCTACGACGAGACCGTGTACTCGTTGGTCGTCCCGAACGACGAGCAGACCGTCGAACTCGGCCTCACCGTGCTCGACGAGTGGCTGACGGCGACGACCTTCGACCCCGATCAGGTGGTCGCCGAACGCGGTGTCGTCCTCGACGAATGGCGGGTGCGGACCCAGACCGCGAACGGTCGGCTCTTCGAGGTCGCGGCCGAGATGTACCTCGCCGGGACGCCCTACGAGGGTCGGGCGCCGATCGGTACCTCCGATGCGATCACCGGCATGGAGGCCGACGTGCTCGTCGAGTACTACGACACCTGGTACCGGCCCGACAACGTCGCCGTCGTCGTCGTGGGTGACATCGACGTCGACGACATGGAAGCCGACATCGAGCGGGTCTTCGGCGACGCCGAGTCCCGGTCCGACGGGCGCCGTGAGCGGGCCGACCGCCAGTTCGACACCTTCGACGAGGCGGCGTATCGACTCCACCTCGACCCCGATCAGCGCACCGTCGACGTCGAGGTCACGTTGCCGCTGCCGCGGTTCGAGAGCGACGGCGAAGCGTCGGTTCGGGTCGATCTCATCGACGAGATGATCTCGTCGATCCTGGTCCGGCGTCTGGAGCGTGACGTGGCCGAAGGCACCGCACCGTTCGACGACATCGCGCCCGGCAGCAACAGCATCGTGCCGCCGCTCGACGCCCCCGCCCTGTACGCCTTCACCGACGCCGATCGAGCGGCCGCGACGCTCACGACACTGCTCGACGAGTACGAGCGGACGTCTCGGTTCGGGTTCACCGACGCCGAACTCGTCGCCGCTCGTGACGACGTCGCGGCCTTCTTCCGTACCCGCTACGAGGGACGCGAGAGCACACAGGATCGTGTCTACGCCGACGACTACGTCGAGCACTTCCTGCGGAATGCGCCGTACCCGTCGATCGACGACGAGTTCGAGATCGTCACCCGCCTGCTCGACGATGTCACCGTCGACGCGCTCGACGCCCGCTTCGACGCCCGCTGGGCGAACGCCGAACCGCACGTGATCATCTCCGCGCCGGAGTCGGCAGCCGACGATCTGCCCACCGACGACGAGGTGTTCGCCGCGATCGAGTCGACCGGCACCCGACCGGTCGAACCCCGTGACGATCTCCGCGAACTGCCGGACGAACCGGTCGAGCGTCCCGATCCGGTCGAGCCGCTCTCGATCCAGCCGATGACCGACGACGGGTACGCCTTCTTCGATCCGATCGAACTGGTCTACCCGAACGGGGTGCGGGTGCGTCTCAACCCGAACGACATCGTCACCGGACAGATCTACCTGCAGGCGTCCAGCCCGGGTGGTTCGTCCCTCGTCGCCGACGACGTGGTCGACTCGCTGTACGCGGCCGACATCGTCACGACGAGTGGAGTCGCCGGCTTCAACCAGGCCGAGCTCGACCAGATCCTGAGCGGCACCGACGTCGAGGTCGGCGCGTACATCGACCCGTACACCGAGAACTTCCTCGGTTCGGTCGCGACGAGCGACACCGAGACCATGTTCCAGCTGCTGCATCTCTACATGACCGCGCCCCGGGTCGATCAGGTCGCGATCAATCAGCTGGTCGCCGCGGAACGGCCGGTGGTCGCCGATCCGAGCATCGACCCGGCGGCCGCCGAGAACGACGCTCTGGTCGACACCCGGTACGACGACGAACCCCGATACACGGTGCTCCCGTCGGTGGATGCGTTCGACACCCTCGATGCGGCGGGCGTCGAGCGGGTGTGGAACGAACGCTACGGCGACGCCGGCGACTGGACGTTCGTCTTCAGCGGTGACTTCGACGTCGACGAGCTGGTCGAGTTGTCGTCCAGCTACCTGGGCAGCCTCCCGGGTACGAGCACGGTCGAGCAGCCGATCGACGTGTCGCCGCCCCCACCGGCCACGATCGCCGACGCCGACGTCGTTGCGGGCACCGGCGACACCGCTTCGGTGTCGATGTTGTTCACCAGCGACGTCGACGGACTCGGTCCGGAGCTGACCGCCCACGCCGACGTGGTGTCGTCGCTCGTCACGGCACGCCTCACCGACGTCCTGCGCGAGGAGTTCGGCGACACGTACTCGCCGTACGCGGTCAGCTACGCCACGACCGATCCCGAACCGGTCGTCGAGACCTACGTCAACGTGAGCGGTTCCCCCGATCGCATCGGCCAGATCGCCGATCTGGTCACCGGCGAACTCGACGATCTGGCGACCACCGGTCCGAGCGAGGGTGAGTTCGCGAACGCGTTCGCGCAGGTGGAGGAGCAGTACAACTTCGTCGACAACGGTCAGTTCCTCGACGCGTTGATCAACGACGCGCTCGACCCCGACGGACAGCCGGTCACCGACTACCTCGCCACGTTCTTCGCGCTCGCCGACGTGACACCGTCGAGCGTCCAGGCCTACGTCGGCGAGCACATGCCGACGACGGCGTTCGTCCGGGTCACCGTCACCCCGCGCGCCTGACCCGGGCCGGCTTCGGGTCAGGCGTCAGAGGGTCAGGGTGCCGGTGACGAGGCCGACGGTGTCGCCACCGACCCAGATGTCGCCGGCGTCGTCACGTTCGAGATGGACGCGCCCGTCCCGACCGAGTGCGGTCCCCTGACGGGCCACGTACGAGCGCAATGACGGGTGGCGACCCATGAGCCACATCGCGATCGCGGCGTTCAAACTGCCGGTGACCGGGTCCTCGAAGTGACTCCCTGATCCGGGGAAGAAGGCCCGCACCTCGACGTCATGATCGTCCGCGTCGGCTCGCCCGACGATGCCCAGCTTGACGTCGGGAAGCGCGCGGAAGTCGGGAACGATCGACCGGACGGTCGCCGCGTCGGCGACCTCGACCGCGATCCATCCCGGTCCGTTGTCCGCCCACGCCGCATCGATCACGTCGACGCCGATCGCCGCCTCGATCTCGGCGATCGCCGTCGCCTCCACCGTGCCCGACCGCATCAGCGGTGGCGCCGCGAAGGCGAGACGGCTGCCGACCGAGCGGATCGCCACGAGGCCGACACCGCACTCCTGCACGACGGTTCCGGACGTTGCAGGGACTCCACCGTGATCGAGCCACGCCCGACACGAACCGATCGTCGGATGACCGGCGAACGGCAACTCGCCCGTCGTCGTGAAGATACGAACCCGGTAGTCGGCCGACGGGTCGGTCGGCGGCAGCAGGAACGTCGTCTCCGACAGATTCGTCCAGTTGGCGAACCGAGCCATGTCATCGTCGGTCAGACCGTCACCGTCGACGACGACGGCCAGCGGATTCCCGCGCATCGGCTCCGACGCGAACACGTCCAGTTGGGCAAAGCGTCGCTGCATGCTCCCCATCCTCGCGTCCCGGAGCGCCGGCGGCGGTCCCGCACATCTCGTCAGCGCATGTTCCGACTCGACACGTCGCGCTGGCTCACCTCGACCAGATCGCCGCCTCGCACCTCGTACGACACGACGTGTTCGACGGAGTGGCCGCCGCTGCGCGCCCGTCCGGACACGACGTCGATCTCGGTCCCGTCGACGACGGGCACGAGCGCGACGGCCCTGAACCCGTCGTGCGTACCGGGCGACGACCGCTTGTCCTCACGCAGCAGCAGCCCCGAATCCCACACCCAGACGTCGTCCACGCTGATGAACCGGCACCGGTGACTGGTGCGCGACTTCGTGATGATGGCACCGGGGCAGACGATCACCTCGCCCTCGAGCCACGGCAGCACACCCAGCCCGTCGCGTCCGAAACCGATTTCGAACGCTCGGGCGATGATCGCCTCGTGATCGCCGCTCGTGATCGCCCGTTCGATCTGCACCTGGCGGACCGCTTCGGCCAGGTCGTGCAACTCCTGGCTCTCCATCGCACGGAGGCGTTCGATGATCTCGTCCGGGTTGTCCACGCCACCAGGATGGCGGCTAACGTCCGCCTCGCGGCGCTCGCGGCACGTTCTCGTACGACGCCGTTGCCGAACGCACATCCGAACCGATCAAACGAACCGATCATGGGGGTCCGAAGATGAAGACACGCGCTGCCATCCTGCGTGAGCTGAACACACCGTGGAGCGTGGAGGAGATCGAACTCGATCCTCCCAAAGCCGGCGAAGTGCTGGTCAAGCTCGTCGCCTCGGGCATGTGCCATTCGGACGAGCACATCGTCACCGGTGACCTCGCCGGTGCCGCACCCGGCCCGCCCATGGTGGGCGGTCACGAGGGCGCTGGCATCGTGCAAGAGGTCGGCCCGGGCGTCGACTGGCTCGAGCCCGGCGATCACGTCGTGTTCGGGTTCGTGCCCGCCTGCGGGCGCTGCATCTCGTGCGTCGAAGGACACTCGAACATGTGCGACAACTCCGCCGCGTTCCCGACCGGGATGCAGATCGGCGACGGCACGTCACGTCACCACACCGAAGACGGGCTCGATCTCGGCCTGATGTGTCTGCTCGGCACCTTCGCCGAGCACACGGTCGTACACGAGTCGAGCTGCGTCAAGATCGAGAAGGACTGGCCACTCGACAAGGCGTGCCTGCTCGGGTGCGGCGTCGTCACAGGATGGGGCTCGGCGGTGTACGCGGCCGACGTCCAGCCCGGCGACTATGTCGCCGTCGTCGGTGTCGGTGGCATCGGCGCCAACGCAGTCCAGGGCGCCAAGATGGCGGGAGCACGAGCGATCGCGGCGATCGATCCGGTCGAGTTCAAGCGCGAGAAGGCGCTCGAGTTCGGCGCGACCCACACCTACAGCTCGATCGAAGAAGCGATGGGCAAGCTCGACGAGTCGACCTGGGGCCGCGGCTTCGACAAGGTCATCATGACGATGGGCGTCGGCGACGGCGAGGCGCTCGGCCAGGCGTTCCACCTGGGCGGCAAGCGCGCGAAGATCGTCGTGACCAACATCCACCCGACCAGCGAGCAGTCGATCTCCGTCCCGGGGTCGTTCCTCACCCTGTTCGAGAAGCAGCTCATCGGTTCGCTGTTCGGTTCGGGCAACATCCGCAAGGACATCCCGCGGCTCATGGAGTTGTACACCCAGGGCCAGCTCAATCTCGACGACCTGGTCACGCGCACGTACACCCTCGACGAGATCAACGACGGCTACGAGGCGATGCGCAACGGTGAGAACATCCGCGGCGTCATCGTCTTCGACTGACGAGTCGCCCGGTCATCACGACGTGCCGTCACATGAACTGATCGAGCACCTGGGTGCGTCGGTCGTCGGCCGGCGACGCGAGATCGAACTCGTCGTCGCCGCACTCGCCGCCGACCGGCACATCCTGCTCGAAGGTCCGCCCGGAACCGGGAAGTCGACGTTGCTGCGCGAGGTCGCTCGGGAGCTGGGCGTCGGCTTCGAGTTCGTCGAGGGCAACGCCGAACTCACCCCGGCCCGTCTGATCGGACACTTCGATCCGGCGCGTGTGCTCGCCGACGGTTACGACGCGGACGTCTTCGTCGACGGTCCACTGGCCCGGGCGCTGCGCGCCGGCTCGTTGCTGTACATCGAGGAACTCAATCGGGTGCCCGAGGAGACGCTGAACGTGCTCGTCACCGTGATGAGCGAGCGGGAGACCCACGTGCCGCGGCTCGGTCGGGTCGCGGCAGCGGACGGCTTCCGCCTCGTCGCAGCCATGAACCCGTTCGACGCCGTCGGAACGGCACGCATCTCGTCCGCGATCTATGACCGGATGTGTCGACTCGCCGTCGACTACCAGACCGCCGACGAGGAACGTTCGATCACGGCCCGCCGATCCGGCGACTCGACGATCGGCGATCGCGCCGTCGATCTCACGCGCCGCACCCGCGACCACGCTGACCTGCGCATGGGCTCGTCCGTGCGCGGAGCGATCGACCTGGTCGCGATGGCGACCACGCTGGCGGACGTCCGGGGTGTGGCGATCGACGATCCGACGGTGACGCTCGACGCCGCGCTCGTGGCGCTGTCGGGCCGGGTTCGGGTGCGTGAAGGTTCGGCTCGCACCGCCGAGGACATCGTGACCGAACTCTGGCGGGCCGTGTTCCAACCCCAGCCCGAACGGGCCCAGGGTGACGACGACGCGGGAAAAGCAACCGCCCCGACGGGGGCCCCGATCTAAGCCCGCCGCCGGCGGCGACGGGTGCGGCCGCCGACGAACGGATCGACGAGGCACGGCGATCGACGACGACCCGACGTGAACTGCTGTCGGACGACGTGTTCGACGCCATCAGCCCCGACGTCGGCGAGATCGACGAATCGGCGCTGGCCGAGCAGTTGGAAGCTGACCCCGACGCCACCTTGTCGACGTTGGCCCGCATGACCGGCGCCACCGACACCCGGTTGCGAGCCGAGGCCAAACGGCTCGCCGCTCGCCTCTTCATCGACCTCGCCCGAGCGACGCGGGCCGACGGTCGAGGGATCGGCCGGATCGCGAGCGTGGCATTCCGCCCGGACGGTGACATCGATCTCGACGCCAGCTCCGACGAACTGGTCGAGGCGCGGGCGGTCCGGCGGGCGGTGTCGCCCGAGGCGTTGCGCGTCCACGCCTGGACCGCCCCCACGACGGCGTGGTGCCTGCTCGTCGACCGGAGTGGCTCGATGCACGGTGAGCCGATGGCGAGCGCCGCGATGGCGGCCGCCGTCGTGGCGGCACGCGCCGAACGCGACTACGCCGTGCTGTCGTTCGGACGCGACGTGGTCGCCTGCACGGCGATGTGGGAACACCACGACACCGACGACGTGATCGATCGGGTCTTGGCACTGCGCGGTCACGGGACGACCGACGTCGCCGGCGCGCTGACGGCGGCGCGTGAGCAGCTGACGGCGTCGTCCGCGCAACGGCGGGTGGCGATCCTGTTGTCGGATTGTCGGGCGACCGAACCCGGTGACGTGATCGGTGCCGCCCGTGCCGTCGACGAGTTGGTGATCATCGCCCCGGAGGGCGACTCGGCCGAAGCCGCGACGTTGGCCGAGACGGTCGGCGCCCGCTGGACCACGGCGTCGGGCCCCACCAGCGTCGTCGCCGCCCTGAGTCGAGTCCTCGACCGCACGCCCTGACCCCTTCTGGTTCAGTTGCAGGTGAGGCCGCGGGGTGGGACGACGCCGGAGACGATTTCTTCGGTCTCGACCGTCGGCACCGTCGTCGCGACGCCATCATCACCGTCATCGGGTTCGGTCGTCGTCGTGGTCGTCGTCGTCGTGGTGGTGGTGTCGGCGAGGGTGGTCGTCGTGCCGGCATCGTCGTCGACCTGTTCGGGAGCAGATGCCAGCAGCGCCTCGCCGCGGAACACCGCCAGGATCGCCTGCATGTTGTCGCCACCGATGCGCGGTCGCTCGACGCTCTGACCGGAGTACGTCTCGCTCGTCGACTCGATCCGATAGGTGGTGACCGTCGCCGGGTCGAGGCTGCGCAGCGTCGAGGCGAACTCGAGCATCCGGCGCGGCGTCAGCTCGGCATCGGTGACGATGTACTCGGCGTTGGTGTTGATCAGGGCGGTGGCGAGATCGGGTGAGTAGAGACCCTCGTTCACGACCTTGGCGATGACCCGTCGCAGGAAGTCCTGTTGGCGGGCGATGCGCCCGAAGTCGGAGGTGGGGTCTTGCACGAACTCGCCCGAGCCGAGCGGTTCCTCGTAGAAGTACGAGCGCGAGCGTGCGTATGCGAGCGCCATGTCGCCGTCGAGGTTGACGCAGCCGGTCGTGTCGACGACGAAGCCGCTCTTGCGGTCGTACGCCGGGGACTCGAACGGGATCTCCACGCCGCCCACCGCGTCGACGAGCCGCTTGAAGGCGCAGAAGTCGATCTGGATGTAGTGATCGACCGGCACCCCGAAGTTGCGTTGGATCGTGTCGATGAGCAGTGACGGGTCGTTGCGTCGATAGGCCTCGTTGATCCGCCCCTTGCGTCCGCTCGGCAGATCGACCAGCAGATCGCGAGGGAACGACAGCACGGCGAGCTGGTTGGCGACCGGATTGACGCGCCAGATCATGATCGTGTCGCTGCGCTCGCCGATGTCGGTGCGGTCGCCGATCGTCGCATCGGACTGATCGCTGCACGCACCGTTGTCGGCGCCGGTCACGAGGAAGTTGGCGGCGTCGGGCTCGACGAGCGGGATCGTCGTCGTCGTGGTCGTCTCGCCCGGTGCCAGCGTGGTGGTCGTGTCGCCCGGCATCACGACCGGTGTGTCGGACGCCGACGGCACGAACGATTCGGCCGACTCGTCGAGAACGACGAGGTTGCGCTGTGACAGCACCCACTGGCCGGCGGCGATCGCCCCTGCCGTGGCGAAGCACGCGAACGCGACGACGAGCACGAAGGCGAACGTCAGGCGCTGTGGCCAGGTGCGTCGTGGCGACTCGGACATGGAGGCGTCAGCGTATCGGCCGCTGATCGGCGCTCGCCCGCGGCGACGCCGGCGAACATTGGGCTACGGGAGGACGACGACCTTGGTGCCGACCGGGGCCCAGTTCCAGATGTACAGCGCGTCGGAGGTGCGCTGTCGGACACAGCCGGCCGACAGGGCGAGGCCCAGCTGGCTCTCCGACTGGAGCTTGTACCCGGTGTTGAGGTTGGTCGGGATCTCGTGGAAGCCGATGTTGTCGCCGCCCGGACCCTTGGTGAACCGCACCATGTACCGCCAGCAGATGTGCGGATTGTTGATGTTGCAGGTGTATCCGGAACGGGAGAACACGCTGTAGGTGCCGGGGGTCGGCTGGTTCCAGGTGGCGCGACCCGACACGAGGTGGGTCTTCGACACGGCGCCGTTCGATTCGACGGTCCACACGCGCATCGGCCACGACTTGCGGTAGACGACCCGGCGACCGTCGCCCGAGTTGCCGGGGAGCGCCCACTCCGGCGGGAGCGTCGTCGTGGTCGTGGTGGGTGGTGGCGGCAAGGTCTCCGCGACCTGGCGGTCGGTGCCGCGCCGGGGTGCGGCGCCGACCGGGTTGGGCAGTTCGGCGACGAGGAGCGGGGGCTGCGTCGCCCGCTCGCTCTCTGCGAGACCCGCGGCGTCGGTCGTGGTCGTCGTGCTGGTCGTGGTCGAGCTGCTCGTCGTGGTCGTCGTGCTCGTCGGCGGGGCCGTGGTGGTGGTCGTGCTCGTCGTGGTCGTGGCCGCAACGGTGGTGCTGGGCTCGTCGCACTCGACCGTCGTGCTCGTCGTGCTCGTCGACTCGTCCACGACGCTCGTCTCGGGCGCCGAGGTGTCGGGCACGAGCGTGGTCGTCGTCGATTCGACGGGCGCGCACTCTCCATCCGGGGTGCTGTCGGCGCTCGCGCCGGCAGCCGTCACCCCGACGAAGACCGTCAATGCCGCCACAGAGATCGCGGCGGTGCGTCCCAACAACGACCGCATGGCGGGCCACGCTACACCCGAGATCTCGCTCGGTGACAGCGCGACCACCGGATTTCTGCGTGGGTGACGGCGTCGACGATGTCGTGGACGCTGCCGTCGTGGTGTCGTGGACGGACTCAGCCGAGGTTCGCCAGCGCCTGTTCGGCGGCGGCCAGGTCGGCCTCGGCGGCGGCGAGCAGCGCCCGGGTGTCGGCGACGACCTCCGGTTTGGCGTTGGCGAGGAACCCCTCGTTCGAGAGCCGACCGGTGAAGCCGGCGATCTGCTTCGTCTTGCCGTCGATCACCTTCTGCAGCCGCGCCCGTTCGGCGTCGAGGTCGACATCGTCGACGAGGCCGGACAGGAGCACCTCGCAGCCCTCGAACGCGATCGGGCTGACGACCTTGGGTCGTTCCGACTCGCTGTCGCGCACGGCGGCGACACCCGCGAGCACCTCGACGACACCGTCGACCGAGTCGATCAGATCGCGAACGACCGCCGGCGCGTGCAGGTCGATCAGCTTCTTGGGGGCGACGTTCTGGCTGCCTCGAATGGCGCGGATGCGGCCGATGAGGTCGTCGGCGCGGCCGAATCGGGCGACGAGTTCGTCGTCGATCAGTTCGTCGGCAGCCACCGGCCAGGCGGCGCCGGCCAGCAGATCCGTCGACGGCAGGGTGAGCCCGGCGACGTCACCGGTCCGGGCGGCGGACACGTTCGGCCACAGCGCCTCGGTGACGAAGGGCATGACCGGGTGCATGAGCCGGAGCACCGCGTCGAGCACGGCCCCGAGGATCGCCTGCTGCTCCGCGTCGTCGTCGATGGTCGGCTTGATCATCTCGAGATAGCGATCGCAGACGTCGTTCCAGACGAAGCCATAGAGGGTGTCGGCGAACGCGTTGAACTGGTACTGCTCGATCGCCCGATCGAGTCGGGCGATCGTCTGCGCCAGCCGGGCGACGATCCAGCGGTCGGCGAACGGGCGCGAGCCGATGTCGATGGCCGCAGCCGGGGCGAGCGATGGGTCGATGCGCTTGAGTGCGAACCGTGTGGCGTTCCAGACCTTGTTGGCGAAGTTGCGGCCGAGGTCGAACTTCGACGACGTGTTGCGGGCGAGGGGCATCTCGTCGGTCGGCTCGACCAGTCCGGCGGCGACGCCGTACGCCGAGACCATCTGCTTGGTCGGGTCGCTCGGGGAGGTCTGGGTGGGCGCGGCGACACGGTGCCCGGCGGCGGTGGTGATGTACTCCGGCTCGAACGTCTGGCCCGAGAACGGGTCGATCATGTCGACCGGCATGCGGACGTCCTGGGTGTCGGTCGTCATCTGGACCAGCGCGAAGCGCATCGCGTCGGCGCCGTGACTGTGGATGATGTCGCGCGGGTCGACACCGTTGCCGAGGCTCTTCGACATCTTTTGACCGTGGCCGTCCTGCACCATCGCGTGGATGAACACGTCGTCGAACGGCAGTCGACCGTCGAGGAAGTAGCGGTTGAACATGACCATCCGGCTGACCCAGAGGGTGATGATCTCGCGGGCGGTCGACAGCACCGACGTCGGATTGAACGAGTCGAGGAGGCCGATCGTCTCCGGGTAGTCCTCGGGCCACGGCCAGCCCATCGTCGACAGTGGCCACAAACCGGACGAGAACCAGGTGTCGAGCACGTCCGGATCTCGTTCGTACCCGGCCCGCTCGAGGTCGGCGACGAGTTCGTTCGCGGAGACCAGATGGTCCTCGCGATCGAGTCGGCGCAGTGTCGCGGCGGGCGGAACGCACACCGCTTCTTCGACCTCGGTCTCCGTGATCTTCCTGACGAGATGGCGGGCGCCCGCCTTCGTCCAGTTGCTCTCGACCAGGACCGCCTCGTCGACGGCGTGATCGGCGACCGCGGCCCGGACGTGGTCGGGCGCGGTGTCGAGCGCCACGACCTTCAGCCAGACCGGGATCTGGTGACCCCACCACAGCTGGCGGCTGATGCACCAGTCGCGGATGTTCTCGTGCCAGTGCAGGTACGTCTTCGCGTAGCGGTCGGGGTAGAAGCGCAGCTCCCCGTCGCCGGTTCGGTCGGACCGGTCGGTGACGCCGTCGGGCATCGACGGCACCTGGTCGACCACCTGGGCGCGAATGGCCGAGCCACGCAGCTGATCGTCGGTGACGGCGACGTACCACTGATCGGACAGCCACGGCTCGATCGGCACGTGGCTGCGATACGAGTGACCCACCGAGTGGGTGTACTCGCGGACTTCGGCCAGCAGGTCGTGCGCGGTGAACCAGGTGACGATCGCTTCGCGTGCGTCCTCGCGCGACAGGCCGACGAACGGGCGGGCCTCGTCGGAGATGTCGTCCCAGCCGTACTGGTCGGAGATCGCGGCGTCCGGTCCCAGCACGTTGATGACGGGGAGGTCGTGTCGCAGACCGATCTCCCAGTCGTTGGTGTCGTGGGCCGGCGTGACCTTGAGGAAGCCCGACGCGTGCCTGGCCTTGGCGTCGTTCGACTCGGGATCGGCCATCACCACGTAGTCGTCGGCGATGATCGGGATCTCGCGCCCGACGATCGGAAGGATCACCGTCTTGCCGACGAGGTCGTCGGCGCGGGGATCGCGTGGGTTCACGGCGACGGCGGTGTCGCCGAGCATCGTCTCGGGTCGCGTGGTGGCGACGGTGACGTGGCCCGAACCGTCGGCCAGGGGATAGCGGAGATACCACATGTGGCCCTCCACCTCCTCCATCTCGACCTCGTCGTCCGACAGTGCGGTGCGGGTGACGGGGTCCCAGTTGACGAGCCGCTTGCCGCGATAGATGAGACCGTCGCCGAAGAGCTCGTAGAACGCGTGCTGCACCGCGGTGGCGCACATCTCGTCCATCGTGAACCGGGTGCGTGCGTTGTCGGTCGAGGCGCCCATGGCGGCGAGCTGCTCGAGGATCACGCGCTCGTACTCGTCCTTCCACTCCTGAGTGCGGGCGACGAACGCGTGGCGACCCATGTCGAGACGTTTGACGCCCTCGGCCAGGAGTCGCTTCTCGACGACGGTCTGGGTGGCGATGCCGGCATGGTCGGTGCCGGGCATCCAGAGCGTCTCGAAGCCGCGCATCCGGTGGTATCGGATGAGGACGTCCTGGAGCGTGTTGTTGAGGGCGTGGCCGAGGTGCAACGCCGCCGTCACGTTGGGCGGCGGGATGACGATCGAGTAGGTCGGTACGTGATCGGCGACCGGTTCGGCGTGGAAGACGTCGGACGCGGCCCACTTCTGCTTGACGGCGGGTTCGGCGTCGGCAGGAACGTAGGCCTTCGGCAGCTCGGAAAGTTCACTCATAGGGCGGCGCCCCAGGGTATCTGCCCCGTCTCGCTCCGAACCCAGGGGATCCGCGCCGTGGGTGTCGCCGGCAGCGCCGCCGGTCGACGTTCCTCGAGATCTCCGACTCGGGGCCCTGCCGGCCTCGGCATCGGGCGGGCTCCGGCGGCGTCAGGTCGCGGTCGACGACCGGTAGGTCACGACCTCGGCGATGTGGGCTGCCTTGCCATGGCCGGTGAACGTGACGATGTGGGCGAATCCGTCGCCGTCGACGTCACCCTCGACCGCCACCTGCTTCCCGTGGCTCAGGAGGTGTCGGATCGTGAGACGTGAGGCTCGCTCCTCGGCGGCACGTCGCAACGCCTCTCGCACGACCCCGATGCCGACACGAGTCCGATGTCCCACGATCTCCCAGACGATCTCGTCGTCGAGTGCCGAGCAGGCGGCGTCGACGTCGCCGCGGACCACGTCGGTCAGCCAATCGCGGACCTGGGCCTTTCGCGGAGCATTTCCGCAGTCGGCGTCGACGATCACGTCCAACTCACGATGTTGCACAACCATACGGTTGTACGTTAGCGGTCGTCGGCTCGGCGGA
>NZZV01000146.1 GCA_002698945.1 Acidimicrobiaceae bacterium
CCGCCGAGCTGAACAACACAAATCAGCTCACGACTGACGAGATGACCGTCGACACCGACGCCTCGCACACCACCCCACGGCACCTGACCACCGGCGGTTCGGCTTCGTGCACCTCAGGACCGACTGTGGCGGTGATGCATCCTGTCATAACTCGAGATCACGTCGCCGGTCGACAGATCGTCACCAAGCTTGCCGCGAAGGCGGTCCAGAACCGGGTGTGACTCGCGACTGCCGAGAACCTCGGCGCGAATCTCATCGGTTGGCGATACGGATGCCTGATCGTCCACGACACTCACCTTTCGTCTGACTCATCGACGACACATTAGCCAGGTGCACCATTTCAATCGGACCTTGACGGAGTTGGAAGGCCTGATCCCGATGGGAAGTCGAGTCCGATCTCCTCACCGTCGAGGCGCGCAGACGCCTCCAACAAGAGGACCGGGATCTCATCCGCTCGCCTCATCAGCCGACGACGCACGCGCTACGAAGCGCCCTTCGTCTCTCAGACACATCGGCGGCGAATGGGTGCGTGGCTCCGCTCAGGTTGAGCGGAGGGTTCATGAGCGCGATGACGTCTCGCTCCAGCTCCCACGGACGGTCCACCCGAGCGAAGGTCATGCCGCAGCAGTCGGCGATCCAACGCGACAGTGGCACCTCGCTCACAAGTCTCGAGCGATCACTCCCGGGGCGCGGGCGCAACTGCAGACTCTCCATCAGCATCGCCGCGAGGCTCTGGCGGAACGTCGAGCCGCCGATGTTTCCGCCGACATGATCCTTGGCGTACCTGGCTGCGATGTTCCGAGAACTGCTCGCCGAACTGGGTGAGATGCCGACGTACAGCAACGACCATGCCAAGTCGACCGGCGGTCGCTGCTCGAGCGGGAACGGCGGTTCAGCATCGGAGAGGTGGTCCGACCGACACCACCACGCGTAGAAACCTGCGGCCGCAGGCGGGCGGGCGTGCGATGGCGGACGCACGACCGCGGATGTCAGTTCCCGCGCCACGTCCGAGGGCTGCGTTGAAGCGCCACTCATGAAAGCACCAGTGCCAAGCAGTTCGAACTGGGTCCGCGACGGCGATCTACAACCTGGGCGATCGGCATCAACCACGGACATCGCTTCGCGTTGCCCGCAACTCCGAACTCGTTGGCGAGGTCTTCAGCAGTGATCATTCGCCCGATAGTGCCAAGCAACGGAAGCACTGTGAAGACCCTGCGCAGCGATCTCTGAGTCGCTCAGAGTTCGCCGAAGCTCGTCGAAGTCCACGGGCATCGCCGTGAAGCTCAGGTGGCTGGGCGAAACTTGAGGCGAAGATGATCCGCGATCACACGGACCTGGTCGACATGTTCGCCAGTCGCCGAAACGTGGTCAGCCAGAGCGTTCGGCCAGAGCGCGGTGACTCCCTTGATGTGCTTCTGGCGCATGAACCATCCCCACTCGCAGCCAACGAAGCAGAGCACGCCATGCACGTCGACACCGCGGAACTCGTCACCGAGCGCGGTTCGGACGACCCCGATCTGACCCAGGACACCCTCGACGAGCTTGGTGCGGTCGCGGTTGTTGACGTACAGCCGCTCGTCCGTGCGGAACAGGCCACCGACATCGCGGACCTCGACCTGGCCGGTGTACTTCTTGGCGTCGATCACGAACACGCCCGCTGGTCCGACGGCGATGTGATCGATGTTCGCCTTGCTCCCAGGAACCCGACGGTCGTGCAGCACCTCGATGTCAACCGTCTCCGCGAGCACCTCAGCGACCCTACGCTCGCCCTCGGCGCCGGTCTTCCACGCCTTCGTCGATTGTGACTCGGGTCCGATCTCAGGCTTCGGTGTGAGCGCGGATGCGATCCGGCCGACGACAGGCCGTCGCTCCTTGATGGCCGCCCGCCACTCGGCATCATCCTCCACGCGCTTCTGCTTCCGAGCGAGCTCCTTGGCAGACCGCTTCTCGTACTCGGACAGCGCCGAGCGTCCAGCCACCTCCATCGTCGGGTCGGACTCGGAGGCCGCAATCGTCGCCGGATCGGTGGTCGTTGGACTCCCACCGGTACCGCCGCCAACTCGAACCTGCCCAGGGTCGTCGTTCTGAATCTCGACGTCGTGGCACGGTTCGCACCGCACGACCCGCTCGTCGGCCAACCAGTAGGCCCGGATGCCGGCTGGCAGCGCCAGCCCGCAGCTGGCGCACTGGTCGTCTCGCCCGATCTTCATGAACTTCGCCACGGCGTCTCCAAGTGTCGTCAGTCGCTCGAAGTCACCGTGTAGCCCATTGTCTCTAGCTGGGCGATGGCTGTGTCGGGGTCGTTCCGAACCGCTGCACGTAACTGCAGCGACAGCCAGTTGGTGCGGTGGCGCGTGAGCACGTCCTGCCATCCGTCGTGGAGACCAGGGATGAGACGCTCGGCCCAGAGAAACTCGATGAAGTCCTCGAGGGACGGACGGAACCGACGCCCACCCACCGGGATGTGGAACTGCTCGAGTCCACGCAGTCGGCCGTCACCGTTAAGACCCTGGACGTAGGCAAGCTCCTCTGAGGACCCGTGGATCTGAACGTGTGCAGCACTGCGGCGGTGGGTGGCTGGCGTCTGATCGTCCGGCTCGTTGCCTTGATCCCGGTCGTACTCGACGCGAATCGCCGGTCGCCCCGACGCCTCGTCGATGACGAGCCCGAACACGGAGCGGTGCACGGCGAGATGGTCCTCGGTGTCGTCGAGGCGAACCTGAAACATCGTTCGTAGCCACAACCGCGGCGCCTGACCGTCGGCGAGACCGCCCACGATTGGGATCAACGCGACCTTGGCTGGCGTCGAGCCTTGCGGGAACACCCACGCCAGTTCGATTGGCCCCTCAAACGGCGTGACCACGAATCTCACCCCGGTTGCGATGGTCCCGTTGACGACATCGGTGAGGATCGCCGCGAAGGTTTCCGCCTCCTCCGCCAAGTCCGCCACGACCGGCTACTCCGCTGGCGTTAACGCGCCCTTGACCATCAACCAGAGGTCGCGCAGCTCATCGCTCGGAAGGTCGTCGACATCGGCCGCCACGAACTCGTCGACCGACATGGCGTAGCGCGCGAGAACGGCCTCGACCTCTCGGCGGAGGTCGTCAACGGTGAGCGGGGCGGTCGTCATGATGGTCACTGTAGCCAGGGGGTCTCACACAGATGGCCGCGCAGCTAATTCCACGGACCTTTGGCGGCCTGGACGGCGTGGCGCCCGGCAGCACGTCCTGATCCTCAACTGGAGGTCGACTGTCTGGGGGTTTGGTCCCTGACTCGCTGCGCACGCATTCCCGAGAGGGGTCAGTGACCGGTCGACGATGCCGCGAGGGGCGACCTCCGCCGTGCTAAGTTGGCGAACACCCGAACAATTCGCGACATAACTTGCGAAAGTCGCCTTTAATTGTCATCATGGTGGAACCGTTGCTCCCCGCCGAGAAGGGATCGAGATGAGCATGACGCCAGACGAACTCGAGGAGTTCACCTTCGCCCACCTGCCGGATGCCTTCATCCGACGTGCTCTGATGGGCGTGTTCCGCGCACACGCAGACTCGTGGCGCTATTGCCGGGACAACTTCACGCCGGGCGAAGGAAAGAACCTGCTGCCGTTCCACCGCCGCGCTCGCGTAGAGGCGAATCTGCTGGCCGCAGCAGAACTGCACTCAGATCTCACGGCGCGAAGCATCGCGTCGAACGATGCCTGGTGGCACCACGTCGAGATCCAGGGCGGACCGATCATCCTCACAAGTGCATCGACGACCGCTCCCTGCGGCGACGTTCGCTGGTCGCAATATCGCGGTTCGCTGGCGCAGAGTGGGCAACTTCGGCTTTTCGATGAGCATCCGCCGGAAAACGCGCCGCTGTACGTTCTTCTGCTCCACACCAAGTTCATTGCAGCTAGCCCGCAGGAGCACCGCGACTTCGGACACCTTCCCGGCGCTGCGTACATTTCGTGGCCCAACGGCGACCTCAAGCATCACCTCCACGCCGTGAACCTGTTCGATCGCTATCCCGATGTCGTGGAAGCCAACCTGCCTGTTGAGTGGGACCCCGATGTTCGGCTGCGATACGTCGAGCGGTCGCGCCGTCAGGCGTCATGAGACGCGGCACCCCAGGTTTCGTTGGCGAGCGACTTCGTGAGGCCCGCGAGGTCCGTGGTCTGACCATCGTGGCGCTCTCTGAACTCGTCGATGTGGTTTCCCATCAAGCCATCTCGCAGTACGAGCACGGGAGGTCCTCCCCTAGCGCGGAGGTGGTGCGTGCGCTGGGCAACGCCCTGAACGTGCCGCATGACTTCTTCCTCCGTCCGAGCCGGCAGTCGACGCGAGGAACGGTGTTCTACCGGTCGATGTCATCTGCCACGAAGTCGGCACGCACTAGGGCCGAGCGACGCGTCGACTGGCTGCGGGACCTCACCGAGGTCATCGACCAGCACGTGACTTTGCCAGCGGTCAACATCCCAGTGCTCGACCTGCCATCAGATCCGCTGCTTATTTCGGACGATGAGATCGAGGACGCCGCCGACAGGCTGAGAAGTCACTGGGGGCTTGGAGAAGCGCCCGTCAGCAACGTCGTGCTCTTCCTCGAAAGCCAAGGAGTGATTCTCGCGAGGGATCACCTGATGGCCGAATCTCTAGACAGCCTGTCTGTTTGGCCAGATGGCGACCGCCCGTACATGGTCGTAGGCGTCGACAAGGGAACGCCGGTGCGTTGGCGGTTCGACGCCGCTCACGAACTTGGCCATCTGCTGTTTCACAGGCACGTTGATCAGACCACGCTTGCTAGGAAGGAACTCTTCAAACGGGTCGAGTCGCAAGCTCATCGCTTCGCTGGCGCCTTCCTCCTGCCGCTCGGACCGTTCAGTGACGACCTGTTCGGCGCGTCGCTGGATGCGTTTGAAGCGATCAAGCCAAAGTGGAAGGTGTCCATGTCGATGATGATCACCCGAGCACGGCACGCTGGCATGATCTCGGACGAAACTCGTCGCCGTCTGATGATCAACCTCGGGCGAAAGGGCTATCGACGCAACGAACCGTACGACGACACGATGGAAGCTGAGCACCCGCGACTTCTTCGTCGATCGGTGGAGCTGATACTCGAGAGTGGAGCCATGACACCGGCAGACCTGGAGGACAGTGTGTCGCTACCCATCTCGGACATCGAAACCCTCACCGGGATCGATCGCGGATATCTAGAGAGATTTGCGCCCGTCACGCTGGGTCAGATGGACCGCCCTGCCGGCGGGCATCAGCACAACGTCGTGGTTCTCAGCGAACGACGACGTTGACAACGAATCAGCCACGGCAGGTCCAGATCTTGACGCCAGCGGTGGTGAGGTCGTGGCGGCGGCGTTCGTAGTCGGGCATGGCTCTCGCTACCTCGGCCCAGTAGCGGTCGGTGTGGTTCAGCTCCTTGAGGTGGGCGAGCTCGTGGACGATGACGTAGTCGATCAGGCTCGGTGCGAGCTGCAACGTCGCCCAGTGGATGTTGATGTGCGACTCGCCTTTCGTTGAGCCCCAGCGGTAGCCGAGGTCGCGCACGGCGACTCCTACGCCCGAGGCTCCCATCCGGCTCGCCCAGGGTTCGACCCGGCGCTCGAGCCACGGCTGCCCGGTGCGCACGTACCAACGGCGCATCGCTGCGTCGCCGTCGGCGGCGACCGCGGGCGACATGACGAATCGTCCGCGGTCGAGACGGACTCCGTCGGCGGTCTCGTCGAGCTTCAGTCGGTAGTTGCGGCCGAGGTAGGCGAAGCCCTCTCCGTCGACGTACTGCTTGCGAATCGGCGGGGCGGCCAGGGCGTCCTTCTCGGCGAGCTTGCGGTACACCCATGGCCGCTTCGACTCGATGAACTGCTCGACGCGCTCACGGGTTGCGCAGGTCGGTGCACGGAGGATGAGCGAGGCGTCGCGGTCGACCGTGATCTCCAGGGTCGTTCGCTCGGTCGGCGGGGCGATCGTGAACACGAGGTCGCCGGCGGTGAGCGACTTGAGGTCGTGGATACCTGTGCTCATCGCAGGCGTTCCCGGTTCGCCTTCGCCAAGGCGACGAGGTCGACGGCGAGTTCATCGAGGTCGTCGTAGGCGAACAGGTTGCTGTCGTCGAGGCGCCGCTTGACGGCCTTGCGCAGCTCGTCCTGTTTGGTGCTGTTCTCCCAGAACCCGACGACTGCGATCTGCCCCCTGACGTCGATGACGAGCGACCGCGTGAGTTCGGTCAACGCGTCCGCAGCCGCGCCGTCCGAGCTGGCGACGCGTTCGGCCATCACCCCGTGAAACGGCAACTCGGTCGCAGGGTCGAGGCCGGTGTGCTGGTCGTCGATGCGTCCGGCGCTGATCTCGCCGATGATCTCCTCGAACAGTGCGATCTGTTCCCAGCGGTCTTCCAGCTTGTCGAGGATTTCGTCGACGCGTTGGGACAGCCGCTTGTAGTAGGCAGGGTCTTCGTCGAGGTGCTCCCGGATGTGGTGTCGGATGGCGTGTTCCATCTCCGACGCCTTGGTGCGCGGCGAGGCGATACCACGGACGTGTGCGGCGAACTCCGCGTCGGTGACTTTGATCGGCGCGATTCGTTGCGACAGGTCGAGCACGGTGATGTGCTGGTCGATCAGCCGGCGCACCTTCTCCTTGTACTTGTGCGGGTCGAAATCGCCGTCGACGTCGTCTCGGTAGCGCCGACGGGTCAGCACCTGGATCTCGCCGTGCAGGTTGACCGCATCGACGAACGGGAGGGCCTCGGGTCGTGGCAGCACGGTGTCGAAGGTGGTCATGAACTGCTTGAGCGCGACGTCGAACTCGGCCCGCAGCCGCTCGTCTTCCAGGAGCAGGACGCAGTCCTCGATGGTCTCGATCGAGGGATCGACACCTTGCAGTACGAACAACTGGCGAATGCGTTCGCGCTGCGGGTCGAGCTTGGCGATCTCGGCGACGAGTGGACGGAGCGCGCCATCGACGTCAGGGTCGATCTCGCCGTCGGTGCTCGTGTAGGCGGCGAGGGCTTTCGTGAGTTGGCCAGCGACGCCGTAGTAGTCGACGACGAGCCCGTACGACTTCTTCGGGGCGGTGCGGTTGACGCGGGCGATCGCCTGGAGCAGTTCGGCCTCCTGGATGAGTCGGTCGAGGTAGAGCACCTGGGCGTGCGGCGCGTCGAACCCGGTGAGGAGCATCGACTTGACGATCAAGATCGCGAGCGGGTCGGTCTTCTCGGTGACCGGGCCGAGCGGCCGCTTGAAGAGGTTGGTGCGCACCTTCTGGCGCAGCTTGTCGCTCCAGACGTGGTACTCGGGCGGGTCGTTGTGGTCGGCCGAGATGACGGGTGCGAACTCGAGGTCGCGCAGCAGGTCGAGCTGACCCGCAGCGTTACGGAGGAACTGTTCGCCGATGTCGAGCTGGTCATACGGGCGTCCGTCGTCGGTGGCGATGAACGCTTCGATCTCGGCGACCAACTCGTCGCGGGCATCGTTCAGCGCGTCGAAGTAGCGAATGCAGGCCTTGCGGCTGGTGGCGACGATCATGCCCTTGAAGCCGTCCGGCATGACCGTGCTGACGTAGTGGCGAAGCATGTCGCGTGCCTTGGCGGCGATCATCTCGGGCGCTTCGAGCACCTGAGCAGTGGTGGCGTACTTGCGCTGGAGGAGTTCGCGCTGATCGTCGGTGAGCCCGCCGAACCAGCGGGCGAACACGTCGTCCATCTTCGATGCGCCGGCGATGGCGGCGTCGGTGGTCTTTCCTTCGTAGAAGATCGGCACGGTCGAGCCGTCGGCTTCGGACTCGGTGAGCGTGTACCGGTCGAGGTAGCCGCCGAAGATCTCGAGCGTCTTCTTGCGCTTCCCCATGATGATCGGCGTACCGGTGAACCCGATCCGGGCCGCGTTCGGGAGCGCGTTCATGAGGTTGGCGTGGAGCGCGGAGCTGTGCGACCGATGGGCCTCGTCGACCATCACGAGGATCGACTCCGACTCGTTGAGCGTTCCGAACGACTCATTGCCGGACAATCCGTCGCCGCCGGCATCATCGGTGTCGCGATACTTCTGGATCATCGCCATCACGACGCCGGGGCCGGGTTGGCTAAGCAGTTGCCTGACCTCGTTGGCGCTCTTGGCGACCTTGATCGTCTCACCCGTGAGCACAGCGGTATCGCCGAGTTGCTCCTGCAGATCGGTGCGGTCGGTGACGAGCACGATCTTGAACCGACGCAACTCCGGGTGGCTGCGCATCGCCCGGATCAGGAACACCATCGTCAGGCTCTTGCCGGACCCCTGGGTGTGCCAAACGATTCCGCCGCGCCGGTCGACGTGCCCATCGACCGATTTCGTGGTGCCGGTGAGCATCCGCTCGATCGCCTTGGTGACGCCCCGGTACTGCTGGTATCGGGCGACAAGTTTGATCGTCGGACCGGCGTCGAGCTCCGTGAACAACGTGAAGTGCCGAACGATGTCGAGCAATCGCTGGGGCGCCAGCATGCCGGCGGTCAGGACCTCCTGCTGCGTGACGTCATCGGCGGACTTCCCGAGCGCAGCTGCCAGTTCGTCGATCGAAGTCGGGTACGGATCCTTCCACGCAAGGTAGTGCTCGGCCTCCGCCGAGAACGTGCCCGCCTCAGCCCGCTCGCCCGTGGTGGCGACGGTGAACTGGTTCGTCCAGAACAACTGCTCTGATCCCTCTGCCACCTGGCCGCCGCGCTGGTTGGCGTAGCGGCGAAGCTGGTCGATTGCGTCCGTGATTGCGCTCTCCTTGCCCTGGGGCTTCGCCTCGATCACCACCAACGGGATCCCGTTCACGAACAGCATCACGTCCGGCCGGATGTCCTTCGCCTGCCCCGGCGTCGCCACCCGGAACTGCGAGACAGCGAGGTAGTCGTTCGCCGACCAGTCGTCCCAGTCGATGAAGTTGATCGTCTGATCCCGACCACCATCCCAACCGTCCAGTCCAGGGACGGTCACCCCACCGTGGAGCAACTGGGTCGACAGTCGATTTGCTTCGAGCAACTTCGCCCCAGCCGGCATCGATCGCAACTCCGCGACCGCTGAGTTGATCCGAGCCTCATCGAGCCACTCCGCATCGTCGGGACCGAGGTTGATCTGCCGTAGCGCCAACCGAAGCCGCTTCTCGAGCAGGACGTCGCGTTCCGACGAGCGATCGCAGTACTCAGTCGGCTGCTGCTCACCCCAGATCAAAGTGTCCCAACCGAGCGATGCGAGCTGGTCGAGCAGCGGCCGCTCGACCCTCTCCCATTCAGGACCCGAACTCACGCCGCCACCGTCCGCACCCGACCTGACAGAAGGTCGTCCGCAAGCCCAGCGCGCGTCTGGCGGAGCTTCTCAAGATCTGCCTTCTCCGCGTCCAGCCGCGCACTGGCTGAATCCAGAACGGCCACGACCTGAGTCTGTTCCGGAAGCGACGGAACGGGAAGCTCGAACGCGCCGACGAGTCTGGTGCTGAGATTCTCCTGGTGTGAGCCATGTGAGAGTGACCGGAGCGCGTCGTAGCCGTACTTCAAGAACTCGAACAAGTACGACTCATCGAGGACCGCCGGCGCAGACTTGATTGCGGCGCACGCCTGATTGGTCGTCGCAGGCACTCCCAGCATCGCAACCCGGCCCCGAGTAGAGCCCTGGCCGTACATGGCAACGAGCACCGTCCCTGCCGGGTACACCTCAAGCGGACACTCGGCGAGGGCGCGATCAGTGATCAGTTCCTCCGTGCTGTCGATGACGTTTCCCCGGACTTCGCCGGTCTTCACCCAAGGGATCGAGCCGTTCCAGTAGTCATTGCGGCTGCGAGACGGTGTCGAGCCCGAGGTGAGGGAAGCAACGTCTCGAAGGCGTGCGCGTGGAGCCTCGATTGCGCCAATGAGCGAGTGTGCGAGACCCGAGCGGACACGCTCAAGCTTGGCGATGACGCGTTCGGTGGCTTGGATGGTTTCGTCGATCGTGTCGAGGATCTCTGCGATCCTTCGCTGCTCCTCCAGCGGTGGCACCCGGATCGGGAGCACATCGAGTCGCTTCGTGTCCAGATGGAGCACCGTTGATCCTGCCGAGCTACCTCGCATGAAGCTGCGAGCTTCGCCCGTTCCCAGAATCAGTGCGAGGTAGCGCTCATCGACTTGCCCCAGGTCGGGAACGACTCGAGTGGCGTCCATCGAGATAATCGCATTGTGGAATCTCGGGGGCACCAGCGCCGGTGCTCCCACCACGTCAGCGTCGCGGGTCAGATCGGTATTGGCCAGAAGGAGCGATCCGCCAGGCACGCGGAACTGCTCAGGAACGAATCCTCGTATCCGCTTCACCCCGCCCTCTCGGAACCCACCTCCTTTGTCGAAGACCTTCAGGGAGATGAAGGAGTCTTCGCCGCGGTCATCGAGCTCAGACGAGCTGTACGAGTACCCGCGGTAGTGCGTCGCTACAGTCCCTAGAGGTACCTCTCGCCACTCACCCATAACCAAGGTCCTGAAGGTGCTTGTCGAGTCGGGCGGCGGCTTCGTCTCTCGTCGCTTCGAGTTCGCTCAGTGTGGTGTCGTACTTGTCGGCGAGGTTGTCGTGCCAGGCAACGACTTGGCGTTGGAGTGAGGAGTAGCAGTCGTCGAGGCGGTGCCCAATCCGGCTTTGGAGTTCACCGATCACGAGGTCGGTTGCTGCGTCTGAGCTCATGTCAGCGAGTGCTGACCGCGCCGTCGCCAGGAGTCCGGCGTCGATAGTCCTGAGGTCCTTCTTAGCTTTCGTTCTGGCCGCCTTGAGCTTCTTCAGCTCGTCGGGGCGGATCATGTCCTCGGGTTCTGAGTCTTCGGCGTCCTCATCGCCGGATGGTTCGGCGGCCTTGATCTCGGCGTCGAGCCGGGCGGCCTCGGTAGCGAGTTCGCCGCGTTGGTCGAGCGCGTCGCTGGCGAGGAGCCGGATGGCCGTTTGGTCGGCGACATCGGGAGCGTTCTTGTCGTCTTGCGTGGCCTCAGCGGTGGTGAGCCAGCCTTCGAGGACTGCCTTCCAGCCACGGCTTGCTGCGGCTTGTAGGTCGAACACGGAGTCTTCCCACCACGTCGCGGCCATACCTGCGGCTGCAAATCGGTCGATGCCTTCCGGTTGAAGGTGAGAGACGAAGGCGTTGACGAGTTCGTCGCGCAGCTCGACCAGCGTCCCAGTCTCGGGGAGCGCGAGCAGCGCAGGCAGCGCGGCTTCATGCCACCACTTGTCGAGCCCGGCTCCGGTCGTCTGCTGCGCGACGGCACTCCGGATCGCGTCACGGGCGGCTTCGCGGCCGGCGGCTGACTGGACGTTGTGGTTCCAGTCGGCGTAGCCGTCGCCGCGGTCGGTGAAGAACGTGTCGACGTCGACGCCGGCCTGGACGAGCAGCGAGGCAGCATCGTCGAGTTCGGCCATCGGGACGCCGCCGTGGAGGTGGGCTCGGACGTCGTGTAGTTCGGGTGGCAACGCGTTGTCCGCATAGCGGCGGATGTTGCAGTTGAAGTCGTTCTCGGCCAACTCGGAAGCGGTGACGACCTTGGCGAAACCATCGACGTCGGCGAAGCCGCGGTAGGTGGCGACGATCTTCTCCTCGTGCTGCGGGCGAAGCGCGTTCTGGGCTCGGCCCTCGGCGTACTCGCGGTCGGCGTTGATGAATAGCACCTTGCCGCGCCGTTCCGGCGGCTTCGATCCCTTGGCTCGCAGGATGAGGATGGCGGCGGGGATGCCGGTGCCGTAGAACAGGTTGGGGCCGAGGCCGATGACGGTGTCGAGCAGGTCGTCTTCGATGATGCGCTGGCGGATCTTGCCTTCTTCGCCGCCGCGGAAGAGGACGCCGTGGGGCATGACGGTGGCGACGATGCCGTCGGCTGTGAGCACGGCGAGCATGTGCTGGAGGAACATGAGGTCGGCCTTCTTGCCGCTCTCGGGGGTGTAGCCGTAGCGGAAGCGCTCGGTGTGGGCGAGTTGGCTCTTGTCGTAGTTCTGGGAAAACGGCGGGTTGGTTATCACCCTGTCGAATCGCATCAGCTCGCCGTCGCGGACGTGTTCGGGGTCGGTGAGCGTGTCGTTGTTGCGCAGGTCGGCGTCGCGGATGCCGTGCAGCAGCATGTTCATCTTCGAGATCGACCAGGTGGTGCCGTTGGCCTCCTGACCGGCGAGGAACAGATCGGCTGGGTTGCCGCCGTTGTCGGCGACGTGGTTGCGGGCGTAGATCAACATGCCGCCCGAGCCCGAGCAGGGGTCGTAGATCGACATGCCTTCCTGTGGGTTGACGAGGCGAACCATGAGCTGGACGACCTGGCGTGGCGTGTAGAACTCGCCGCCCTTCTTGCCGGCCGAGTCGGCGAAGTCGCGAATCAGGTACTCGTACGCGGCGCCCAGCAGGTCGGGGAACTCGAAGTCCTCGTTGCGGAGGCGGTACTTAGAGAAGTGGTCGATGAGGTCGCGCCACTTCTTGTCGGTGACGGTGGTGGTGCCGACTCGGCGGTTGAAGTCGATGTGCTGGAGGACGCCTTCGAGGGCGGGGTTGTGGGTCTCGAGCGCAGCGAGCGCCTTGTTCAGACCGTCACCGACTTGGTGGTGCAGGTCGTCGCGGATGTGATTCCACCGCGCCGCTGGTGGGACGAAGAACGCCCGCTCGTAGTAGTCGGGGTCATCGGCACGACGCTCGGCGTCTTCCCGGCTGCGACCGTTCGCGAGCTGGTCGGCGATCACCTTCTGGCGTTCGACGTCGAACACGTCGCTCGACCGCTTCAGGAACAGCGCGCCGAAGATGTACTCCTTGAACTCGGAGGCGTCCATCTTCCCGCGAAGGATGTCGGCCGCGGCGAACAGATGTCGTTCGAGCTGAGGCAAGGTGAGCACGGAGACGAGAGTAGGCGGCGCCGGACCCGCCGTCGGGGTGCCGCCTGCGAATGCGTCTGGGTGCGACGACTACAGCCCGATGCTCGGCGGTTCGATGTTGGGCACCGGCTGCGCGACGGCCGGCGACCGATCGGGTCGAGATCGCCTCGGTCCGACGTCGTCAGGAGTCGCGAATGCGGCTCGATGTTGATGGACTCGTCCGGCCTCTTGATCCCACTCTTGAGCTGTTTGGACGTCGCGTGGACGGGGCCCGAGCGTGTCGATGACCGCTGCCGGCCCCTCGAGTCGGGCGATCCTTGTTCGGACTCGTCGATCGTGGGTCAGACGGCCGTCGATCTCGGCGATGATCGACTCGAGTTCGGGTCGCCGGTTGAGCGTCGCCTTCGACCTCGCGCCTTGCGTTGCCAGTCGCGCCAGCTCTTGTTCGGCCGCCTCGATGGCGACCTCGGCTCGCCGGGCGATCTCGGGCTGGCGTGCAAGTTCCCGGCGGGCAGCATTGAGGTCGGCTTCGTGCTTGCGGCGATGTAGGGGGCGGTCGTGGGCGTCGATGACGGCTTCGGCCCGTCGGTACTCGGCCTCCGCGTTGGCGATCGTCAGGCGTGCGCCGGCGATGTCCCGCTCGAGTTCACGCTGGGTCGCCGGAAGCCGTCGGAGGAACGAGTCTGCGCTGTCGAGTTGGGCGAGGATCGCCTGGCGATCTCCGATCAGCTTGCGGAGAACCGGCCCGTCGAGGAGGCCGGGCCGATGCGGCGCGGTATCGTTCAGCTCTGCTTGGCGACTCGTGGCGGGCAGGTCGATCCAGTCGGCGGACATGGATTGGACCAAGAAGTCGAGCGCGGTCTGTTCGCCGACGACGGCGAAGAACGCTTCGTTGGTGCCCGAGCCTCTGGAGAGAGCGACGTAGGTGGTCCGGACGTCCATCGGGCTGTCGGCAAAGAGCAACCCGCCGTGCACGTTGCGGCCCTGCGAGGCCATGACGGTGCGGGCGTATGCGAGTTCGACGTGTTCGTTCACGTACCTCGCCGGGAGGTGGACACTGCCGTGCTTGCCGGTCGCTGACAGGGAGCCGTCCGGGTGGATGGTGTCGACGGTCCAGATCGCTCGGTTGCGGACCATGTCCTTGCGGTCGGTGTGGAGTCGTCGGTCGTTCTGACGGGTGGCGATCTCGTCGCCGACGTGGATCCGGTACGGGCCGACTCCGATCGACCGGCCGTCGGGGTCGACCTCGCCGGCTCGGATGCGAAGGCGCTGGCAGCGCACGTTGAGCCGTTCGGTCGCTTCGTTGGTCGGTGTGACGAGCAGCTCCCGCTTGCCCTCTTGCCGGATCTCCCACCAGCGGGCGACGCTGGCGCGCTCCATCTGTTCGACGGTGCCGCCGTGGAGTCGGCCGTGTTGGTCGTAGATCTCGGCGACCTCGACGTCGCCACGCCGGAGTCGCAAGCTCGCTTCGCGCTCCCACTCGTGCTCGAAGCGATGGACCCGGTCGAGTTCGATCGCTCCGAACGTGTCGACGATCAGCCCGAACATGCCGCCGCGTCCGACGGCGGAGAACTGCATCGGATCACCGACGAGCGCGACGCGCCACCCGCGCGTGTCGGCGAGGATCGCCAGCTCGGTGAGTTTGGTGGTCGAGACCATGCCGGCCTCGTCGACGATGACGGTGGCGCCGGCCGGGAGGTCGTAGCGGTGATCCGGTGGTCGATCGAGGCGGTGTTCGATCAGGAGCTTGTCGAGGGTGTCGGCGACGATGCCGGTCCCGTCGGAGAGCACGTCGGCCGCGGCGGCCGACGGGGCGACGCCGAACACGGGTCGTCCGTTGGCGCGGAGGTGAGCGACGGCCGGGGCGAGGGCGGTGGTCTTGCCGGTGCCGGCGGGACCGACGACGAGGACCAGGTCGGATCGACCGGCGACAGCTGCTGCGGCGTCGGCCTGCGGTGCGGTGAGCGGCACCTCGCTGTAGGTCGCGGCGGCCGGCTGGTCCCGGCCGTCGTGGCGGAAGCGGTGGTCGGCCCACACGATGAGACCGTGCTCTTGGTCGAGGATTGCCTGGGTGGTGAGCGCTCGATCGATCGCTGATTCGCTCACCGGTCGTCCGTCGCGGCGGAGCAGCGCACCAGACGGGATCGGCTTCGAGATGTCGACACATCGCTCGGCTGCGACGCGATCGGCGAGGTTGTCTGCCCACCGAACGATCGTCTCGGCCTCAGCCGCTGTCTCGGTCGGGCACAGTGCAGCGACCTCGCGGACCAGCTCGGCTGGTCGCCAACTCGACTGTTGCTCGGTGATCGCGCCGACGGCCCAGTCGGCGATCAGGTCGTCGAGGTCGGGGTCGATCGGCTCCCGAAGGAACACGCGGTCGACCGCGTCCTCGATCACCTGACTCGGTTCCATCCCGATCGCTCGGGCTTGGTCGCGCCAGTCGTCGTGGAGTTGCGCGGCGTCGACCGACTTCGATTTGCGCGGTCGGCTGTCCACAGCGGCCTCGCGCTCGAGACGCCAGCGTTCACGTGGGGTCGGGTCGCGGCCCATCGAGTCGGCGAAGCGGTCGAGCTTCTCGTCGAGTCGCCGCCGCATCTCGGCGGTGCGGGCGGAGAATTCGAGGATCAGAGCTTCGGGGACGTCGGCGATCTCGGCGATGCCGTTCTCGGGTTGGTGCCAGCGCACGCCGAGCCGTTGAGTCAGCTCCGCGCGGAGGCCGGCGTGGTAGATCGCCGACAGGGCTCGCTGGTCCTTCTTGATGGTGCGGGCGTCGAGCGCGAGCCAGCGACCGTCGGGTGACTTGACCCGGTTGGCGATGACCAGGTGGGTGTGGAGCTGCGGGTCGAGGGCACGGCTCGTGTGCTGCCGGAACATCGCTGCGACGATGCCCTCGGCATCGACGACGGCGACCTCACCGCCGATCCGGTAGCGGGTGTGGGCGTGGCGTTCGATCCACCCGGCGAGCGCTGTCACCGCCGCGTCGTGGGCGTCGAGGACGTCGCGTCGGACGTCGTCGTCGCCGAGTGCGAACAGGATCGACACCGACTTGGGCGCCGACGCGGTGACGTCGTAGCCGCGGGCCGACTTGTCGTCGTAGCGACGCCCGAGGTGTCGGTCGGGCCGCTGCGGGTCCATCCCGGCCATGAGCGCGAGAAAGTCGTCGTCCGCGATCTCACCGGCCAGGCCGAGCATCGGCGCGCCGTCGCCGAGCCACACGCCTCTTGGCTCGCCCGACTGCAGGTAGTAGTTCGGGAGTTGCTCGACGTAGTAGGCGCCGGCGTCGGCTCCCTTGAGGGTGGTGACCCGCACGGTCATGACGCCTCACCTTCGGGTCGGGAGGTCCCGGGAGTGGTCCCCGGGATGTCTGTGCACTCGTCTGTCGTTGAAGGGCTGGAGGTTCGGATGGGGTGGAGTTCGAGCATGGCGACCTACGCGGGGAAGAGCCGGAGCTGGGTGTCGGGCTGCGAGTCGGATGACTTCGAGCGGTTGCGACGGGTCGGCTTCGGGGGTGTGGTGTCGGTTGTCGACGTGGGTTGAGGGGCCGGGGGCTCGACGGACGCTTCGTCGGGCGGGACTGCAGCACAGTCGTGGAAGCCGGGGATCGGCCAGGTGATCGGACCGCCGAGCTGCTCCTCGATCACGTACTTCGAGATGCGGAACTGCTTGTCCACTCGTTCGGCTGGGATGCCGTCCTTGCCATTCGTGGCGACGCCGAGCCGAACGAGTTCGTACGCGCGGCCGCGGCTGATCCGCTTGATCGCGGCGACCTCAACGACGGTGAGGTAGTCCGGCGCCTCGTCGGGCACGGTGGCGGTTCGTCTCGTCATAGCCGTCCCCCTCCAATGACCCTGAAGCCGTTGTCGCGTGACGGCATCTCACTCGTGCAGGGTCCGACGAGCCGGCCCCGCCGACGGACGATCGGAAGGGGTTCACGCGGGATCGCGACGATGTCGACGCTCCGGAGGTCGCTCGGTGGCTCCTCGACGGTGATGACGGTTCGTCTGATCATGGCCCTCACTAAAGACATGCCCCTCGAAACGCGGATTTGTGACAAACAACCCACCCCCGAGTCGGCGTGGCGTAACACCGCGTCTTCAGAAATCCGACGATCAGGCGAGCGGTCCATCGAATGCAGGGACGAGAAGTCGCGTCGCGCGTCACCTCCGTACGGGACGGAACCCATCGCTGAGTGGAACTCCGGATCGCCACTCGACCTCGGTGGCCCGGACCGCCCTCTTGCACGCGGGTGTATGTTCACGACATGGCGCGCGCCTCGTCGCCCGCGAGCGCCAGGGTCGCGACGTGATCCACGTCGACCTGGCCGTGACGATCCGCCAGCGGTGCCGGGCCAGTCGGGCGTACCAAACGACACCAACCGTCACCAATCGACAGAGGACGGCACCATGAGGGGACACATCGCCCAACGCGGCGCTCGCTACTACGCGGTCGTCTACGAAGGCATCGACCCGACTACCGGCAAGGAAGTCCGGCGCTGGTATCGAGCAGGCACCACGCGCAAGAGCGCCGAGAAGTTGCTCGGCGATCTCGTCAAGCGGATGCACGACGGCGACTACCGGGCGCCGGAGCGGATCACCCTCGGCGACTACCTCGTCGAGCGCTGGCTCCCGACCAAGAAGGCGCAGCTGCGACCGTCGACCTACGCGTCGTACAAGAACAACGTCGAGAACCACATCAAGCCGCGCATCGGACACATCCAGCTGCAGAAGCTTCAGCCCGAGGACCTCGACACGTTCTACGCCCGGCTGCTCGTCGACGGACGCCTCAATGGCAAGGGTGGCGGGCTCTCACCGAAGACGGTGCGGATCATCCACGGCATCATCCGCAAGGCGCTCGCCGACGCGCACCGCAAGGGCACCGTCACCCGCAACGTCGCCGACCTCGCCGACCCTCCCAAGACGCGACCGGGCGGCTCGCGGGAGATGACGATCTGGTCAGTCGACGAGCTCCGCCAGTTCCTCGCCAGCATCGAGGACAGCGAGTGGTACGTCCCGATCTACGTTGCCGCCAACACCGGCATGCGACGCGGTGAGGTGCTCGGCCTTCCATGGCGCCACGTCGACCTCGACGCCGCCCGCCTCGTCGTCGACCAGCAGATCCTGTCGGTCGAGTACGGCACCCACATCGCCGACGTGAAGACGACGAACAGCCGCCGCACGGTCGACCTCGATCCGCGCACCGTCGCCGTGCTGCGGACATGGCGCCGGCAACAGCTCGAGCAACAGATGAGCACCGGCCGACGAGACGACGACGGCCTCGTCTTCACGCGGCCCGACGGCAAACCGATCCACCCCGACTTCTTCTCCCAGTCATGGGACCGCCTCGTGCGCAAGAGCCAGATGCGACGGATCCGCCTCCACGACCTTCGCCACACCCACGCCTCGATCCTCTTGAAGGCCGGCGTCCCGGTGAAGGTCGTCAGCGAACGCCTCGGCCACAGCAGCCCGGCGTTCACGATGACCGTGTACCAACACGTCCTTCCCGGCATGCAAGCGGATGCCGCTGCGGCGTTCGGTGAGGCTGTGTTCGGTTCGGAGAACTAGATCGCAGCGGCGACAACAGCGGCTGTCGCCATGCCGAGCGCAAGTCCTGCTGCTCCAACGGCCCAGCGGATCCGTCGGTACTTACCGCGGACGATCTTCGACAAGACGATCAGCTGGTGGACGTGGCGGTCCACGACGTCCGCGCGCTCAGTCGGGAGCGCCGCACGGAGCTCGTCAACGGAGCCGAATTGAGCGTGCTCAGCGAAGTAGCGAGATTCACCGCGAGTCGGATTGCCAACTCGCGGCACGACGGCAACGCCGAGCAGCACCATGGACAGTGCAAGCACGCCGACCGCGCCAGCAGCGAAGAGCGTCACGAACGTGCCGGAGGTACGGAACGACGAGCGAGGGTCGAGAAGCGACGTCGCGAGGATCGCACCCACCGCGCCGACCGCCGCCAACATCAGACTTGCCTTGGCGTCTGACCGATCAATCTCGTGCCGCGTCTCGTCGAGCAAGCGGAGTACGTAGTCCCCCTCCATCACCGACCGGTCCGGGCCGTGACAAGGTGTCGCCGATTGCTTCGCTGCGAGGCGTGCTTCTTGGCCAACGCCGAGCGGAAGAGGGACAGCTGCAAGGTCGAACGGACGCCATCGACACTCTCTCGATACGAGAGCCCATCGAGGACCGCGTTGCAGAAGCCCTCGCCACAGGTCACGCACCACTTGGTCGTCAGACAACGACCGGAGCGATCAGCGTCGTCGTGATCGAGCTTGTCGATGTCAATGTCGCGCCAGATTCCCGGCGAGGGCGTGTCACAGTCGCAGGAGAACGTCAGGTAGTCGTTCTCCGAAACCTCATCCCAGATCGAGCCCGTCACAACGAGTTCGTGAGCGTCTGCGACCTGCGCAGCCTTCGCTGCATGATTGACCGCTCGCCCAGGCCAAACGAGGCCCTGGAACTGGCTCCGTGGCCGACCGACCCGCTTGACGAGCACGGTACTCGTCGAGAGGCCGACCTTGAAGCCCGTGTCGGGAAGACTGTCGGGCCACTTCCGCTGGAGCCGGTCTACGAGATGGTCTTCACTGAAGGTCTTGATCGTGATCCCAGCGCACATCGCCCGCTCGACCGCCCGCTCAGACCAGAAGATCGCGACCACACAGTCACCACGCACCTCCACCCATCCGGCGCCGAACTCGACACAGATGTCGACCACCGGCCGCAGCGCGGCCTCGTAGATGCTGGCTGTCGACTGCGCGTACTTGTTCAGGCCCAGCTTGGTCGACGACTTCAGATCCGCGACCAGCGCGACGGCGTCGGTCACCCTCAACCATCGCCGAGCCTCGATCGGCGGTGGGTCGACTGTGGGGTCGAAGTCGTTGACATCCACGACTTCAGGCATGCAGCGCAGCTCGGCTGCGACATGATCGCCGCAACTGCGCAACAGATCCTCGAGTTCTACCGTCATGACGGACCGCCGAGAACCGTCACGGAGGCGTTGACTCTTCCCCCGCCACCGCCCAGGTCGACGACCGCGTGCCACCGCCCTGTCCTCGGGACCCTGACAAGCACTGGCGAGCGCGTGGCATGAGCACCGACGTACTCGAACCGCTCGCCGGCCTTGTACCGCCTGTAGTTGAGATCGTCGACGACGATCGTGTTCGCAGCCGACCCCGCGAGGTCAAAGCGGACGGAGGCTCCGGCAGGAACCATGCCCAGGTCATAGTGAACGTGTCTCATGACAGCTCCTTGAAGTGGTGTCGCCACCGTCGGGCTGCCTATGATTCGAGTACCAATGCGAAACGCGGGCACCCTCGGGTGACTGGGTTTTTGGAGGGGTTGGCCGAAGGGTCAGCCCCTCCGGCATTTTTCGGCGCTGTGGCCTCGCCGCAGTCTGCCACAGCCCACCCCGCTCGCGCAAGCACGCTTGCGGCGCCATCGCGAATGATCCAAGTTCTACATCTGTGGATTTCGCTCACTGCTTAATTTTTGGGCGAATACTTCCATCCCCGCTGGTTGGAGATGTATAGTCACTGCGTGCGGAGATCCGAGATTCTGACTAGCTCGGCCCAGCCGAGCTTCACCTGCGGCCACCGATGAGTCGTCGGAGCCCCCGTCTACTAGTCGCCGGTGAGCGCGTTCGGCGAGCGCGGGAGCTGCGCGGCCTTACCCAGAAGCAGCTTGCGGAGCGTTCATCAGGCGCGTTCTCGCCGCCGGCACTCAGCCAGATCGAGCGAGGCCTAACCCAACCAGCTGGCGAGACACTTCGAGCCATCTCCGATGCAACCGGGATGCCGATCGACTACTTCGCGGTCCGCTCCAACGAGGAAGTTAAGGAAGGCTTCTTTCGGAGCCTGAGATCCACAAGCGCCACCGACCGAAGGAGCCACCTCGCGCAAGCCTCCCTGCTGCATGAGTTCTGCATGGCGCTCGAGGAGTTCGTTCGACTCCCGGATCTCAGACTGCCGCGCTTTGAGCTTGGCGCCAAATCTCACGAGATCGAAGACGCTGCCCGACGGGTACGGGCTGACTGGGGAGTCCCACCTGGCCCTGTCGACAACGTCGTTCGCGAACTCGAGCGGAATGGTGTTGTCGTCGTACGGCAGCGCGGGTTCAAGCGGGAGGTCGACGCCTTCTCCGTTCGTTATGCGCGCCGGCCCGTCGTGATCCTCGGTTCGAACAAGGGCGTAGCCGCAAGGTCTCGATTCGATGCTGCCCACGAACTGGCCCATCTGGTACTTCACGACGATGACGACGCGGGAACGAAGCAAGCCGAGCGTGAAGCCCACGAGTTCGCAGCCGCGTTCCTAATGCCCGCTGAAGACATTCGACATGAACTCCCCAGCGCGGTCGACTGGACGGAGCTGATGAATCTCAAGGTCAAGTGGCGCGTCTCGATGGCGGCGCTCCTACGTCGCGCCAGGACGCTCGACGTCCTCACACAACACCAGTACGTGAACGCGATGAAGGCAATGTCCGCTCGAGGTTGGCGTACGGAGGAACCGGGAGACATCCATGTCGGAGCTCTCGAAGCCCCCGTCTTGATCTCCCGCGCGCTGGTGGCCTTAACACAGGCTGGGTACTCGATCGAAGACGTTGCGGCGACGGCCGGACTGCCGGCACAGGACCTCAGGCTCCTCCTCGAGGACACGCGCGACCCGCGCCCGCGGGTAGACCTCTGACGATCCTCGCTTCCCGAAATTCCCTGCAAATAGCCGCGCCGCAAGCGATCCGTGGGCACTAACCCGTTAGAGAAACCGTTAGATAAACGGGGCGGGACGCGGAAAGCCCCTGGCGGATGTTGCCATCTACCAGGGGCTTTGTGGTGGCGGGGGCAGGATTTGAACCTGCGACCTTCGGGTTATGAGCAATATGGTCGCGAAATCCAGGACTCCTGGTAGACCGGTATTATCCCTGGCCAGGGCCACTCTACGACCAGACGCTCTTATCCGCAAGTGACCGTTGTTGACCGTGGTGTTGGTACATATTTGGTACATGCGATACCTCTAGGGCGCGGCCACGGAACGTGGCCGCTAGGTCGGACGGAACGAACCTGGCCGTTCGATCAAATCCGATGGTACCTGACCGCTTGGGCAACGATCGCGGCGAGCCTCCTACGACACTTCGACCGTCGAGGTGGGAGTGCCGTAGCGCGCGGGGAGTGTCGAATGCATCCGCGGCACGACGATACACCGAACACCTCAAGGCGGTGGGCGTCGACGTTGGGGCGCAGCCGCTCCCGGGCGGCGTCGGCGTCGTCGTCGATCGAGACCCAGATGCAGCAGGCCAGGTCGAACGCGCTCGCCCTGGGAGTCCCGACCTGCTCCCGCACCCACTCGACGTGGGACGGTGGGAGGCACAGCGCGAGCACGCCGTCGGCTTCACGGCCGGCCATGGCGAGCATCTTCGGGCCCATCGCGCCGACGTAGACCGGCGTCGCCGGCACGGGGGGCCCGATCAGGCGAGCCTGCTCGCTCCACCCCTCCTCACCGGGCAGGTCGGCGACGGGACGGTCCTCCAGGAGGGCCTTGACGATGCGCAGGCCGCGCCGGGTCCTGGCGACCGGCGACGCCAGATCGAGCGCCGCCCAGCGGAGGTACACCTCCGACCCGGCACCGAGGCCGAGCAGGTAGCGACCACCGGACACGTCCTGCAGGCCGGCTACCAGCGAGGCGATCTCGATCGGATGGAGCGTCACGGGATTGAGCACGCTCGACCCGACGCGGATCCGCGACGTCGCCGCCAGTGCGAGGGTCACCGGCACGATCCCGGAGCGCTTGAACTGGTCGTTGCCGGTCCAGATCTGGTCGAAGCCCACCGACTCCGCGGCGGTCGCCGCGGCCACGAACTCGCTCGACGGCGTCCCGCTGGGGAGACGCACGCTGAACGTCAAGGGCTCGCCGGACATAGTGGTTCAGTGTGGTCGACCGGGGCCGGGAATGTACAGAACGAGTCGAAGGTCAATCCGCGCTCACGCCATCGATCCGTAGCCGGGAGCTGGCTTCCGGGCGCACCTCTCCACGGTCCCCCGTTCATGTCGCGCTCAGTCCGCCCGTCCGGACCGGGCGCGACGTGGACGGCGGAGGTCGGGGCGAGGTCGAACTACCATGACGACGATGTCGCACCCGTTCGTCGAGGCCCTGTCGCCGCTCCTCGAAGTGGTCGGGGCCGAGCTCGTCCCCGTTTCGTCCGCGACCGACGGGGACGTCCCCCTGCGCTGGGACGGCCAGATCGTCGCCGTGGTCCGTGTCCCCGACCTCAACGGTGCGCTCACGCGCCAGGTGGCGCTCGTCGAGGCCGAGTTCGGCGGCAAGCTCGGCGACCTCCCGTTCGAGGAGAAGCGGCGCGCCGTGGCCCTGCTCGAAGAGCGCGGCGCCTTCACGGTGCGCAAGGCCGTCGAGCAGGTCGCCGACGCGATGGGCGTCACCCGGTTCACGATCTACAGCTACCTCAACGCGTCGAAGGCCAACTCCATCGCCCAGGAGGATCAACCATGAATGACGTCATGCGGGTCGAGTTCACGATAGAGCCATGGTCCGATGCGGGCCACCCTCCGTACGTCAGCGCCGGCCTCGAACGCGCGCAGGCGAGCGGCTTGCCGGTCGAGCTCGGACCGTTCGGCACGCGGGTGGAAGGACCACCCGACCGGATGTACGCGCTGGTCTCGGAGATCATCGCCGCTGCCATGGACGCCGGCGCCGGCACCGTGTCGCTGCAGATCACCCGCGTCCCCGACGAGTGAGGCCGCGGCGAGGAATCAACAATTTGTTGACTCTGGCGTCGGGGGCTGGTTTCCTACGCTCACGGACCGACCCCCGATCCCGGTCCGGGGAGTGTGGAAGATGAATCGACGGGCAACCCCGGTGAACGGCCGCGAGACCACGTCGTGAGCGGGTACGAACCGGACCCGAACCGATTCGAGCAGGTGGAGTACCGCCGGGCCGGCCGGAGCGGACTGATGTTGCCGCCCGTCTCGCTCGGACTCTGGCAGAACTTCGGTGACCCGGCCACCCCCGAGGCGCGCGAGATCGTGCTGCGCGCGTTCGATCGTGGCGTCACGCACTTCGACCTCGCCAACAACTACGGCCCGCCACCCGGATCGGCCGAACAGCGGTTCGGCCGCATCCTCACCGACGATCTCGGGGCGCATCGCGACGACCTCGTGATCGCCACCAAGGCGGGGTATCAGATGCAACCCGGGCCGTACGGCGAGTGGGGCTCACGGAAGTACCTGCTCGCGAGCCTCGACGCGAGCCTGCGCCGGATGGGCCTCGACTACGTCGACATCTTCTACTCCCACCGCGTCGATCCCGACACGCCGCTCGAGGAGACGATGGGAGCCCTCGACACCGCCGTCCGGTCAGGACGGGCGCTGTACGCCGGCATCTCGTCGTACGGCCCCGACAAGACGCGGGAGGCGGCTGCGATCCTCGCCGACCTGGGCACGCCGTGTCTCGTGAACCAGGTGTCGTACTCGATGCTCAACCGCTGGATCGAAGCCGAGCTGCTCGACGTGCTCGGCGACCTGGGGATCGGCGGCGTCGGCTTCTCCCCGCTGGCGCAGGGGATGCTGACCGACAAGTACCTCGAACGGGTGCCGGACGGGACGCGCGCCTCGCACAGCGGCCCGTTGCGCCCGGAGTTCTTGAGCGACGAGAACCTCGCCAACGTCCGCGAGCTCGACCGGATCGCGCGGCGGCGGGGCCAGACGCTCGCCCAGCTCGCGATCCAATGGACGTTGCGCGACCCCCGCATCTGCACCGTCGTCGCCGGGGCGCGCACCGTCGCCCAGCTCGACGACACGCTCGACGCGCTCACGGCGCCACCGCTCGACGACGCCGAGCTGGCGGAGATCGAGCAGTTCGCCGTCGACGGCTCGGTCAACCTCTGGTCGCGGTCGAGCGCGCTCGGCTGACGGTGGACGCTGTCTCCTTCCCGACGACCTACGCCGAAGCCGCGCACCTGCGCGCCGAACAGCCGGACGCCGTCGTCGTGGCGGGCGGGACCGACGTGATGGTGCCCGTCAACGACGGGACCCGGCGCGTGCCACGGTGGATCTCCCTGCGGCGCGTCGTGGACGCGACCGGCGGCGAGCGGCGCGACGACGACGTGTGGCTCGACGCGCGCACCACGTTCGACGCGCTGACGCGCGGCGCGTACCCCACCGCGCTCGCGCAGGCGGCCCGCACCGTCGGCAGCCCGCAGATCCGAGCCGCCGGAACGCTCGGCGGCAACCTCGCCACGGCGTCGCCGGCCG
>NZZV01000147.1 GCA_002698945.1 Acidimicrobiaceae bacterium
GCCGCGACGCTCCCTGTGGCTTCTCGGTGGAACGAGTAGGACGAACCGCAATCGGGTCCCCCGAGATCCTCGCCGCTTTCCGTTTCGGCAGTCGCACGACCTTCCCGCTGGCATGCAGACGTTGATCTTCGACGACTTCGCGGCCCGCCACCATGGCCTCGTCACCCGATCCGAAGCCGAGCGGCACGGGGTGAGACGCGACGCGTGGTATCGCGCCGTTCGGCGCGGAGCTCTCATCGGCGTCCACCCGGGTGTCGCTCGGGTACCGGGTGCCCCGACGACTCGCGAGCAGGCGATCCTGGCCGCCGTGCTGGCGCTTCGCCAGGGCGCGACAACACCGGCAGTCGTGATGGCCTCTCACCGCAGCGCCGCCTATCTGCTGGGCCTGGGACGACCTTTCGACGACCCGATCGACGTGATCGTCGATCGGTCGTGCCAGCGCCGTCTCGAGGGTGTGGTGATACATCGACCGACCGACCGCCTCGATCTGGTGCCCACACATCGGCACGGGATCCCGACGACGAACGAACTCCGAACCCTCGTCGACCTCGGCGCCGTCGACGCCGACGCGGTCAGTGTCGCGTTGGACCACTTCACGGTCGAGCGGCGCCTCCGCCTCGACACACTGTCAGCGTTGCTCGCACGTCACGCCCGCCAGGGTCGCACCGGCGTCGTGGCGCTCCGATCCGCCATCGAGGCCTGGCCGGTCGCGGACGACATTCCCGACAGCGAGCTCGAGATCGCAATGGCCCGACTGCTGATCGACCATCACCTGCCGCCGGCGCGCTTCCACGTCCGACTCGCCGGGTTCGAGGTCGACTTCCACTTCGTCGGGACACCGGTGGTGGTCGAATGCGACGGCTGGGAGTTCCACGTCGCCGACCGAGAGGCATGGATTCGGGACCGCGACCGCGACGCACAGCTTCATGCCGCAGGGTTCGTCGTCGTCAGACTCAGCCGACGTCACATCCTGTTCGAGCCCGACGACACCGCCGCAACGCTGCGCAGCGTCCTCAGCCGCTGGAGCGACCCACCCGCCGCCTGAAGATCTCGGCGGCTCGCGGGGCGGCAACCGCCACCAGATCCACCGAGAACCCGACCACCAGCCACACACCCGACGATCTCGGTGACACCAGTTGCGGCAACCGCCACCAGATCCACCGAGATCCCGGCCGCACCCACCAACGCATGCGGAACGGGTTCTCGGCGGCTCACGGGGCGACAACCGCCACCAAGTTCACCGAGAACCCGACCACTAGCCACACGCACAACGATCTCGGCGGCTCACGGGGCGGCGACCGCCACCAGGTCCACCGAGAACCTGAGGGAGTGGTGACGGGCGGTCGGTCCGAGTTGATGGACGCCGGTACCCTCTGGCGCATGAGCGAGTACGTGTCGGTGGCGTCGACCGGACCGAGCGCGGCGTTCTTCGATCTCGACCGCACCCTGATCTCCGGGTCGTCGGCGTTCGCCCTGGCGATGGCGGCGCGATCGATGAAGATGATGCCGACGCACGAGTTGATTCGCGACGCCATCACCGCCGCCACGTTCAAGTTCCGCGGCGATCACGACACCGGCGCCAGCGACAACGCCCGCGACCGCATCCTGGGCTTCGTCGAAGGACAGCGCCAAGACGATCTGCTCGCCCTCAACGAGAGCGTGCTCCCCACCCTGCTCGGCAAGATCCGCCCCGAGGCGCGCCGTCTCGTCGACATCCACCGCCACGCCGGACGCGCCACGTACATCGTCTCGGCCGCGCCCCACGAGATCGTCGAACCGCTCGCGATCTCACTCGGCATGACCCATGGCATCGGCACCCGTGGCAAGGTCGTGGACGGCATCTACACCGGCGAACTCGACGGACCCTTCACGTACGGGCAGGGAAAGGTCGACGCGATCGAGGAGATCGCCCGGTTCGAGGGCTACGACCTCCGCCTCTGCTACGCGTACTCCGACTCGTCGAGCGACCTGCCGATGCTGAGTGCCGTCGGCCACCCGGTCGCCGTCAACCCCGACTCGAAGCTCGAGCGCCACGCGAGGGACCACGGCTGGCCGATCGTCATCTTCAGCCAGCGCACCAAGACCGTGATCCGCCGCACCGCGACCGGCGTCGCGTCGGCCGGCGTGGCCGCCGCCACCTTCGCCGCCGGCCTCGAAATCGGTACCCGCCGCTCCGGCAAGGCCTTCTGGCGTTGACGCCGACCCGTTCAGGCGGGTTTGGGGATGAGGGCGAGTTGGCGGGACTGGGCGACGAGCACGCCGCGGCTGTCCCAGATCTCGCCGTCTTCTTCGAACATGCCGTTCTGGATGAAGCGGCTGCGGAACACGCAGCGCAGGGGTCCGGGAGCGGGCGACTCACGCACGTGCGCCGTCAGCTCGAGCGTCGGCGCCCAGGACGGCGGGAACTCCTCACGGTTGAAGCACACGGGGGCGAAGGCGTCGAGCGCCACCAGCAGACCGAAGGCATCGACGTCGGTGCCGTCGGCGAACTCGAACCACCCACGCATCACCGCCGTCCCGGTCGGGTTCCCACTACGGAAACCCGTGTCGTCGGGGTGGTAGGAGCAGACGACCCGCTGCCCGAATCCGGAATCGTTCATCCCGACGGGCGGACCGGCGGGAACGCACTGTTCGATCGGCGGCAGCTCGGGTGGGGCGGCGGCGATCACCGACGGCCCGGCGTCCTCGGGTGCGGGCTGGTCGGCGAAGGTGCCGAGCAACGCCATCACCGGTCCGTGCTCGGGCGATGCCACGGTGGAGCGGACGACGGCCATCCGGCGGCCGGCGCGCACGACGTCGACGTCGATCGTCACCGGTCCGACCTTGCCAGGTGAGAGGTAGTGCGCGGTGATCGACAACGGTGGCCGCTCGACGGCGTCGGTCATCGCTCGCGCCGCCAGAGCGATGAGGTAGCCGCCGTTGGCGTTGCCGGCGATGTCCCACCCCTCCACGATCGCCGCGTCGTAGGTGCCGTCGCCGCGCGACGCCACGACGGTGGCCTGTTCGAACTCGCTCATGGCGGGCAAAGCTACGAGTCGCCGCCCCGCCGCCTCGGATCCGAGCGATGGGAAACCGGTCACACGACGACGGCGGTGGAATCGGCACGGGCCCGGGTTGGTGCTGGGCGGTAGCGTCGGGGACGTGAGCAGGTTCTACGTGACCACCCCGATCTACTACGTGAACGCCGAGCCGCACCTCGGCCACGCGTACACGACGATCGTCGGCGACGCGCTGACGCGGTGGCACCGGCTCATGGGCGACGACGTCAAGTACGTCACCGGCACCGACGAACACGGGCAGAAGATCCAACAGGCGGCCGACGCCGCCGGGAAGACGGCCCAGGAGTTCACCGACGACGTCGCGCCGAAGTTCGCGAGCGCCTGGGACCGGCTCAACATCGCCTACGACGACTTCATCCGGACCACCGAGCCGCGCCACCGGGCGGCGGTGCACGAACTGCTGCAGCGCTGCTACGACGCGGGCGACATCGAGCTCGACACGTATTCCGGCTGGTATTGCGTCGGCTGTGAGGCGTACTACACCGACGACGAGCTCGACGAAGGCAATCTGTGCCCGATCCACAAGCGACCGGTCGAATACTTCGAGGAGGAGAACTACTTCTTCCGCCTCAGCCGGTTCCAGGACCGCCTCCTCGACTGGTACGCCGCGCACCCCGACGCGATCAAGCCGCACCACCGGGCGAACGAGGCGATCGGTCTGATCAAGTCGGGGCTGCGCGACTTCTCGGTCAGCCGCACCACCGTCGAATGGGGCATCCCGCTGCCGTGGGACGATCAGCACGTCGCCTACGTCTGGTTCGACGCCCTCACCAACTATCTGGCCGCGGTCGGGTTCGGCGACGAGACGAAGGACTACACCGATTGGTGGCCGGTCGACTACCACCTCATCGGCAAGGACATCATCCGTTTCCACTGCGTCTACTGGCCGGCGATGCTGATGTCGGCCGGCGTCGAACCGCCCAAGGGGTACGGCGTGGGCGGGTGGCTGCTCGTCGGCGGCGAGAAGATGTCGAAGTCGGGCGGCAATGCCGTCAACCCGCTCGACCTGGTCGACACGACCGGTGTGGACGGGTTCCGGTACTACGTGTTGGCCGAGACCCCGTACGGCTCGGACGGCGACTTCACCTACGACGGCCTCGTCGCTCGCTACAACGCGGACCTCGCCAACAACCTCGGCAATCTGGCGGCTCGCGTCGCCACCGTCGTCGGCAAGAAGTGCGACGGCACCGGCACCGCTCCCGCGGTCGACAGCCCGCTCGCGAGCGCTGCGGCCGACGCGTACACCAACACGGTCAAGGGATGGGATGACGTCGCCCCGTCGAAGGCGCTCGATGCGACGTGGTCGCTCATCCGCGCCACCAACGCGTACCTCGAGACCAACGAGCCGTGGAAGATGGACCCCGGCGCCGATGTCGACCGGGTGATGGGCGACGCGTTGGAGGCGTTGCGGATCGTGGCGATCCTCGCCTACCCGGCCGTCCCCGAGACCAGCCAGGCGATCTGGGAGCGGATCGGGATGACGGGCGAGGTGGTCGACCAGCGGCTCCCGGACGCAGCAGCGTGGGGCGGCTACCCGGGCGGTACCACCGTCACCAAGGGTGATGCCTTGTTCCCCCGCATCACCGCCTGATCCGACTCGATGAACCTGTTCGACTCGCACTGTCACGTCTACGACGAACGGATGCCCGGCGGTCCCGCGGCCGCGCTCGACGCGGCCCGGGCAGCGGGTGTGACCGGCATGGTCGCCGTCGGGTGCGACCGGCCGACGAGCGAGGCGTCGATCGCGGTCGCCGCCGAGCACGAGGACGTGTGGGCGACCGTCGGGCTGCATCCGCACGACGCTGACCAGGGGGTCGACACCATCGTCGACCTGATCGGGTCGCCGCGCGTGGTCGCCATCGGTGAGGCCGGGCTCGACTACTTCTACGACAACTCGCCGCGCGGCCTCCAACGGGCAGCGTTCGCCGCTCAGATCCAGCTCGCGCACGACCACGGTCTGCCCCTCGTCATCCACACGCGGGATGCCTGGGACGACACCTTCGACGTACTCGACGCCGAAGGTCTGCCCGACGGCACCATCTTCCACTGCTTCACCGGCGGACCGGACGAGGCCCGAGCCTGTCTCGACCGAGGCGCACACGTGAGCTTCTCCGGCATCGTCACGTTCCGGTCGGCCACCGATCTGCAGGCGGCCGCACGGCTCGTCCCACTCGACCGGATGCTGATCGAGACCGACGCTCCGTACCTGGCACCGATGCCGCACCGCGGCAAGACGAACCAACCGGCGTACGTGGCGCACACCGCCCAGTTCATCGCCGACCTGCGCGATGTCCGGGTGGCGGAGGTGGCCCAGGCGACCGACCGCACTGCCCGCGCCGTGTTCCGCCTGCCATCGGCGCCGATCCCCCGCTGAACACGCACTGAGCCACGACGGCGGACGAGCGACCCTCTGCCGGCGGCTGCGCCCTGACGCGAGTGAACCATCAGTAGCCTGGAGGAACCCCTTCCGGCACCCGACCACCATGGATTACGAGTACTCACAGCGCCGCCGCACCTTCATCGCCATCGCGATCACGCTGGTGCTCGGTCCCGCAGCGTTCCTACTGACGCGGGGCGACGACGACAACTCGGCCCAGCCGGAGATCACGGTGATCGGGACCACACCCCCGTCCGGCAGCGACGCCACCGTGGCACCGACCGCGCCGACGGCGACCGACGTCATGGGGACGTCCCCGGTCGAGGTGTTGAGCGGTGACGGCCCCGGTTCGGCCGACGATCCGGCGACGATCGCCATTCCGCGCCCGCCGCAAGGCGTGACCGGCGTGGCAACCTTCAGTCGCGAGATCAGCGACGTCGCGGACTGCGTCGTCGGCGCCGTCGGCGTCCCGTTCGAGGCAGTCGTCACCGTGACGAACCTCGACAACAGCATGCAGATCGACTGCATCAACAACGTCGGTGGGGCCCGCCCCGAGGAGGCCGTCGTGTTGCACGCAGATGCATTCCTCCAGATCGCCGACCTGACGGACGCACCAGTGCCGGTGCGCATCACCTGGTGACGCACTCCCGACCCACCATCCACGAGTTGCTGGAGCAGGGCGGCCTGGCACCGCGACGCGATCTCGGCCAGAACTTCGTCGCCGACCCGAACACGGTGCGCCGGATCGCCGCACTCGCCGACGTCGGAGCGGGCGATCACGTCGTCGAGATCGGCGCCGGTCTGGGCTCGTTGACGCTGGCGCTCGCCGACACCGGCGCCGAGGTGCTGGCGGTGGAGGTCGACTCGGGCATCGTGCCGGTCCTGCGGACGGTCGTCGCCGACCGCGCGAACGTGACCGTGGTCGAAGCGGACGCGATGCGAGCCGACTGGTCGACACTGCTCGCTGCGTCCGACGACTGGACGTTGGTCGCCAACCTGCCGTACAACGTCGGCACGCCGTTGGTGTGCGATCTGCTCGACGAGGTGCCCGCCATCACGTCGATGCTGGTGATGGTGCAGAAGGAAGTCGCCGAACGCTTCGCCGCGTCACCCGGGTCGAAGCAGTACGGCGCGGTCAGCGTGAAGACGTCGTACTGGGCCCACGCACGCCTGGCCGCCACGGTGCCGGCCTCGGTGTTCGTGCCGCGGCCCAACGTGGAATCGGCGCTCGTGCGCATCGATCGTCGCGTCCCGCCGCGGGTCGACACCGAGACGCTGTTCGCCTTGGTGAAGCAGGGATTCGGCCAGCGCCGCAAGATGCTGCGCCGTTCGTTGAGCGGCGCGGTGACACTCGAACAGTTCGCAGCGGCGGACGTGTCGCCCGAGGCTCGCCCCGAGACGCTCGACGTCGACGCGTGGGTGCGACTCGCGCACGCCGTCACCAGCTGACGCCGACGGCGACCCCGGCTCGCGCCCGATCCTCGCGTTCGATCTCGGTGAGCACCGTCCCGAAAAGCGCAACACAGGTCACCGAGAACCCGGTCGGCGCCCCGTGAGACGATTCACCACGGACCCAGCACACACCCCGTGAGACGATTCACCACGAGCCGGAACACACCCCGTGAGACGATTCACCACGAACCGGGCACCGAGCTTCCCTGCCAGTCAGCTGGAGCGGCCGCGGAGGCGGTCGATCTGGCGGCGGTCACGCTTGGTCGGCCGGCCCGCACCACGGTCGCGCTGTGCGAAGGCCGCCTCGAACTCGTCACGCTCGGGAGGTGCCGGGCTCTCGTCGTCGTAGCACTCGACGGCCACGGCCGCGCCGACGCGTTTGGACCGCACCTCGGTGATCACGACGATGCGACGTCGACCGTTCAGCAGCGCCTCGACCCGATCGCCGACCACCACCTTGCTCGCCGGCTTCACCGGTGCACCGTTGACCGTGACGTGCCCGCCCTTCACCGCCGCAGCAGCGTCCGAGCGGGTCCTGGTCAACCGCACGGCGTGCAGCCACTGGTCGATCCGAACCGTGTCGATGACTCCAGCGTAGGCAGACGGTGTGAGACAGGGAACCTCGATCGGGACTCCTCGGGCCGAGCGTCGGTGTCTAGGGTGCCGATGTGACCACCGTGCTGCAGGCCCCGGCGAAACTCACCCTGTCGCTCAGGATCATCGGTGTGCGCGACGACGGCTTCCATCTGATCGACGCCGAGATGGTCACCCTCGATCTCCTCGACCGCGTCACGATCGATCCCGACAGTGTGGGCGTGACCGTCACCGGCCGCTACGCCGACGGCGTGCCGACCGACCACCGCAATCTGGCGGTACGAGCGCTCGGCGATCGACGCGTCGGGCTGGCGATCGAGAAGCGGATCCCGCACGGCGGTGGTCTCGGTGGTGGCTCGTCCGACGCGGCGGCGGTCCTGCGGTGGCTCGGTCACCCGACCGACGCCGACGGCCTCGCGGCGGCGGCACGACTCGGCGCCGACGTGGCGTTCTCACTGGTGGGCGGTCGGGCTCGGGTTCGGGGTGTCGGCGAACTCGTCGAGCCGCTCCCTCATCTCGATCGCACGGTCACGCTCGTGATCCCTCCGCTGCGGATTCCGACGCCCGCCGCCTATCGGGCCTGGGACGAACTCGGCGGGCCGGTCGCGCCGGGCCCGAACGATCTGGAACCGGCGGCGGTGCGAGTGGAGCCGTCGTTGGCGCGCTGGCGCGACCGGATCGGGGACGCGACCGGCCGCACGCCGGTGTTGGCGGGAAGCGGGGCGACCTGGTTCGTGCACGGCGAGCACAGCAACGCCCTCGCTGCACTAGGCAACGAGGGCGCCGAGATCATCGCCGCGCGAACCACCCCGGCTTCGTGAATCGAAGGAGGAGCGGGTCGTCGGCAGCCGGACAGCTTGCGGAACTACTTGCGACGCTGGTGGCGCGTGCGGCGAAGCATCTTCTTGTGCTTCTTCTTCCGCATGCGCTTGCGGCGCTTCTTGACGAGCGAACCCATAAGGCTCGACACGCTACCGCCCGTCGCGCCCTGCCACCACCTCGGGTGATCACCGTGACGAGAACCGCCCTCGACGGACACGGCGCCGGGTGAGCACGAACGTCACCACCGGGTGCCTCGGGCCGGTGTCGAGGTCGACGTGACGCTCGTGCCCTGTCGGTCTCGCGGTCGGTCTCGCGGTCGATCTCGTCCGGATGTCATGTTCGGGACCGGGGGTCGGGGCGCTACCGTGGCGGACGTCGGCCAGTGGTTCGCCGCCGGCAGACCTTCCGGGGTCGTTCAATGGTAGGACAGCGGTTTTTGGTGCCGTTTATAGGGGTTCGAGTCCTCTCCCCGGAACGATGACAGTTTCCGCGATCGTGCTCGCCGCCGGTGCCGGCACCCGCATGCGCTCCGAGCGGCCGAAACCCCTCCACCGGATCTGTGGACGCCCGATGGTGCTGCACGTGATCCATGCGCTCGAGCTGCTGAAGCCTGCGAGCACGGTCATCGTGGTGGGCCACGGCGCCGACCAGGTCACCCAGAAGATCAGCGCCGAAGCGCCCGACTGGGCGAACGTCGCGTTCGCCGAACAGCGCGAGCAGAACGGGACGGGCGACGCCACGGCGATCGGGATGGCGGCGCTGGGTGGCGACGACTACGACGAGGATTCGACCGTCGTCGTCCTCCCCGGTGACACCCCGCTCCTCTCAGCGGACACCCTGGACGAACTCGTGGCGAGCCATGTGGCCAACTCGAATGCGGCCACCCTGCTCACCAGCGTCATGGACGACCCCACCGGCTACGGCCGGGTGGTCCGCGGGAAGGACGAACGCGTTCTGCGCATCGTCGAACAGCGCGACGCAGCGCCCGACGAACTCGACGTCCGCGAGATCAACACCAGCATCTATGCCTTCCGGCGCGATCTCCTCGGCCCGGCGTTGCGCAATCTCACCAGCGACAACGCGCAAGGCGAGCTGTACCTCACCGACGTGATCGGCCAGCTCGCCTCGATGGGTCATCGCGTCGGTGCGCTCCGCGCCCCCGGCGACGAAACCCAGGGGGTGAACGACCGCTGGCAGCTGGCGCTCGCCGAGCGGGAGTTCCGCAACCGCACCAACCGCCACTGGCTGCTCAACGGGGTCACGATGCTCGATCCGCGCCAGACGTTCATCGACGTCACCGTCCAACTCGGCCGCGATATCACCATCTACCCGGGCACCACACTGCACGGGAGCACGGTCGTCGGGGACGGCTGCGACATCGGACCGCACACACAGCTCACCGACTGCAAGGTGGGCGCCAACAGCCGGGTTCGTCAGACGGTCGCCGACGGCGGTGTCATCGGCCCGGCCTCCGACGTCGGGCCGTTCGCTCACGTCACCGCCGGCACGAACCTGCTTGCGGGCACGACGACCGGGCCGTTCTACACTGCAACCGACGCCCACTAGCGATCGCCAGACCGCCGACCACCACCGCCCGGGGAGGGGCTCGTCATGGAGAAGGTCACCACCAAGAAACTCGCTCTCTACACCGGGCGCACCCACCCCGCACTCGCCGAGGAGGTGGCGACGCACCTGGGCCAGGGTCTCGGCGACCCCAACATCGTCGAGTTCTCGAACGGCGAGATCCGTCCCCGCTTCACCGAGAGCGTCCGCGGCGCGGACGTGTTCATCATGCAGAGCCACTACGGCATCGATGACCGATCCGTGAACGACTCGATCATGGAGCAGCTCACCATGATCGACGCCGCGTCCCGAGCCTCGGCCAAGCGCATCACGGCGGTGTGCCCGTTCTACGGTTACGCCCGCCAAGACCGCAAGGCGGAGGGCCGCGAGCCGATCACCGCTCGACTCGTGGCCGACATGTTCAAAGCCGCCGGTGCGAAGCGGATGATCTCGATCGACCTCCACTCCGGCCAGATCCAGGGCTTCTTCGACGGTCCGGTCGATCATCTGACAGCGGCGCCGGTGCTCGAGAACTACGTCCGTCGACAGGCACCGAATGCGCCGGTCATCGTCTCGCCCGACTCCGGTCGGATCAAGGTCGCCGAGCGGATGGCCCAGCACCTCCACGACTGCGACGCCGACATCGCCTTCATCTACAAGCGTCGGCCGAAGGGCAAGGCGAACGTCGTCGAGGCCAAGGAGGTCATCGGCGACGTCGACGGCCGGCTCTGCATTCTCACCGACGACATGATCGACACCGGCGGCACGATCGTGTCGGCCGCCGAGATCCTGTTGGCCCGTGGAGCGACCGAAGTGTGGGCGATGGCGACACATGGCGTGTTGTCCGGACCGGCGCTCGACCGTCTCAAGAACTCTCCGCTCGCCCGGGTCGTGCTCACCAACACCCTGCCCCTGCCACCCGAGAAGCAGATTCCCCAGATCGAAGTGCTGTCGGTCGCAGAGATCATCGCCGAAGCACTCTCGGCCGTGTTCGACGACACGAGCGTCAGCGACATCTTCGACGGCGAGAACCTCGCCTGATCCCTCCGGCCGCCACCACGGACGCATCGGCATCGTTACCGACGACATCCCGGGGGTGGGACCTCGGATTCCAGCGCTAGCATGGTTCGCTGCTGTAATGACCCTTCTTCGAGGCTGACCAATGTCTGAGACCCTTCTCGCCGATACCGGGCGCGCCACTGGCAGCGCCGAAGCTCGCCGCATGCGCCGCGACGACCAGATCCCCGCCGTCGTGTACGGCCTGGGTATGGAACCGATCAGCGTGTCGGTCGCCCGCCGCGACCTGCGCCAGGCCCTGTCGGGTCCGTCCGGCATGAACACCGTGCTCGACCTGTCGGTCGACGGCACGGTGTATCCCGCGATCGTGAAGGACATGCAGCGGCACCCCGTGCGCCGCACCGTCCAGCACATCGACTTCCTCCAGATCGACCTCGACGCCGAGATCCGGGTCAACATCCCGGTTCGCCTCGAGGGCGAAGCCAAGGAAGTCATGCAGGAGAACGGCTTGGTCGATCTCACCATGTCGGAGATCGAGGTCGCCACGACCCCGAAGATCATCCCCGACGAGATCGTCATCGACGTCACCGACTTCACGATGGACACCACGCTCACGCTCGGCGAGGTCAACCTGCCCGAGGGTGTCGTCGCCACCGGCGATCCCGAGTGGACCGTCGTCACGGTGCTCACGATGCGCACCCCGGTCCTCGACGCCGAGGACGAAGCCGCCGAGGCCGAGGCCGAAGGCGCCGAGGGCGAGGGCGACGCCGAGGGCGAAGCTGCCACAGGCGACGCCGAGGCCGCGGGCGACGACGCCGGCGAGTGACCCGCCCCCGGGCGCTCACGCACCACTGACCCGATGGGCCTGTTCGACCGGTCGTCTCGCAAGGGAACCCCGTTCGATTGGCTCGTCGTCGGATTGGGCAACCCCGGCGACAAGTACCGTCGCACCCGACACAACGTCGGTGTCGAGGCGATCGAACTGCTGGCCGAGCGCCACGGCGCGCCCCTCAAGTCCGGCCGCGACAACTCGCTGATCGGTGAGGCTCGATTCGGTCACGGAGCCGACGCGCCGAGGGTCGTGCTCGCCTTCCCGCTCACGTTCATGAACGAAAGCGGGCGCGCGGTCGCTGCCCTGGTCCGACGGTACGGCATCGAGACGCCCGATCAGATCATCGTCGTCCAGGACGAGCTCGATCTCGATCCGGGCGTGCTGAAGGTGAAGAACGGTGGCGGCCTGGCCGGCCACAACGGCCTCCGGAGCATCACCCAGCATCTGAAGACCCAGGACTACGTCCGAGTTCGGATCGGCGTCGGCAAGCCACCGAACAAGGAACGCGGTGCGAGCCACGTGCTCACCCGGGTGCCGTCCCGCCAACGGGAGATCCTCGACGTCGCGATCGCCGACGCTGCCGACGCCGTCGAGCTGATCGTCGACGATGGTGTGGACGCCGCCATGCAGCGGTACAACTCCCGCTGATGCCGATCCCCCACCCACCGCCAACGACGCGAGTGACATGACGCTCACCGACATCCCCCCACTGCTGCGCGACGAGCCGGGCATCACCCGTGCGCTCGGCGAACCGAGTGCGCGACTCGCCGTCGTCGAGGTCGCCCGTCCGGTGTCGATCGCCGCGCTCGCCCACCTCAGCGAGCGTCGACCGCTCGTCGTCGCCTGCCCGACGGGTTCGATGGCCGGGCAGCTGTACGACGACCTGCAGCAGTTCGTCGGACCCGACCAGGTCGCCCACTTCCCGGCCTGGGAGACGCTGCCGTTCGAACGCGTCAGTCCGGCCGTCGAGACGATGGGCCAACGACTCGAGCTGCTGTGGCGGCTCCGCAGCGGCGAGCACTGTCCGAAGGTCATCGTCGCCGGTGTACGCGCTCTGCTCCAGAAGCTCGGGCCCGACGCCATCGACGTCGAACCGATCACGGTCCGACCGGGCGCCGTGATCGACCCCGACGTCATCGCCGCGCAACTCGTCGAGTACGGCTATCGCCGCGAGGAGGTGGTCGAGCATCGAGGCGAGTTCGCTCGACGCGGATCGATCGTCGACGTCTATCCCTCGACCGCCGACGCACCGATCCGTATCGACCTCTGGGGCGACGAGGTCGACCGTCTCACCACGTTCGGGGTGAACGATCAGCGTTCGACGGCCGATCTCACCGACGTCCGCATCTTCCCGGCTCGCGAGCTCATCCCGAGCGACGAGGTGCGCGAGCGTGCCGGCCGACTCGTCGGCACCGAACCCTGGGGCCGCGAGCAATGGGAACGGCTCGCCGAGGGCGCGCACTTCGACGGCATGGAGTCGTGGTTGCCGTGGCTCGTCGACGACGACGTCATGTTGACCGACGTCCTCCCCGACACCGCGAAGGTCGTGCTGGTCGAGCCGCGACGGATGCGCGATCGTGCCACCGATCTGCTGGCGGAAGAGGACGAC
>NZZV01000148.1 GCA_002698945.1 Acidimicrobiaceae bacterium
AAGACGACCGCCGCCGGCGCCGCCGCGCACATGCACGCGTGCTGTCGTTGGCGCACCGCCGGCCCGCGCCCCGGCGGGGTGAAGCCGAGCGGTGACCAGCCGTGCCGGTCCATCTCCTCGACGCCCCGGTCGATCAGTCCGCGGGCGGTGACGAGATCGGCATCGCAGAACTCGGCGCAACCGCGCGCCAGCACCCGATTGCGTCGGTGGCGAGCGCCCGTCGGGGTCGCCGGCTCGTGTCGCCAACCGTGGAGCGCGAGCTCATACCCGTCGCGGCTCGCCGCGGTCAGGCGTTCGATCAGCTCGGGAGTGGCGGCCAGTGGCTGGCCGCGCCACGGTCCGGGCACGACGAGCAGGGTCGCTCTGATGCCGCGCCGTCGGATCATGTCGAGCAGCTCGAGTGATCGGGCGCTCGTCGTCGAATGGATGTCGTGGATCGAGACGAGGACGGTCATGCCGCCGCCTCGATCGAACGGCGTTCGATCACGTCGCGGTAGTGCTGCATGAGTTGCTCCATGACGACCGACCACGGACGCTGCTCGACCTCGGCGCGGGCAGCGGCACCGAGCCGGGCGCGCAGTGCCGGCTGACGGACGAGCTCGTCGACCGCCCCGACGAGCGTCTCGGGCACCTCCGGTGACCAGAACAGGCCGTTGCGGCGGTGCTGCACGAAGTCGAGCGGTCCGCCCGCGCTCGGAGCGACGACTGCGACGCCCGATGCCATCGACTCCTGCAACGTCTGGCAGAACGTCTCGTCGACACCGGTGTGGACGAACACGTCGAAGGTGGCGGCGAGCGCGCTGAGCATCTCGCCGCTCTGGAAGCCGACGAACCGCGCACCCGGCAGCGTGCGTTGCAGGTCGTCGCGTTCGGGACCGTCGCCGACGACCACGACGCGGACGTTCGCGAGGTCGAGCAGCGGAGCGAGTCGCTCGACCTGCTTCTCCTTCGCCAGGCGTCCGATGAAGCCGACGACGACCTCCCCCTCTGGTGCGAGGAAGCGGTGGAGTTCGTGGGACCGGTGCCGGGGATGGAACCGATCGAGATCGACGCCGCGCGCCCACACGTCGGTGTTCTCGATCCCGCGCGCCCGTAGCGCCCACGCCGTGACCGACGACGGCGCCAACGTGAGCTGTGCCTGGCCGTGCACCCAACGCAAGTAGTTCCAGATGCCGTCGGTCATGCGCGACAGGCCGTGCCGTTTGGCGAAGCCGGCCAGGTCGGTCTGGAACACGGCGACCGACGGGATCCCCGCTCGATTCGCGACCCTCGCCGCCGTCGCCCCGAGCACGGTCGGCGCCGCGAGATGGACCACATCGGGACGGAAGTCGCGCAACGTGCGACGGATGCGGAGGCTCGGCAGACCGACCCGCAGTTCCGGGTAGCGCGGCAGGTCGAAGCCACGAACCCGCACCACCTCGATGCCGTCGAGCCCGTCGACGCCGTCGAGCGTGTCGGCCCCCGGCCCTGGCGCGATGACGATCGCCTCGTGCCCCTCCGATCGCAGGTGCTCGAGCAACCGCAGGACCGAGTTCGTCACCCCGTTCACGTTCGGCAGGAACGACTCGGCAACGATCGCCACGCGCAGCGAGGGCGACGCACCGAGGCGTCCGATCTGGCCGAACGGCCGGCGGGGGAGTGGGCGCAAGACGGTCATGTCACGTGCCCACCAAGCCGGTCGAACTGCGGGTCGGCTCGGAGATCGACCGTTCGGGGACGACCAGCGCGGCGGGGAGCCGCGAGGTGGGCGACTTTCGCCAACGGCGCAGTCCCATCCCGACACCGGCGGCGAAGACCCCGATTTTCGCGACCAGGGTGCCGACGAGTCCGAGCGGGAGCGGTACGACGACGAGCTGCGCTGCCACCGCGGAGATCCCCGAGATCGCCACCCACGATCCCCACGTGCGCCAGGCGAACGCGTCGCGCACGGGGATGGCGAACGTGTCGGCGATGCGATGCAGTGCCAGCATCCAGCCGATGCCCGTCGCGATGACGGTGCCGGTCGATGCGCCGGTCATCCCCCAGAACCAGGCACCGAACCCGGCCAGCACGAAGTTCGCCGACAGCGTGCACAGTGCGACCAGCATCAGATCGCGCGTGCGGCCCGCCGCCCGCAGCACCAACCCGTACTCGGCGACCCGGTGCACGGTCACCAGCGTGAACAGTTGGAAGGCGACGACGCCACGCACCATCGAGTCGGTGAACAACAGGCGCATGACTTCCGGCGCCACCAGGACGAGGCCGATCGCCATCGGGACGACGACGGCGGACATCGTGACCGTGAGATGCAGCCAGTGGGTGCGGGCGAGCGCGAGATCGTCGTCCCGGAACGCTGCCACGAGCGAGGTGACGATCGCTGCACCGCCTGCGTACGGAAGCACGGCGAGGAGTGGGACCTCCTGCGCGGCGACGGCGTAGGTCCCGAAGTCGCCGCTACGGAACGCGGCGATGAACCACTTGTCGACGAGCCGGTTCAGCATCGCCACTGCGACAGCGACCCCGAGCGGGATGCTGTACACCAGTTGGCGGGCCAGCACGTGCCGGGCGACCGGTCGTCGCCCGTCGGACGTGGTGGTGGTGCTGGTGTCCTCGGTGAGCGTCCGGTCGACGAACCACACGCCGGCGACCAACCGGATCGCACCGACGGCGACGAGCCCGGCGACGACACCGGCCGTGCCGGCCCCACTCGCCGCCGGGACGATGGTCGCAACGAGGATCAGGACGGTTCCCGCGAGATCCCAGATCGCCGCACGTCCGAAGCGGTCCGTCGCGATCATCGCCATCGGCACACACGCGGACGGGAGTTCGAGCGCGATCGCCGCTCCGATCCAGATCACGGTCGAGCTGTCCGACAGTCGGCCGCCCGACAGCGCTGGTGCCGCCGCCGTGAGGGCGAGCCAGATCAGGGCTCCCATGCCGAGGAGGACGGCCATCGTGCGCAGCACGAGCGACGACCGCTGCTCGGGGTGCATGCGCGGCAGGAAGAACACGAGCCCGTGTTGCATGTTGAGCGTGCCGATCGTGGTGCCCGCCAGATAGATCGACAGGAGGAACGCCGTGGCGTTCCAGTCGGCCGGCCCGAGCAACCGGACGAGCGCGATCGAGAGCACCACCTGGGTCGCCTTGACCGCCGCCTGCCCGGCTGCGACGAGACCGGTTCGTCGGGCGAAGCCGTCGCCCGTCCGCCGTCTCGCAGCGACGTCGCCGGCGACCAGACGGAGCTGGGAGACGCGGATCACGCGGTGCTCCACAACCGCTTGAGCGGCTCGATGGTGGGGATCGTCGTGCGAACCCGGTCGCCGTGGCGCCAGAACGGAGCAGCGTCGCGAGCGAATCGGGGATCGTCGATGTCCAGGCCTGCCAGCAGCCGGCGGTGGTTGCTGGCGACGTAGTGCATGACCTGGGCATCGACGGGGAGACGGAGTGTCCGGTCGAAGAAGCAGCGATGGCTCTGCCCGGGCGGGACCGCGTAGAAGCGCGACGCGGGTGCCACCCAGGCGAGACGCGGTTCGGCTCGCACCACGTCGTCGAGCAGGTTCGGTCCGAGGGCGAACCGGACCCCCGGGTCTGCCTCGAGCGCCTGAGCGAGCGCGAACGCGAGGAACGGAGCCTCCTTCGGCGCGCCGATGACGGCGTTGTTCACCTGGTCGCGGGTGTGTGCTCGGTCGGCGAGCCGATCGGCGAGTCGGAGTCGCCCGTGCCACACCGCGCTGTCGACCCGACACGCCGCCCACCGGAGTGCCCACGGGATCGTCCGCGCTACGTCGGCCGGTCCGAGACCGTGCTCGATGCGCCGGCGGTTGGCGCTCCACACCCGCTCGACGCCGACGTAGCTGCCGTGGACGCTCGGGCGATGGAGCCCTCGGATCACGATCACGTCCGTGTCGAGATAGACCCCGCCCTCGGCGTACAGGATCGCGAGCCGAGCGAGGTTCGACACCGCCGCGGGCGCGTCGTTCGGTAGGCGTGTGAGGAGTCGTTCGTACGGTGCAGGTCCGAGCGGGCAGCGCTCGAACATCGACCTCGGCGTCCAGCGCCGAACGGTGACGTGGTCGTAGCGGGCGACGGTGCGGAAGTGATCGCTGGTCGGCGCTTCCCCGATCACGTCGAGGTCGATGCGCGCCTCGGGCATCGCCACGATCGCGGACTCGATCGCCAACCGCGCGTGGTAGGGAAACCGTGCGCCGATCCAGACGAAGTGCACCCGGAGGCCATGGTCGCTCACGCTGGTCCATTGTCGAGGGTGGACGTGAACGACACGGGTGTAGTTCGTGGAGTCGGATCGACGATCCGGCAACGATCCGGCGACGATCCGTCAACCGGCGCGTGACGCGTGGGTGGCGACGAACAGACACGCCGGCGACGTGCGAGCGACGATCCGGGCGACGACGCGGTGCGCGGTGAGAGGCGGCTTCGTGGAGCGGCGCGTACGCTGCAGCGGTGTGAACGACTGTCCGAGCGACCGCGGCACCGGGCAGCACGGCTGACATGTGGCAGGTGATCGTCGTCGCGGTGTCCGTCGTCGTCGGTGTGTTCGTCGGATGGCGCCTGCACTCGGGTGTCGCGGCGCGACGGACGGAGCGACCGACGGCCGCATCGCTGTCTCCGGCGTTCGCCACCCCCTCGCCGCCGCCGGCCGCCGAGGTGATCGAAGCGCTCCGACTCGGCGTGGCGATGTCGGGCAAGGACGGCGCCGGTGAGTTCCGCAACGCCGCGGCGCGTGCGATGACGCTCGACCACCTCGCGCTCGACGACGCGATCGAGCGGCACCTCGCACGCGGACTGGCCGGGCTCCGGAGCGAGGAGGTGGTCGAACTCGAGGGTTCACCGAAGGCGGTCTACGTCGTGCACTCCACGGCGCTCCCGAACGGTGGCTCGGTCGTGTTCGTCGACGACGTGTCCGAACGGCGCCGAATCGACCGCGTCCGAACCGACTTCGTCGCCAACGTCAGCCACGAACTGAAGACGCCGATCGGTGCGATCTCGGTGCTCGCGGAGACCTTGCAGGACGAGGACGACCTCACCACGGTCGGCCGACTCGCCACCCGGCTCCTCGGTGAGGCCGAACGAGCGGCGAACACGATCGACGATCTGATGGAGCTGTCCCGCATCGAGTTGGGTGGGGATCGGGTCACACATCCGGTGTCCGTCGCCCGAATCGTCGGCGACGCCGTCGAGCGGGTGCGCGAGCTCGCCGACCAGCGGTCGATCACGATCGTCGACGCCGACACCGGCGCCGACCGCGCCGACCGCGCCGACCTGCGGGTGGACGGCGATGCACGACAGTTGACCTCGGCACTCGGCAACCTGGTCGAGAACGCCGTCAAGTACAGCCACGACGGCGGTGTCGTCGAGGTACGAGTCCGACCCGACGACGCCACGATCGCGATCGACGTCGTCGATCGCGGTATCGGCATCGCCCCCGGCGACGTCGAGCGGGTGTTCGAACGGTTCTACCGGGTCGACCCGGCACGAAGCCGCGCGACCGGCGGCACCGGGCTCGGACTCGCCATCGTGCGCCACGTCGTGACGCAACACGGTGGCGAGGTCACCGTCGAGTCGACCCAGGGGAGCGGGAGCACGTTCACCTTGCACCTGCCGGCCGCCCACCAGACGAGCGCCGACACCGACGAACCTCCGACGCGCTGACGCGACGTCCGACCCGAGCGGGAGACGGCAACCCGCGGGTGCGCCACTCGTTGCGTACGATCGACGACGTGTCGACGTGGAGGGCGAGTTCGAGGTTCCAGCAGCTCGCCGTCACCCATGCGGCGATGATGGGAGGCGAGGCGGCGATGGTCGTCGCGCTCGCCGATTCGTTCTTCTTCGACGTCGACCCCAGCGGCGCCCGGAGCCGGGTGCTCGCGTTCCTCCTCGTCAGCTTCGCCCCGTTCCTCCTGGTGGCGCCGGCGATCGGTCCCGCGATCGATCGCGTCAGAGGCGGACGGAAGTTGATCGTGCAAGTCGTGGCGGCGTCGCGTGTCGTGGTGCAGCTGTTGATGGTGCGCTTCGCCGACGACATCGCGCTGTTCCCGCTCGTCTTCGCGGCGCTCGTGCTGCAGAAGACCTACACCGTCTCGAAGTCGGCGCTCGTGCCGGCCGTCGTGCGCAGCGACGCCGAGCTGGTCGAGGCCAACTCCAAACTCGGGGTGATCGCCGGAGTGGCCGGCGCGATCGCGGTGATCCCGGCCGGTGTCCTGCAACTGACGATCGGGTCGTCGGCCACCCTGCTCTACGGTGCAGCGCTCTTCGCCGCGGCGCTGTTCTTCTCGATCGGGTTGCCGGACGAGTTGCGGGTCGACACCCACGAGCCGTCGGCCGCGACCGAGCTCGAGCCGACCGTCGGCCTGCAGCTCGGCTGGGTGGCGATGTTCATCCTGCGGGCCGCGGCCGGGTTCATGCTGTTCCATCTCGCCTTCTGGTTCCGCGGCGAACCCGACGAGAAGCAGCTCCTCGCCGCCGCGGTCGCCCTGTCGGCGGTCGGGACCCTGGTCGGGAACTCGGTCGCACCACGGTTGCGGCGGACACTGCACGAGGAGCGGATGCTCCTCGTCGCACTCGTCGCACCCGCCGTCGTCGGTCTCGCAGCGACCCTGGTCGGCGGTCCGCTCCTCGGGATCGCGGTCGCCGCCGTCGTCAACTTCGCCGCCGCCCTCGGCCGCCTGTCGTTCGAGTCGATCGTCCAGCGCGACGGGCCCGAGACGAACCGGGGTCAGGCGTTCGCGCAGTTCGAGACCAGATTCCAGCTCGGCTGGGTCGTGGCCGCCGTCATCCCGGTCCTGCTCGACCTGCCCGGACGGGTCGGCTTCGCACTCGTGACCTGCGTGTTCGCGCTCGCCGCGTTCAACTATCTGGTCGGGATCCGGGCCCCGACCGGGCACGGCCGACTGGCATCCGAATCGGCACCGCAGTGAGCCCGGCACCGCCGCGAACGGCCGATTCGCACTAGCACAGCCGCCCGAAAAAGTGGCGGACCTGGGCAGTGGGGATCGCCGAAGGCCGCGATAGCATGATCCGCCGGTCTGTGCGCATCCGCGCGTGTCGGCCGAAAACGAAGAGTCCGCTGACCTGGGCGAATGCCCCGGTCCCCAACGAGGAGCGTAGCCCTGCCGAAGCCCAAGGAAGATGCCATCGTGCTCGAAGGCACGATCGTCGAGTCACTCCCCAATGCGATGTTCCGGGTCGAACTGGAAAATGGCCACAAGGTGTTGGCTCACATCTCCGGAAAGATGCGGATGCACTACATCCGCATCCTGCCAGGCGACAAGGTGCAGGTCGAGCTCACCCCGTACGACCTCACCCGGGGCCGTATTACGTACCGCTACAAGTGAGAGAACCGTCGTGAAGGTCCGACCGAGCGTCAAGAAGATGTGCGAGAAGTGCCGCGTGATCCGCCGGCACGGGCGCGTCCAAGTCATCTGTGAGAACCCGCGCCACAAGCAGCGCCAGGGCTAATCCCGAAGTCACGTAAGAGGAAGCAACGAACACCTATGGCACGTATCGCCGGCGTCGATATCCCCCGCGACAAGCGGCTCGAGATCTCGCTCACCTACATCTTCGGCATTGGCAAGACCACTGCCCAGAAGATGTGTGACGACCTCGGCCTCGACCGCAACACGAAGGTCTCCGAGCTCACCGAGGACGAGGTCAACAAGATCCGTCAGTACGTCGATCAGAACCTGACGATCGAAGGTGACCTCCGCCGCGATGTCCAGAACGACATCAAGCGCAAGATCGAGATCGGAAGCCTCCAGGGCGTCCGTCACCGCAAGGGGCTGCCGGTCCGTGGCCAGCGCACCCACACCAACGCTCGCACCCGCAAGGGCCCGAAGCGCACCGTTGCCAACAAGAAGAAGGCTGTGAGGAAGTAATGGCCAAGGCAGGATCGGGCGGTCGTCGCCCTCGCCGTCGCGACCGGAAGAACATCTCGACCGGCGTCGTCCACATCAAGAGCTCGTTCAACAACACGATCGTCACGATCACCGACACCGCCGGCAACGTCATCGCCTGGGCGTCGTCCGGTGGCGTCGGTTTCAAAGGCAGCCGCAAGAGCACCCCCTACGCCGCCCAGCAGGCCGCCGAGCGCGCCGCGAACGCGGCGATCGAGCACGGCCTGCGCCGCGCCGAGGTCCAGGTCAAGGGCCCGGGCTCCGGACGCGACACCGCGGTCCGCTCCATCCAGAACACCGGCATCGAGGTCACCTCGATCAAGGACGTCACGCCGGTCCCGCACAACGGTTGCCGCCAGCCCAAGCGTCGTCGCGGCTGAGGAAGCAGAGGAACGAAGACACATGGCTCGTTACACCGGACCCAAGGTGCGCCTGTCGCGCCGCCTGTCCACCAACATCTTCGAGAACGAGAAGGGTCGCAAGGCGCTCGATCGCCGTCCCTTCCCGCCGGGCGCCCACGGCCGGACCCGCCGCCGCAACGCCGGCAGCGAGTACCTCGCCCAGCTGCAGGAGAAGCAGAAGGCCAAGTACATCTACGGCCTGCTCGAGAAGCAGTTCAAGAAGACCTACAACGAGGCGCTTCGCACCGACGGCAACACCGGTGAGAACCTGCTGATCATGCTCGAGTGCCGTCTCGACAACGTCGTGTACCGTGCCGGTTGGGGCTCGACCCGCCCGCAGGCACGTCAGTTCGTCAACCACGGTCTGATCCAGGTGAACGGCAAGCGCGTCGACATCCCGTCGTTCCGCGTTCGCAAGGGCGACGTCGTGACGCTCTCGCCGAAGGCCGCGAACATGATCGTCATCCAGCACAACCTCGACGTGCTCGACCGTTCGGTCGTCGGGTGGCTCGAGGTCGGCGACGGTGGCAAGCAGGTCACCGTCCGCGATCTCCCCCAGCGCGAGCACATCGACGTGCCCGTCCGCGAATCGCTCATCGTCGAGCTCTACTCGAAGTAACGCTTCGCGTCGGCCGCGGCGTGAGCCGCTGCAACGATCACCACGCCCCGAACGCCCGTTCACACCTCAGAAAGGATCACCGCAGCATCATGCTCGTCATGCAGCGCCCCTCCGTCGAAGCCCTCGGCGAGGAGTCCAACAATCAGCAGCGCTTCGCGATCGGTCCGCTCGAGCCCGGCTTCGGCCACACGCTCGGCAACTCGCTCCGTCGTACCCTCCTCTCGTCGATCCCCGGCGCCGCCATCACGACGGTCCGCTTCGACGACGCCCTCCACGAGTTCGACACGATCTCGGGTGTCGCCGAGGACGTCACCGACATCATCCTCAACCTGAAAGACGTCGTGCTCACCTGTGAGTCCGAGGAGTCGGTCAACCTGCGCCTCGACGCGCGTGGCCCGGCCGTCGTCACCGCCGGCGACATCGAATGCCCGGCCGACGTCGAGATCCTCAACAAGGATCTCCCGATCGCCACCCTCAACGGCAAGGCCCGCCTCGCCATCGACCTGACCGTCGAGCAGGGTCGCGGCTACGCCTCGAGCCAGCGCGAGACCGAGTCGCGCACGATCGGCGTCATCCCGATCGACGCGATCTTCAGCCCGGTCCGCCGGGTGAGCTTCGACGTCGAGCCGACCCGCGTCGAGCAGTCGACCGAGTACGACAACCTGATCCTCGAAGTCGAGACCGACGGTTCGATGACCCCCGCCGACGCGCTCGCCTCGGCCGGTGCCACGCTGCGGTCCCTCGTCGACCTCGTCGCCAACATGGCCGAGGAGCCCAAGGGCCTCGAACTCGGCGAGATGGTCGACACCGCGACGAGCTCGCCCGACCTCGAACTCCCGATCGAAGACCTCGACCTGTCCGAGCGCCCCCGCAACTGCCTCAAGCGGGCCCAGGTCAACACGGTCGGCGAACTCCTCACCAAGACCGAGGACGACCTGCTCAACATCACGAACTTCGGCCAGAAGAGCCTGGACGAGGTCAAAGAGAAGCTGGACGAGCGCGGCCTGACGCTGCGCGGCTGAACCGCTTCGACGACGACAAGGAAGAATCGACATGCCAGCAACCCCACGCCGCGCCCGCAACTTCGGCGGCTCCTCGCAGCACCAGCGACTGATGATGGCCAACCTGGCCGCCTCGCTGTTCGCCGCCGAGGGCATCACGACGACCGAAGCGAAGGCCAAGGCCCTCCGCCCCGTCGCCGAGAAGCTCATCACGAAGGCCAAGAAGGCCCAGGACGGTCCGATGCGGGTGCACCGCATCCGTCAGATCCAGGGTTACCTGGGCGACCGCGAGATGACCCACAAGCTGGTCAACGACGTGGCGCCCCGCTACCTCGAGCGCAACGGCGGTTACACCCGCATCCTGAAGCTCGGGCCGCGTGAGGGCGACAAAGCCCCCATGGCCCGCATCGAACTGGTCTGATTCGGGCCAGATTCGCCGATCGCTGCGTTGCATCTCACCGCTCGCAGCCGAAAGGCTGCTCGGGTTCGCTGCGCCTTGCGCTCGACGAATCTGATCCCGAATCAGTGAACTGAGAAGAACTTGCGTGAGTCCGGTCCTGCGGGGCCGGACTCGTGCGTTTTCCCGACACCCGTGCCTCGTGATCGAATCATTTTGTGGAAGCGATCATGACGGGCGCGGGCGTTCGCGCTTCCACAGCGTGGGGGTCGGGATTCTGGGAAAGCGATCAGGTCGTCCTGTGGGCATGATCGCTTCCCCAGAATCGGATGGGATGGGTGGGCATACTGGATCTCGTGACCGAGGGGGACCCGACCGAGACCGTGGAGGAGACGGCTGACCCCGAGGTTCGGCGGGCGCGGTTCACGGTGGCGTATCACGGGGGGCGGTTTCGGGGGTTCGCGCCGAATCATGGGGTGCGCACGGTCATGGGCGACCTCGTGGCTGCCATGACGAAGGTGGCCCGGCGGCCGGTCGAGTTGACCGGGGCCGGACGCACCGACGCCGGGGTCCACGCGTGGGGACAGGTCGTGTCCGGCGACCTGCCCGCCGACCTCGACCTCCACAAGTTCGCGCGCCGGATCAACAAGCTCTGCGCACCCGACGTGTCGGTCCGCGACGGAGAGTGGGTCGACGACACGTTCGACGCCCGCTTCTCGGCGACGTGGCGGCAGTACCGCTACCACGTCTGGAACGCCCCGGCCCCGAATCCGATCCTCGCCGACGTCGCCTGGCACGTCGGGCGACCGCTCGACCTCGACGCCATGCACCGAGCCGCCACATCGTTCGTCGGCGAGCACGACTTCAGCTCGTTCTGCCGGAAGCCGAAGGTCGACGCCGCCCACCCCCCACCGAGCATGGTCCGGATCATGTACGACGCCGGCTGGTCACGCGTCGACGGGTCGCCGATGCTCCGCTTCGAGATCCGCGGCAGCGCATTCTGCCATCAGCAGGTGCGCTCGACCGTCGGCACCCTCGTCGATGTCGGCCTCGGCCGACTGCCCGCCGACACGATCCCCGGCATCCTCGCCGCGCGCGACCGGGCCGCCGCCGGCGGCGTCGCCCCGCCCCACGGCCTCGTCCTGTGGGCCGTCGGCTACGACGGCACCCGCTGGGACGCCTGACTGACCCGCGATTCGTCAGGCGGGCGACAGCTCGAGCCAGGTCGTACCGGTGTCGAGTGGAATCTCGGTGCCGTCCGAGGCGTGGAACACGAAATCGTCGTAGGGGGTCGGACGCGACCAGGTGCCGGGGATCGCCCGCCCGTCCCGGTGCACCACCGCCGGGCCGGAGCCGGTGGTGACGGCGTGCGGGGAACGCTCGTCGACGATCGACGGAACGTAGTCGGTGGCGAGCACGGCCACGGTGTTCGCAGCGATCCGACGGTCCTCGTCGGCCAGGTGCGGCTGCCCGTCCTGTGACCGCAGGTAGGTGCGGCTGGCTGCGTCCCACGTCCAGGCGACGGTGACGCCGTTCATGGGTACGGTGAAGCTGGTGTCCGGCCTGGTCTCGACGGCGTCCGGCGGCGACCAGCTCCCGTCGATGCGCCACATCGGCTGCGCCGAGCCGGCGTCGGCGGCGCGTTCGATCGCGCACGACGGGTCGATGTCGAGATCGTGAGGACCGGGCCGATCGCTGCGTCGGGCGTAGCAGCCGTTCGTCTGGGCGCTGAAGTCGACCAGCACCCCCGCCGAGTCGGCCGATCCGATCCACGCGGTCACTCCCGGATTCGCTCCGGAGTAGGCGAACACCGGTCGGTTCATGCTGCTCAGCAGGTCGAGGTCGCCGGTCCGTGCCGACCGCGTCGGTCCGATCGTCGCCGGTAGGTCGGTCTGGAACAGCGCGACGAACCGGGAGACTCCCTCGGCCTGCACCTCGATCACGGCATCGGCCCGATCGAGACCCCACTGCGGACGCGCGAGGCGGTAGTTGTCGATCTTGAGGGCGAGGACCGGTCGGCGGGCCACGGCGTTCGACACCGACTCGCCGGTGAGCGCGGCGACCCCGTCGAGCGCCGGGACCGGCGTGTACGGCTGCCACACCGGCACCCCGTCCACGATCCGGGGAGACACACCCTCCGACTCGCCGTCGCCGAGCCGGGTGTCGGTGCGGCGATTGGGGAACGAGAAGATGCCGGTGTCGGTGACGCCGTTGATGTCGACGACGAGGTCGACGGGGGTGAGGGCGTCGAAGCAGATGTTGCCGTCGGTGTCGGCCTGGACGATGAGGCGGTTGGACCAGATGGGTGCGATGTCGCCGAAGTAGTTGAGGTCGGATCGGGCGGAGGTGCCGTCGGCGGGCGGTGGTCCGTCGTTGCAGGGGTAGGCGGTGATGTGGCCGGGTCGGGTGGCGCGGGCGACGGTGAGTTGGCCGATGACGGTCTGGGCGTCGGTGGCTTCGGGGACGTGGATGCGGAGGGTGTCGCCGGCGGCGAGTCGTCGTCGTGGGTCGTCGCGCGTGTCGGTGCGGCGGTTCGGGAACGACGAGATGCCGGTGTCGAACGACACCCCGTTGACGTCGACCACGAGATCGGCGGTCGTCAACGTGTGGAAACAGACGTCGCCGTCGGCGTCGGCCTGCACGATGAGGCGGTTCGACCAGATCGGGGTGACGCCACCGAAATAGTTGAGGTCGGAGCGGCTCACCCGGCCGTGTTCGTCGAACGGGAGCCCGTCGTCGCAGCCGTAGGCGGTGACGTGTCCCGGCGAGCTGACGTTGGCGACCGTCAGCTGCCCCAGCACCGTCTTGCCGCCGAACGCCTCGGGCACGTGGACCCGCAACACCCGCCCGGCCGGGATCGGTTCGGCGCCGACCGGGCGCGCCGTTGCGGTGCCGAGACCTGCGACGGCGACGATGCACGCCGCGACCCACCTGATGAACGGCCGCATCGCGCGAACAGTACCCACGAAGCGATCCGCCCGGGGCGCGCCCTCTCGCCGGCTGGGACGGCGATCCGCGTCGTGTTGTCGGGCTCGACGGTGGTCGCGATCTCGCACGCGACCGCGTTGTGGCAGCGCAATGTGCGCCCGTAGGATTACCCGGTTCATTTTGCAGCCTTCTGCCACTGACTCGAACATTGATTCGCGGTGGGCTGCGCCGACGAGAAGCAGTCGAAAGCTCAGAACGATGAAGACGTACACCCCGAAAGCCAGCGAGATCCAGCGTGACTGGTACGTGGTCGACGCCGAGGGCATGATCCTCGGCCGACTCGCCACCGAAGTCGCACGCGTCCTGCGCGGCAAGCACAAGCCGACCTTCGCTCCTCACATCGACACCGGCGACCACGTCATCGTGATCAACGCCGGCAAGGTCCGGATGAGCGGTGCGAGCAAGGCCGACGACAAGCGTGTCTACCGCCACTCCGGCTACCCGGGCGGCATCAAGTCGCAGTCGTACGCCGAGTTGCTCGACCGCAAGCCGGCCGAAGCAGTGCGCGGCACCATCCGCGGCATGCTCCCCAAGGGTCCCCTCGGCCGCAAGCAGATGTCCAAGCTGAAGGTCTACGCCGGTTCCGAGCACCCCCACACCGCCCAGTCGCCCACGCCGCTCGAGATCAAGCGCTGAGAGAGAACGAGAGACTCATGACGCACCCGCTCACCCAGACGACCGGCCGCCGCAAGGAAGCCGTGGCTCGTGCCCGCCTGCGCCCCGGCACCGGCACCGTGACGATCAACGGTCGCCCGTTCGACGTGTACTTCCCGACCTCCGCCCAGCGGATGGTGGTGTCCGAGCCGCTCCGGGTCGCCGAGGCCGAAGGCTCCTACGACGTCGACGCGTCGATCCACGGTGGCGGCATCACCGGTCAGGCCGGAGCGCTCCGGATGGCCATCGCCCGTTCGTTGGTCGACATCGACCCCGAGCTGCGCCCGGCGCTCAAGGAAGCCGGCCTGCTCACCCGCGACTCGCGGAAGAAGGAGTCGAAGAAGTACGGCCTCAAGAAGGCACGTAAGGCTCCGCAGTTCACCAAGCGCTGATTCGTCGGCGTCCTCACGAGGCTGGTCGGGCGTGCGGTTCGGCACCGATGGAGTTCGGGGTCGGGCCAACACCGATCTGACGGCCTCGTTCGCACTGGACCTTGGTCGCGCGTCGGCCAAGGTCCTTCGTGCGTCCACGGCCGTGGTCGGCGGCGACAGCCGGCTCTCGACGCCGATGCTGGAAGCCGCCTTCGTCGCCGGACTCGCCGCTGAGGGTGTCGAGGTCCATCGACTCGGGGTGACGCCCACACCGGCCGTCGCGTTCGAGGCGCAGCGGCTCGGCGCGATGGGTGCCGTCATCTCGGCGTCGCACAACCCGTACCACGACAACGGCATCAAGCTGTTCGCCGTCGGTGGAGCGAAACTGCCCGACGAGGTGGAGCGGGCGATCGAGTCACAGCTGTTCCGACTCGACCCGCCGTCGGGTGACCCCGGAGTCGTCCACGGTCGAGGCGGATCGTCCGATGCGTACGTCGAGCACCTGCACGCCACGCTGGCCGGGCGCGACCTCGCCGGCATGCGGGTGGTCGTCGACGCAGCGAACGGGGCGGCGTCGCACCTCGCCGCCGACGTGTTCCTGCGCACCGGCGCCCAGGTCGTCGTGATCAACGATCGGCCCGACGGTCGGAACATCAACGACCGCTGCGGTGCCACCGACGTCGACGGGCTGCGCTCAGTGGTCACGGCCGAGCGCGCTCAGGTCGGGATCGCCCTCGACGGCGACGCCGACCGGCTCATCGCGGTCGACGAGCACGGCGACGTCGTCGACGGCGACCACGTCATCGCGATCTGTGCGAGCGACCTGCGCGACCGTGGCCTGCTACGCGACGACACGGTGGTCGTGACCGTGATGACCAACCTCGGGTTCCGGCTCGCGATGGAGGCGGCCGGCATCCACGTCGTCGAGACACCCGTCGGCGACCGGTACGTGTTGGAGGCGTTGAACGAGCACGGCTACTCGCTCGGTGGTGAACAGAGCGGTCACGTCATCTTCAGCGACTGGGCGACCACCGGCGACGGCCTCCTCACTGCGCTGGTGCTGCTCGACATCGTGCAGCGTTCGGGACGACGGCTGTCCCAGCTCGCCGCCGACGCGATGACACAGCTCCCACAGGTGCTCGTCAACATCCCGGTCGCCGAGCGACGTCCCGACATCGCCGCCGAACTGGCCGACCACATCGCCGCGGCGCAGGCCGAGCTGGGCGACACCGGACGGATCCTGGTGCGGGCGAGTGGCACCGAGCCGTTGGTCCGGGTCATGGTCGAGGCACCGACCGCGGAGTTGGCCCAGACCACCGCCGACCGCCTCGCCGCACTCGTCCGCTGACGCGCTCCGGACGGTCGGTCACGTTCCGACTCCGACCTGCCGCCGACCCGTCCGTAGTGTTCGGCGACATGACCCTCCAGTCGATCTCGTCGATCATCTCGCACCATGCGGCCGAGCGACCGCACGACCCGGCGCTCACGTGCGGTGACACGACCCTCTCCTGGCGCGAGCTCGATCGTCACACCAACCGCCTGGCGCGCGCCTACGAACACCTCGGAGTCGAAGCGGATGATCTCGTCACGATCGCGCTGCCGAACTCGACCGACTTCATGTGCGCGGCGATCGCGGTGTGGAAGCTCGGCGCGACACCGCAACCGGTGTCGGCCAAGCTGCCAGGACGGGAGCTGACCGAGATCGTCGAACTCGCCGACTCCTCACTCGTCGTCGGTGCCGATGCCGACCGAGTTCCCGGACGCACCACGGTGCCGGTGGGGTGGGAGCCCGATCCGTCGATCAGCGATGAGCCGGTCCCGGACCGAACCGCGACCCACTTCAAGGCGCCGACCTCGGGTGGCAGTACGGGACGGCCGAAGATCATCCTCGCCCAGAACCCCGGGGCGTTCGAGATCGGCAACGTCGGGTTGTCGATCCCGTTCCGCGACACCTGTGTCGTCCCGGGTGTGCTCTACCACAATGCCCCGTTCACCTCGAGCACGCTCGGCCTGGTGAACGGGAACCATGTCGTGAACTTCCCCCGCTTCGACGGCGAAGCGGTGCTGCGCACCGTCACCGAGCTCCGGCCGAAGTACCTGTACCTGGTGCCGACGATGATGCAGCGCATCTCGAAACTTCCCGACGAGGTCCGAGCGGCGGCCGACATGTCGTCGCTCGAGACGTGCATCCACATGGCCGCACCCTGCCCGCCGTGGCTGAAGGAGGAGTGGATCCACTGGGTCGGCCCCGACGTGCTCTGCGAGCTGTACGCGGGCACCGAGGTGCAGTCGATCACGTGGATCACCGGACGTGAATGGCTCGAACACCGCGGCTCGGTGGGTCGGCCGATCGTGGGGGAGATGCGGGTCTTCGACGACGACGGCGTCGAGCTCCCACCCGGCGAGGTGGGCGAGATCTACATGCGAGCCGACGCCGGCGTCGGGAGTACGTACCGCTACCTCGGCGCCGACCCGAAAAGCCTGTCCGACAGCGAGTGGGAGAGTCTCGGCGACATGGGCTGGATCGATGCCGACGGGTACGTCTACCTGGCCGACCGCCGCAAGGACATGATCCTGCGCGGCGGGGCGAACATCTACCCGGCCGAGGTGGAGTCGGCGCTCGACGCCCATCCGGCCGTGCACAGTTGCGCCGTGGTCGGGTTGCGCGACGACGACCTCGGTCAGCGGGTCCACGCGATCGTCGAGGCCCCCGGCGGTGTCGACGAGGCCGATCTGCGCGTCCACATGGCCGAGCACCTCGTGTCGTACAAGTGCCCGTCGACGTACGAGTTCGTCGACGAGCCCGTCCGCGACGAAGCCGGCAAGGTCCGCCGCTCACTCCTCGCCCACGAACGTTCCTGACACCCGATCCCGACGCCCGTTCCTGATGCCCGTTCCTGATGTCACGGTGATCCCATCCCGGAACGCGTGACCGAATGTGACAGTTCGGTGTCGGTAGCCTGAACGACCATGTGCGGCATCGTCGGCATCCTCAGCCGTCCTCCGACCCGTCCGGTCCCGTCCGAAGACGACGTGCTCGCCGCACTCGATGCCGCCTGCGCCGTCGTCGCCGATCCGGCCGAGGCCGCCCGGGAGCTGGCCGTCGCCGACCGCCTCCTGAAGGGTGTCCCGGGCGTCCTGGCCCTCGTCGACCGGCGCGAGTTCGTCGTCGAGATCGAGGCCCGGCTGGCCCGACTCGACGAGGCCATCGACGCCTACGACGCCGAACTCGACGACGCCACGATCGCGACGGGACAGATCACCGCCGACGAGGTCGAACATCGCGCCGCGGCGTCGATCGCGCTGCGCGACGTGCTGTGGGCGATCCGCCACGATCGGCTCCGCACGGCGCGCGAAGTCGCTGCGCTGGCCGGACGCGACGCCAGCCGCGGCGCCGTCGACGGCTACCTCGCGATCCAACGATCTCTGTCGGCCATCGACCGACTCGAGGTGCGCGGCCGCGACTCGGCGGGCATCAACGTGTTCGTCCACGATCATGCGCTCGACCTCGACGATCCGGCGGTGCGAGCCGCCATCGACGAACGCGCCGCCGATCCGATGTATCAATCCGGGTCCGTGCGCGTCGTCGGCGACGTCCTGTCGTTCACCTACAAAGCCGCCGCCGAGATCGGCGAGCTCGGCGACAACACCAGGGTGCTGCGCACGGCTGTCGCGGCGGATGATCTGCTTCGCCGAGCGCTCGCCGTCGACACCGCCCGCACCGCCGTGCTCGGCCACACCCGCTGGGCGAGCGTCGGCATCATCTCCGAACCGAACACCCATCCGTTGAACAGCGACGAGCTCGAGTCGTCGCCGTCGCTGGAAGGACCCGCCGGCTCGCCGTACGTCGTCGCGGCGCTCAACGGTGACGTCGACAACCACGCCGATCTGCGCATCGAACATCACCTCCGGGTCCACCCGCAGGTCACCACCGACGCCAAGATCATCCCGACCCTCGTCGCCCGTCACGCCGGAAGCGGGACCGGCCTCGTCGAATCGTTCCGCCGCACCGTGTCGACGTTCGAAGGTTCCGTGGCGATCGGAGCCATGGCGGCCTCCGAACCGACCGCGATGTTGCTGGCACTGAACGGCAGCGGACAGGGGTTGTACGTCGGGCTCGCCGACGACGCCTACGTCGTGGCGAGCGAGCCATACGGGGTCGTCGAGGAAACCGACTCGTACCTCCGTCTCGACGGCGAACACGGCGGTGAGATCGTCGTCCTCGACGCCGCACTGGCGGGCGAGGTCGACGGCATCCGTCGTCTACATTACGACGGCAGCGAGTTGCCGGTCGCCGACCCCGAGATCGTCACCGCCCAGGTGACCACCCGCGACATCGACCGCGGCGAGTCGGCGCACTTCCTCGTCAAGGAGATCGCCGAGTCCCCCGACAGCTTCCGCAAGACGCTGCGGAGCAAGATCGTCGAGCACGACGGACTCCTCCGTGCGACGGTCGGCGAACGTACCCTCCCGCCCGACATCGCCACCCGGCTGGCCGACGGCTCGATCAAGCGCATCCGGGTGATCGGCCAGGGCACCGCTGCCGTCGCCGGTCAGAGCGCAGCGGCCCTCCTCGACGAGCTGTGCCAGGGCGCACTCGACGTCGACGCCATCACCGCGACCGAGTTGAGCGGGTTCCATCTGCGCCTCGACATGAGCGACACGCTCGCGATCGCCGTCAGCCAGAGCGGCACCACCACCGACACCAACCGCACGGTCGACCTTCTCCGAGCCCGGGGTGCCGCCGTGATCGGCATCGTGAACCGGCGTGCGAGCGACCTCGTCGACAAAGCGGACGGTGTGCTCTACACCTCCGACGGTCGCGACGTCGAGATGAGCGTCGCGTCGACCAAGGCGTTCTATGCCCAGGTCGCCGCCGGCGCCCTGCTCGCCTGCGCCGTCACCGAGGCGGCCGGCGTCGGCACACCACAGCGTCGACATCAGTTGCTCGGCGGACTGCGCGAACTGCCCGCAGCGATGCAGCAGGTGCTCGCCAAGCGCGACGAGATCGGCGACGCCGCGCGCCGCTTCGCGCCCCCGAAGCGCTACTGGGCCGTGGTCGGCAACGGCCCGAACAAGGTCGCCGCGGAGGAGGTCCGGATCAAGCTGAGCGAGCTGTGCTACAAGTCGATCGCCTCCGACTCGACCGAGGACAAGAAGCACATCGACCTGTCGAGCGAGCCGCTCATCCTCGTGTGTGCCGCTGGGCTCCGGGGCAGCATCGCCGACGACGTCGCCAAGGAGACGGCGATCTTCCGTGCCCACAAAGCGACGCCGATCGTCGTCGCGGACGAGGGCGAGACACGGTTCAGCGCGGCGGCCACGATCACCGTGCCGCCGGTCGATCCGGCGCTGGGCTTCGTCCTGTCGGCCATGGTCGGGCACCTGTTCGGCTACGAAGCGGCGTTGGCGATCGACGCGTCGGCGCTCCCGCTCCGCGAGGCCCGCGAACTGGTCGAGCGCTCCGTCGCCGATCACGTCGGCGGCGACGCCGTGCTCGACGCGATCCGACGCGACCTGCCGCCGCTCGCGCAACGCTTCACCGACGGTCTTCGCGACCGCATCTACGACGGCCACCTCGAAGCCGGCACCGCGGTTCGACTCGTCGGCCTGCTGCGCGACCTCGAGTCGAGTTCGCCGGTCGAGGCGTACGCCCGCTCGTCCGGCAAGGTCGGCACGCCGGCGTCGTTGATCGACGAACTCGTCGCCGCCCTCACCGGAGCGATCGAAGAGCTCACCCGGCCGGTCGACGCGATCAAGCATCAGGCCAAGACGGTCACCGTGGGCATCAGCCGCAGCGACGAAGGCATCATCGACCGGATGCTCGTCCAGGCGACACTCGACGCCGGCGCCGGACGCGACGTGTTGAGTTACCGCACGCTCAAGATCCTCGCCGACCTCAGCCCCGCGGTCGACAGCGTGGTCGGCTTCACCCGCTACGGCATCGACGGTGAGACCGTCTCGATCCTCGACCGGGGCGGCATCTCGCGCGATCTCCCCAGTCGGGTCGACACCGACAGCCGACTGGTCGGGACCAAACACCGTGTGGCCGACGCCCGCGATCTCCTCGTCGCCCGCGGCCGGCGCGACGGCCGGACCGTGATCTTCGTGCCGGAGGTCAAGGCCGGCGTGTGCACCGGCATCACCCTGCTCCACATCACGCTCCACGAGCGCCTCGACGTCGCGACGATGCGCGGGGTCCTGCAGGGGTACGACAACCGGTACGCCCGACTCGTCGACTGGGTCACCGAGACCGAGGGCGACTTCGACGAGACGCGTCTCGGTGAGTTGCCGGTCGACGTGCTCCTGATCGCACCGATCTCCGAGACCGCCGACCTGTGGCGTCACGGGTGAGTGCCGCATGATCGGCATCGGCGTCGACGTGGTCGACATCGAACGGTTCCGGACGTCGCTCGACCGCACACCGTCGATGCGCGAGCGGCTGTTCACCACCGCCGAACTCGAGTACGTCGCGCCGCAGGCCGACCCGGTGCCGTCGCTCGCGGCGCGTTTCGCCGCTCGTGAGGCCGTGATGAAATCGCTCGGACTCGGTCTCGGTGCGTTCGGATTCCACGATGTGTGGGTCGAACGCGCGGCGTCGGGCAAGCCGTCGCTGGTCGTCACCGCCCGCGCCGCCGACCTCGCCGCCGAAGCGGGCGTCACTCGCTGGCACCTGAGCCTCACCCACTCCGACCTCGTTGCCGTCGCGTACGTGATCGCGGAATGAAACCCCGAGAAATTGAACACGGCATGATCCCGGTCGTCACCCCGAGCCACATGCAGCAGATCGACGCCTCGAGCGACGTTCCGCTCGATCAGCTCGTCGATCGTGCCGGCGCCGCGGTCGCCCGGGCCGCGCTCGGGCTGCTGGGCGGGGCCTACGGCCGCCGGGTGCTCGTGATCTGCGGGCCGGGCAACAACGGCGCGGACGGACGCGTGGCCGCCGAACGGTTGGTCGAGCGGGGTGTGCGCTGCCGCGTCGTCGACGCGCTCGAACTGCCCGCCCGGCTGCCGACCGTCGATCTCGTGATCGACGCCGCATTCGGGACCGGGTTCCGCGGTGGATGGCGATTCCCCGACGTCGGTGACACGCCGGTGCTGGCCGTCGACGTGCCGACCGGGCTCGACGCAGGTACGGGCGTGGTGGCAGCGGCGACTCCGGTGGCTCGCCACACGGTCACGTTCCAGGCCGCCAAACCCGGCCACTTCCTCGGTGCCGGTCCGGCCCACTGCGGGTCGCTCGAGGTGGCCGACATCGGACTCGACGTCGATGCACCCGACGCCCGCGTCGTCGACGCGGCGGCCGTCCGTCGGTGGATCCCGCAGCGCGCCACCGACGCCCACAAGTGGCGCGAAGCCGTCCGCATCGTCGCCGGGTCGCCGGGCATGACCGGTGCGGCGTACCTGGCAACGGCCGCCGCTCAGCGCGCCGGAGCGAGCCTCGTCGCGTTGTCGAGCCCGGGGGTCGACGCCGATCATCCGGTGGAGGCCATCGAGCGTCGCGTTCCCGCCGTCGACTGGGACGGCACCGTGCTCGACGACCTGCACCGATTCCGCTCGCTCGTCATCGGTCCCGGCCTCGGTCGCGAGGAGTACACGGTGGCATCCGTGCTGCGGTGCATCGACGAGGCTGTCGTCCCGATCGTGATCGACGGTGACGCACTGTTCGCGTTGTCGTGGAACGAGGACGGCACCCCGGCACGGCTGCTCGAACGCGAGGTGCCGACGGTGCTGACCCCGCACGACGGCGAGTACGGCCTGCTCACCGGTCATCCGCCCGACGACGATCGGATCGCCGCCGCGACGCAGCTCGTCGAGGCGACCGGTGCGACGGTGCTGCTCAAGGGCCCGGTGACGGTCGTCGCCTCCCCGGGCGAGGTGCCGTTGATCGTCGACTCGGGCGATGAGCGCTTGGCGACCGCTGGGACGGGGGACGTCCTGGCGGGGATCATCGGCGCGCTCCTCGCACGACGGGTGCCTGCACACCGCGCCGCGGCGGCCGGCGCGTACGTGCACGGATTGGCCGTGCGACGTTGCGCCGCGACGGGCGTGATCGCCGGCGACCTCATCGAGCACCTGCCCGCCGTGCTCACCGACCTGCTCGACGACTCGGAGCCTGCCGAACCCGCATGACCACCTCGTCCTCTTCGCGTACCCGTCGGATCCGACCTCGCACCGGCACGATCAGGTCCGCCGGCACGGTGATCGCGGTGCTCGTCACCGTGTTCGTCGGGGTCACCGCCTACGGCGCTGCCGCCGGTGTCGGACGACCCGCCGATCCGGTGGCGGCTCGCGCCGTGCGCGTCGCCCCGCCCGAACCGGCGGTGGTGATCGGCGACAGTGCGATCGCGGCGCTGCGGTGGGTGCCGAACGCCGAGAACGCGATCGTCGGCTTCGAGCACACCCTCGACCTCGAGTCGTGCCGACGGTTGTACTACTCGTCGTGTCGCGGTCGTGAAGGGCGCACCCCGAAGTCGGTGCATGCCGCGCTGCTGGATCACTCGGACAACTACCACACCCTCGTCGTCGCCGCCGGCTACAACGACGGCACGTCCGGGTTCGAGACCTCCTTCCGCAACATCGTCGCTCGCGCCCGTGACCTCGGCTACTCGCGCATCGTCTGGTACACGCTCCGGTCCGACGTCGACTACGTGTCGCCGGGATCGGTCGGCAACCACGAGACGTTCGCTGCCAACAACGCGGAGCTCCGGCGTCTGATCGACACCGGTGACTTCCCGGACGTCGTCATCGCCGACTGGGGTGGGTACACCGCCGACCGTCAGGAGTGGTTCGCCACTGACGGCGTGCACTACCGGTCCCTCGGCGCCTGGGCCGCCGCCGACTATCTCACCCGCAAGATGGCGTTCCTCGACGGGCGCGCCTGCCCCGTCCCGACAACACCGAACGAGCCGACCGAGAACCCCTGTCCTGATCCCGACGTCACCGGTCCGGTCGCCGACATCGATGGTCTGTACACGGTCGGCGAGGACGGTCTGCTCTGCTACGAGATCGGCGACGAGCGCCGCTTCGAGTGTCGCTCCGACACGCACGTGCTGCAGCTCACCCGCGAACTCGGCCCCGGGACGTCGGGTTCCGACGTCGGCGCCCTGCAGACCCGACTCCAGCGGCTCGACCTGTACGCGGGTCCGATCGACCGGCTCTACGGCCCGACCACCGCCGCCGCCGTGCGCGAGTTCCAAGACCAGGGCGAGTTGTCGGTGACCGGGGTGGCCGACGCCGCGACCCTCGACGCGCTGGGGTTCGACACCAGTGCCCTCTGACGACGCACCCGTGGGTCTCGACCCGATCGACCCGATCGACCCGATCGACACGATCGACACGATCGACGACGTCGCACGGCATCGCTGGGCCTGGGCCGACGTCGACGCCGAGGCGCTCCGCCACAACGTCGCCTCGGTCGTCCGCACGGTCGCGCCGGCCGAGGTGCGTGCCGTCGTCAAGGCCGACGGGTACGGTCACGGGGCGATCACGACCGCACGAGCCGCCCTGGACGGCGGCGCGACCGGACTGTGCGTCGCGCTGGTGCAGGAGGGCGTCGAGTTGCGATCGGCGGGTATCGACGCGCCGACGCTGGTGCTCACCGAACAGCCCCCCGACCAGTTGACCACCCTCGTCGTCGCAGGCCTCGAAGCGACCGCCTACCGGTTCGAGTACGTGCGAGCTCTCGCCGCGGCCGCGTCGAGCGCGGGCACCGTGGTCCCGGTCCACGTGAAGGTCGACACCGGCATGCAGCGCGTCGGCGCCGACCCGACCGATCTCGCCGGACTCGTCGATGCCGTGCGTTCGTCCCCATCGCTCGACCTCGGCGGTGTGTTCACGCACCTCGCGGTCGCCGACGAACCCGATCACGGCGCGACCGCGTACCAACTCGAGCGCTTCGACCGCGCCATCGACTCGATCGCCGGCGTCGCCGCCGTACCCGCCATCCACGCCGCCAACTCGGCCGGAGCGTTGGCGGTCCCGGCCGCCCGGTTCTCGTTCGTCCGGCTCGGGATCGCGATGTACGGCATCTCGCCCGGCCCGGAGGTCGACCACCTCGTCGCCGACCTCCGACCGGCCCTGTCGCTCAAGGCGCGCGTCGCCTACGTCAAGCGGGTCGAAGCCGGCACCCACGTGTCGTACGGATGGCGGCACCGCTTCGACCGCGACACCACGGTCGCCACGGTGCCGATCGGGTACGCCGACGGCG
>NZZV01000149.1 GCA_002698945.1 Acidimicrobiaceae bacterium
GTAGCCGGCCGGGCAGAGGTATTCGACGTTGAAGCCCCCTGCCCAGTCGGCCAGCCGGTCGCCCGGATCGGGACCGTTGGCGGCTTGATCGGCCTGGAGTGCGTCGCGGTCCCAGCCGCCGTAGATGAAGTCGACGTCCTGGAAATTCTCCGGGAACGCCCAGGTGAACCAGGACGGCGGATCACGCGGGATCAGCCGGAAGTTGGCACCGTTGCGGCCGTTGTCGGTCTCCTCGCGTGGCCGCACGTCGAGATGGTCGTCGCCGTGCCCGCCCATCAGGATGTCGTTGTCGCGGCCGCCCCAGATCGCGTCGCCGTCGTCGCCGCCGAACAGCTGATCGCGATCGGCGGTCGACGGGTCGACGTCGACCATGTGGGTGAACTCGGGCTGTTCGGCGTCGAAGAACTCCTCGGTCGCGTCACCGTCGCCCTGGATGATGTCGGCACCCGGCCCGCCGAACGCCGTGTCACGGCCGTCGTAGCCGAGGATCACGTCGTCGCCACCGACGCCGCCCGCCGACGTGTCGAAGGCGTAGAGCTCGGTCTCGTAGAGCAGCGAGCCGGTCTCGAACACGACGTCGTCCCAGTGCGGCGAGTTGGTGGCGATCGCTTGCTGCGCCGGGTCGATGCCGACGCCGTCGCCGAGCACGTTGGCACGCACCTGACCGAGGTCGCCGACGATGCCGTCGTCACCGGCGTTGCCGAGCAGGAAGTCGTCACCGAGTTGGCCGTACATCTCGTCGTTGCCGGCTCCGCCGGTGACGTAGTCGTCGCCGCTCGTCCCCGGTCCGTCGTCGCCGTCCACCATGTCGGTGATGCGGATCGCCTGGTCGTACGGTCCGAAGTCGGGCACACCGGCCGACGAGCCGATGCGGGCGAAGCCACCGTCGACGATCACGCGATTGATGCGTGCGTTGTCGCCGGTCATGACGTCGTCCTCGTCCTCGCCGTGCATGACGTCGGGTCCGTCGAGCAGTCCGACCGGGTCACGGTCGGGGTCGACGATGCCGTCGTTGGCGGATCCGCCGCCGATCATGTCGTCTTCGTCGGCGCCGCCGAACATCCAGTCCGCGCCGTGGTTGCCCTCGAGGTAGTCGTCGCCCTCGTTGCCGAACACGATGTCGCCGTCCCATGGCCGGTCCTCGTCGACCGCTGCGTCACAGCCGGGGTCGGCGTCGTCGGCGAGGGAGTCGCCGTCGTTGTCGAAGCCGTTGTCGGCGCAGTCGTACTCGGTCGAGTCGGGTCCTTCCCGACCGTCGAAGTCGTTGTCGACACCGTCGAGCGGATCGGCCTGGGCCGGATCTTGGGCACCGTTGCCCTGGCCGAACACGAGGTCGCGTTCGGTGCCACCGGCGAGATAGTCGCCGCCGCTCAGGGATGGATCGGTCGAGTCGACGTCGAACAGGACGACCTCTCGGTCGGTACCTTGGAGCAGGCCGGTCAGCGAGTTGATCGCATCCGCTGCATGATTGATGCGTGCGTTGTCGCCGGTGATCACGTCCTGGCCCGAGCCGCCGTGGACGGTGTCGCGCTCGTCGAACAGTCCGTTGCCGATACGGCCGGGGACGAACAGCCCGTCGAACGCCGAGCCGCCACCGATCAGGTCGTCGTCACCGGCGTCGCCGCCGATCAGATCGGACCCGTCGTTGCCCTCCAGGTAGTCGTCGCCGTCGCCACCGCTCATCGTGTCGCCGAGCCACGGCACGTCCTCGTCGGTGGCCCCGTCGCCGTCGTTGTCGTTGCCGTCGGGCGGGTCCGACTGGTCCGATTGGGCGCCGTTGCCCTGGCCGAACATCAGGTCGGCGCCGGCGTCGCCGCTCATCGTGTCGCCACCGCTGACCTGAGCCTCGACGTCGGGCGGGGTATTGACGTCGAACAGGTCGATCGGCGTGGTGGTGTCGTCGAACAGCACCCGGTTCATGAACGCGTTGTCACCGACCATCCAGTCGATGCCGTCGCCGCCGTGCATGACCTGCTCCCCCTGGTCGAGCAGACCGTCGCCGATCCGGTCGGGCAGGATGAGCCCGTCGTTCGCCGAGCCGCCGCCGACCATGTCGTCGTCACCGGCATCACCGAACATCGCGTCGACGCCGTCGTTGCCTTCGAGGTAGTCGTCATCGGTGTCGCCGTGCATGACATCGTCGCCGCCCTGGCCGAACATGAAGTCGGTCTGGTCGCCCCCGTGCATGGTGTCGCCGCCGAACGACCCGCCGGCCGCGGCAGCGTCGACGGTGCCGAGGTCGAACAACTGGATCGGGTCGGCGATCAAGGCGGCGGCGCCACCTGAGCCGCCGTGGAGGACCCGGTTCAGACGGGCGTTGTCGCCCGTCATCCAGTCGAGCCCGGCGCCACCGTGCATGAGGGTCTCGCCGACGTCGGGCAGACCGGTTCCGTCGCGGTCGTCGTCGATGAGGCCGTCGTCGGCCGAACCGCCGCCGACCATGTCGTCGTCACCGGCATCACCGAACATCGTGTCGTCGCCGTCGTCGCCCTCCATGTAGTCCCCGTCGTCGCCACCGTGCATCTCGTCGCCGCCGATCTGGCCGAACATGTAGTCCGTGCCGGCGTCGCCGTACATCGTGTCGGCGCCGCCGATCGGCAGATCGAGCAGCTCCACCGAGCGCCCGCCCACGTTGCCGCCGATACCGGCGGAGCCGATGATCGCGTTGTCGCCGGTCATCACGTCGCTCCCCGGACCGCCGCTCATGAACGTCTCGCCGATGTCCGGCTCGCCTGCCAGGTCGGAGCCGCCGATCATGTCGTCGTCGCCGGTCTCGCCGCGCATCTCGTCGTCGCCGTCGTTGCCCTCCATGTGGTCGTCGTGGGCGCCGCCGAACATCCGATCGCCGGCACCGTCGCCTTCCATGTGATCCATGCCAGGGCCGCCGTACATCTCGTCGACGGCGGCGCCAGCGGGATCGTCGACGACCCAGTTCGGGATGGCGCGGTCGCCGTACATCTCGTCGTCGTCACCGTCGCCGAACAGGAGGTCGCCGTCCTCGTTGCCGAACAGGAGGTCGCGGTCGGTGCCACCTCGCAGGTCGTCCGGCCCGTGGTTGCCTTCGATCAGGTCGACCCCGGCCTGTCCCTGGACGAGATCACCGTCCGAACCGCCGAAGAGGGCGTCGGAGCCGCTCCCACCGAAGATGCAGTCGGAGTCGCCGAGCGCCCCGTCGGGGTCGCACGACTCGCGCGCCGGTCCGCTGGTGGAGCTGTCGCGGGTGACGGCAGCGGAGATCGCCTGCACCCGCGCCACGGACACGTCGCCGAAGCCGTCGTCGACACCGTGGTCGGTCGGCCCGTGGCCGGCGGCGATGCTGCCGGTGTCGCCGACGACCACGTCGTCGCCCTCGTCACCGAACAGCAGGTCGGAGCCGGCGTCACCGAAGATGTCGTCGGCGCCGGCGTTGCCGTTGGCGGTGTCGTTGCCGGAACCGCCGTGGATCAGATCGTGGCCGTCGTCGCCACGCAGGGTGTCGTCGTGCTCATCGCCACGCAACTCGTCGTCGCCGACGTCACCGACCACCAGGTCGCGGCCACCATTGCCGCACGCACGGTCGTCACCTTCGTCGCCGTCGATCTGATCGTCACCACTGCCGCCGAGCAGGAAGTCGTTGCCGGCGTTGCCGACGACGATGTCGGCATCGGCCGCGCCCTCGGCACCACCGATCGAGCTGCACCAACCGCGCCAGGTCGAGAGATCGGGCTTCGAGTAGCCGATTCGTCGCATCGCGGCGTCGGGGTCGAAGAACCCGGCGACCGCGTCGTCGCCGAAGGCGACATCGCTGCCGAAGTCACCCGAGACGGTGTCGACACCCGTGCCACCAGACAGTGCGTCGTCGTCGTCGATGTCGGCATCGGTGGCGTCGGCAGCCGGTTGCGGGATCGGTCCGCCGTGGACGGTGTCGTCGCCGCCCTGGCCGAGGACGGCGTCGCCGCCGGGTCCGCCGTTGAGGGTGTCGTTCCCGTCGCCGCCCTCGAGCGTGTCTCGTCCCGCTTCGCCCTCGACCTGGTCGGCGCCGCCGTCGGACTTCACGACGTCGTCCCCGCCTCCGGCATTGATCGAGTCGTCGCCGTGATCGCCGGCCTGTGGCTCGATGCCCGAGTAGGCGACGCCTTCCCACGTGCCGCCGGACACGGGCGCGTCGCCGAGGATCAGATCGGCGCCGTCACCGGTCTTGACGATGTCGGCGCCCGGGCCGCCCGAGATCACCGCCGGGATGTCGAACGGTTGGACCTCGGTCGCCAGGTCGTTGCTGGACTCGTCGAGCTCGTCGTCGGTCCCGGGGAGGAGCTTGATCTCGTCGTCGTCCGACCCACCGTCGGCGACGATCAGGGTCACGCCGGTGAACACCTGCTCGAACCCGAACGCGCTGACGCGCACCTTCCCGGGGCCGAGTTGTCGGACCTCGATCGACTCGTCGGTCACGTCCTCTTGGATGTTGCGCCGGTCGGCGCGGTCGCCGATGTTGAGGTACAGCACCCCGGTGTCTTCGTCCTGCTCCGCAGGCTTCGGCGCAGGAGGTTCGCAAGCCGACGACCACTCGAGCAGGGTGACGCGGACGAGTTCGAAACCGAACTCCTTGCTGAAGAGGAACAGGTCGATCTTGACGAACACTTCGAGGAAGGCCTCGATCTTGCCGCCGACCACGAACAGACAGATCGGGTTCGCCAGCTTGTCGACGATCTCCTCGATGCGGAGCTTGCCGTCGGGGTCGGGACGATCGTCCAGGTCGAGGGTGAACGTCAGCTCGATGCCGCCGCGGACGCCGGCCGACACGATGACGAGGTCGACCGAAGCACCGGCGAAGACGCGGCCCTTGAACACGATCTCGGGCACGTCGTTGCCCTGGGCGTCGAGATCGTCGATGAAGATGCCGTCGAACAGGGCGACGCCCGAGCCGCCATCGAGCAACTTGCGGATGCCGCTCGTGTCGTAGCCGATGGCGAAGCGACCCTCGACTCCGATCTCGCCGCCGATCGTGATCGTGATCGGGACGGGGCCGACCATGATCGGTCCGAAGTCGTACGACATGCCGGCGCTGGCCTTCAGGGTGCCGGCGTCCCACCGGATGAGCGTGGCATCGCGGCCGACCAGGATGCCGAAGATCTGGCTGGCGTCCTCGAGGAACGGGAAGCTCAGACCGGGCACGCCGAACGTCGACGGACGGCCCGGATCGGGCGACGAGGCGTTGTTGAGGGCGCCGCCGCCCGCTTCACCTACGTCGTGGGTGAAGCCGGTACCGCCCGTGAACGGGACCGCCGCGGCGCCGCTCTGGTCGATCAGTGCACCGGCCTCGGACGGGCTGACCGAGGTCGCCGCCTTGGCCGCGTCGACGGTGAACGCGCCCGGTTCACGCTCGGTGCCACCACCGATGATCGGGCCGAGTGGGATCTCGGAGAGGCTGCCGCCGTCGGGGATGTTGTTGACGAAGGTGACGAACGCGGCCACCGCCTTGACGAGCGACAGGTCCGCGCCGGTCGCACCTTCCAGGACCGAGATCATCGTGATCGGCGGCTCGCCGACGAGCTCGGCGAGATCGCTGACGACCGGGATCGGGGCGGTGAGCACGTCGATGATCGGCTGCATCGGACCAGTGATCTTCTTGATCTCCTGGGTCACCGGTTCCATGAACTTCTCGATGACCTCGCCGAGGTCGAGGTGCAGGTTCTCGAACGCGACCGTCGGCGTGTCGACCGTGATGCCGGTCAGGGCGACGAAGGTGGCGTCGTCCGCTTCGAGCGCGAAGGTACCGACGTTCCACCCGAGCGCGAAGGTTCCACTGATCGACGGCAGATCGGCGGTGGCGCCGGCGATGCCGGTCCGGATGTGGAGGTCGAGGTCGATGCCGGCTGCGATCTCGGGCGTCACGTCGACGTCACCGCCGACCAGGTCGGCGAGCGTGATCCGGTCGGTGGTCTCGTCACCGTCGACGGTCACGTTCAGTCCGAGGTGGGCGCCGATGACGCTGCCCGTTTCGCCGGCACCCTTGGTGTTGTCGAGCGCCTCGACCTGGAGGAATCCGAGCCTCGCCTGCAGGCACCGGTCGGTCGTGTACTCGTCTTCGACCGCGGCGAGCGGCGCCGCGCAATCGGTGGGGCCGGAGGCGATCGTCACGCCGGCCGACACGAGGAACTCGGGCGCCGCGCCGTCGAGTGCGATGTACGGACCGTCGCTCGTGCTCACGCCGAGTCCGAGGGTGAGTCCCCACTCGGCGAAGGCGTCGACACCGCCCTGTACCGACAGGGGCAATCCTTCCAGGCCGAGGTTCACTCCTGCGGTCGCCTCGACGAGATCGCCGAACGTGAAGGTGGCGCTGATGTCACGGACGTCGGACAACGTGTCGGTCGACGCACAAGCGACCGTCGATGCGTCGTCACACCATGTGACGACGGTGATGTCGCCGGGCTCGAGTCCGAGGAGATCGGCGAGTTCGGCCGCGATCGTTCCCTCGAGTTCGCCTCCGAGGTCCTTGTCGACGAGTTCTCCGGCGAAACCGTCGATGGCTGCCTCGACTCCCTCGCGGAGCGTCTCGATGCCGTCGGCTCCGGTGCGGAGCGGATCGCCGACGGCCGCCGGGATGCCGGAGTCGGCGGCGGAGCGCATGCCCTCCTCGATCGACGCGAGGAGGTCGGGCAGCAGCCGGAGGAGGAACGCCGGGTCGAGCGCCGCATCGGCGAGATCGGCGGCCAGGCTGCTCGGCACCCAGACGCGGAGCGGGTCGGGCCCCGCGATCAGTTCGACGTCGAGTTCGCCCAGGTAGGTGGTCGACCCTGCGAGGTCCGCCATGAGCGAGAGTTGGGCGCACCCCAGCCCCGACAGATCGCGCTCGTCGCCCGAGACGCCTGAACCGACGACCTGATCCATGAGGTCCTCGTCGATCGGACCACACTCACCACCCCCGAGGATCTCGGCCAGCGGGGTGACCTCGACGCCCGCGTCGCCGAACGCGACGAACTCGTCGGGTCCGAGGACCAGGTCGGCCGCATCCCTGACCTGGACCTCGAGAGTGAGGCCCGCGCTGACGTCGTTGCGGCCACCGAGCTGGAACGCGTCGTCCACCGCCCAATCGAGGTCACAACCGACTTCGTCGTCGCTCACCGTGGTGATGACACACTCCCCGCCACTTCCGGATGTACGGGTGATCACCATGCCGGTCGACGCAGCGGTGAACGCACCGGTCGACACGAGCGTGCCGGACTCGCTGCCCGCCTCGGCCGATCCACTCGCGCCCACCGCGTCGCTGCCGAGTATCGCCGAGATGGGTCCGATGCTGGCCGTCAGCGACAGATCGTCGCTGCCGGCCACCTGGAGTCGAGCGTCGAGGCCGGTGTCGCCGTACAGCACCGGCTCGGACCCGTCGAGTGGGACGCCGACGTCGAACGTACCGATCGCCGCATAGTCGACGGTGAGCTCGCCGGTGACATCGAGACCCACGAGGTCGGTACTCCCGACATCGAAGGTGAGGTTCGCCTCCGGGCGAGGACCGGTCGGCATGTTCTCACAATCCTCGTCGGAGTTGCCCTCCGAGCAGATGCCGTACGCCATCGTGATCCGCAGCGTGGGGTCAGCGGGCGCATTCTCCAGCGTGAACTGCAGCACGCCGTCGGGGAGTCCGAGGGTGTCGTTGATCAGCCGCTCGAGCTGACTCAGGCTCTGCGGGACGCGCGGCGGGAAGGCGGCCTGGTGATCGCCGGTCGCGTCGGACCACTCGATCTCGATGCCGTACTCGTCGCCGAGCGACACGAACCCGTCGCCGTCGGTGTCGAACGCCGAAGGAACCGTCAGGGTCTGGTTGGCAGCGTCGAGATCCGGCGCGCCGGAGACGGTGCTCGAGTCACCGGCGACGAATGCGCCAGGGTCACCGTCGGCAGGCACGACGCGCCATCGGACGTCGGTCGGGTTCGTGGTCGTCGCCTCGGCCGCGCACTCGAGCGTGACGTCGGGCGTGACTGCCGGCGGTTCGGCGACCGCGAGCGGGATCGCCCGCACGTCGTCGTCGGGGGCGCCTTGCACGCGGCAGTCGATGTACGCGTCCTGCACGCCGCGGAACTCGTCGATCATGCGACGGAGCTCGTCGATCTGGCCGACGATGTCCGACGGGCTCACACCGATCAGGTCGATCTGGGTGTCGAACGCGTCGGTCCCGACGGCCTCTTCGAGGTAGAGGACCAGTGCGTCGAGCGCGGCCAGGATGTCGGCCAGGCCGGAGAGGGTGTTGCCCTTGACTTCGTACGAGTCGCCGGCGGTGAACGTGATCGGATTCAGGACGTCGCCATCGGGGTTCGAACAGTTGAGCTGGGTTGCCGACAGCACGGCGGTGATGTTGCAGACGTTGCCGTCGTCGTCGACGAGTTGTGAACCGACCAGGCCCGGTGTCGCCAGGAGGTTGACCGAGCCGGACGCCACGGTCAGCAGTGTCGGATCGGTGGGGTCGGCCGGACCGCTCTGGGTGAGCGAGAGATCCCCGCCGAACGGGAGCAGCGTGTTGGTGAACTCCGTCGTGACGTTCTCGATGGTCGGTGCCGGGTCGTCGAGGTTCCAGAGGATGTCGAATCCACCGGAGGCGCCGAGACCGGCGGCGTCGGCGGTGACACTCGCCGCACCGTCGAACTCGAGGTTCACGTCGGCATCGACGAGGTCGACCAGGCCGTCGCTCAGCAGGTCGCGGATGAGGACCGCGTCCGGGATGGCGGTGCCACCGACCTCGACGCCCGGACCACCGGCCAGGCCGACCGACACGGCCGGGGCATCGGCGTCGGGCTTGCCGAGGGTGCCCGAGAGCTCGGCGGCGATCTCGAGGAACCCGAGGCGGCCCACCATGTCGAGATCGCCGCCGACCTCGACGTCACCGACCTCGAGGATCGAGTCCACACCGGACACGAAGAACCGATCGAGCGGTCCCGGTGGTGACGTGCCGTTGTCGTCGGGATTGATCGTCGTGATGTCCTCGGCGACGATCAGACCGAGGGTGACGCCGGCCGAGATGTCGGAGAGCGAGTAGTTCGCCGACGCGGACGCAGCTGCCGACAAGCCGGTGATACCCGTGTCGGCGACGAGCGAGTTGCCGGCGTTGATCGTCGCCTCGCGCTCGATGACGGGATCATCGGGTCCGCCGGTCGCAGCCGTGAACTCGAACGGGAACCTGAACGACTGTGTGTCGGCGTCGTAGTCGAAGTCGGGGTCGGCGCCGTCGAGCGGGATGAGGCCCGCGTCGGCGAGCTCGACCAGGAGGTCTTGAATCGTCTCCGGACGTGGCAGGATCTCCTGGAGACCGGAACCGTCGTCGGGGGTGAACGCCACCGCCACGGAGAACTGTCCGCTGCCGTTCGCGCTCAGCTCGATGTTGGTCGTCGGGTCGGTGCCGATCGTCGTGCCGGCGCCGCCGACGTCGACACCGTTGACGCTCCACTGCGCCGACCCGTCGACCGCGGTGAACGTGCGACAGAACACCGGCTGATTCGGACCGAGTTCGACGAGTGCACCGGTCGGCAGCCCGTCCTCCGGTCCGTCGACACCGTCGGGATCGGGACCGACGCCGGTTCCGCACACGATCTGTCCCGTCGACCTGGGCACCACGTAGTCCATGAGCGGCTGGATGGCCTCGAAGACACGGTCGAAGTCGGCGAGGTCGGCCGAGCCGAGGTCGGAGGGGATGAAGACGCCGTCGGCCAGGAACGGCAGCTCGACGTCACCAGCGAGCATGGTCGCGCCGAAGCCGGAGACGAGTTGGGCGAGCGAGGTGATCGCCGTGTCGGCGCTGATGTTCGACAACAGATCGATCGGGTTGGCGCCGACGGCGTCGAACTCGATCACGGGATCGTCGCCGGAGAAGAAGTGCTCGTCGGAGATCGTCAGCTCACCTCCGAACGCGGTCCCGAAGACGTCGGCGGTGAGCGCGAGGTCGATGGAGAGGTCGTCGACACCGTCGTCGTTCGGGAAGTCGAGTTGGGTCAGATCCTCGATTGCGAGGGTCGACAGCTCGGCCGCGTCGAGGCGATCCGTGCCGTCGGGGTCGACCAGCGAGAGGTTGACGGCGAGTCCGATGTCGAAGTCGCCCGACGCCGTTGCGTCGGCGAAGCCGAATCGGATCGGGACGTTCTGGGTGCTGTCGATCGACGCCGTGAACGCGAACGTCGGCAACGAGGTGAGGGCGAACGTGGCGGCCGGGTCCGCCGGGTCGACCTCCATCGTGATCGTCGTCGGAGCGAGCTCGACCTGGATCGCCACCGGCTCACCCAGGATCTGGACGTCACCGTCGATGATCGTCAGCGGTACCTCGACCGTGCGGTTCAGCGACATCGTGAACGTCGCCTGGCGGAGCCCACCGACGTCGTCGATGTCGTACCCGTCGAACTCCAGCCCGTCGACCGTTGCCTCGAGTGCATCGAGCTCGGACCCGAGGTCGTCCGTGATGGTGCTCAGTGACTCGAGCGTTCCGATGACCTCGTGGAACCCGAGCAGCATCGCCGGGTTGGCCTCGAGGCCCGGCACCACCGGGAGGAGGTCCGCCAACATCGACGCCTGCTTGAGTTTCGTGGCGGCGGCCGCCAACTGCGCGGCCAGCTCTTCTTCACCTGGCTCCGGTAGCGCCGAGGCCGTCGATGGCTCGATGACCGTGAATGTTGCGACCGCCGTCGCCATGGCGACACCCGCTGCGATGATCCTGCGGATCCTCATCTTGCCCGTCCCTTCGAGCTCTGACGCATGTCCCCATCTGGCCTCCCATTCGCCAGATCCGCGCCGACTGCCAACCCAGCGAACACCCCGACGACGAGGAGTGTCCAGCGAATTTCCGGCTAACGCCGATATCTCTCCGGAATCTTGACGAAGGCCCAGCGACGCAGCGTCAGCACCCGACGTTCATGTCGCGCGCAGTCCCCTCTGCGGGACTGAGCGCGACATGAAGGTGGGTGTGGGCGAGGTCAGTTGGGGACGAGCGTGGCGAGCCGGGAGCGACCGGTGCGCTTGGCCTCGAGCATCGCTCGGTCGGCCGCGTCGAGCGCGTCGAGCGCATCGACGTCCCGACGCGCCGACAGGCCGACGCTGACCGAGATCCGTTCCGGACCACCGTCGATGTCGAGCGGCGATGACGCCGCTTCGACGATTCGCCAGCCGATCGTGGTGGCCTCCGCCTCGTCGGCCCCGTCGAGCACGACGACGAACTCGTCACCGCCGAACCGGGTGACGACATCGCACTCCCGACACGCGGCGACGATCCGCTCGGCGAGCGTGACGAGCACGGCGTCGCCGATCTGGTGGCCGTAGTGATCGTTGACCGACTTGAAGTGGTCGATGTCGATGAACAGCACCGCGCTTCCTCGCCGCGACTCGGCGAGCGCCGCGGTCAGCGCGCGGCTGTTGCCGAGGCCCGTGAGGGCGTCACTGGTGGCCGCCGAGCGAAGCTGATCCTGTTCGGCCCAGCGCTCGAGAAGGAGGGTGGTCGCCTTCACGAGGCCTTGGGTCCGAACCGCCATGTTCCGCTTCACGACGTCGAGCGGATAGGACTCGGGCACTCTGCCGACGAGCAACAGCACGGCGGCGAGCCGACCACGGACGTGGACGGGGGCCACGATCGCTCGGCGCCACCCTCGTTCGAGCATGGCCGCGTCCATCCGCGGCGGAAAGAACGCCGGGTCGACCGGAGCACACTCGCCCACGCGGACGCCGTGCCAGGGCCGCCAGCCCGCTCGGACGTCGTCGAGGACGATCGCGGCCAAGTCGGCTTCGTCATCCCGGGCATGCACCACGGTCGGCCTGCCCGCCTCGGTGAAGTCGATCATCAACCAGCGACTCTCGTAGTCGACGTTGTCGAGCTCGAGTTCTTCGCACAACATTCGCTTGACCGACTGGCGATCGGCGCCCGCCATCTCGAGATCGAGCGATCGGGTCACCGATGCACTGAGCGCAACCGGCACCAACACGACGATCCAGTACCGCTCCCCACTCGGCCTGGAGCAGCCCGACGCGATCACATCGACGAGATGCGACCGACCGCCGTCGTCGCGAATTCCGACCCGGAACGGTACGGGCAGGGCGACGGTCTCGTCGGTCTCACCGGCATTCTCGATGAAATAGGTCGCCAACTCGTCGGCGTCGGACGGGGTGAGTCGGCTGAACACGTTGGTGCCGACGGTCGCCGCCAGGTCGATGCCGACGAAGCCGCCGTAGCCACCGCGCGCCGCCAAGACCGTTCCGTCCTCGGCGACCGCCAGTGTCGCGGTGCGCGACGAGTCGAGCAGGCCGTCTGCGTTGATCGGTGGATCCGCGTTCATCCGTCCGGTGTATCGGCAGCAGCGCCAGAACATTGACCGAGTCGTGCGAAACTGTCGGAATGCACGACGACCTGCCGAGGATCGGGGCACCGGCGACCCGAGCGTTGGCGTCGATCGGCGTCACGCGACTCGACGACGTCGCGGGTCGGACCGAGTCAGAGCTACTGGCACTCCACGGCGTCGGTCCGAAAGCGATCCGCCTGCTGAACGAGGCTTTGGTCGAGCGCGGTCGCCCCCGACTCGGCTGAGTCGGCGCCGAGTCGTCAGCCGACCAGTTCGAACGACGCTGCGAGCTCGACGCCGATGCGCGGGCCGGTGGACGACGCCGCGCCACGGAGGAACTCGTCCGGTGAGGCCATGTCTCCGTCGAGGTGTTCCAGGTACACGCGGTGGGCTTCGAGCGAGCGGACGCCGAGGTCGAACGTCGCCGTCGTGTCGACCGCGTGGGTCGGCTCGGGGCTGCCGCTGAAGGCGACGAACCGCACGCCGGCCCACGCCTCGCCCCGGTCGGTGAAGACCCACGGGTTCGCGGCATCACGCACCGCGTCGAGCAGCGCCCGGCCGACCGCCCGGTGATCGGCGTGGTTCCAGCTGTGACCGCCCCACGACTCGCGGTAGTTGATCGACAACACGACCTCGGGCCGGTGCCGACGGATCGCCGCCGCCAGATCTCCCCGGAGTGCGAGCCCCTCCACGACCGCGCCGTCGGGCAGCCCGAGGAACTCGACCTCGTCGACGCCGACGACGGCGCAACTGTCGATCTGTTCCTGTCGGCGCAGCGGTCCGACCTCGTCCGGCGGCAGTGTCGAGATGCCGGCCTCACCGTCGGTCACCAAGACGTATGAGATCTCCTTGCCCTGAGCCGTCCAGCGCGCTACGGCGGCGGCGGCGCCGTACTCCATGTCGTCGGGATGAGCGACGACGGCGAGCCCTCGCCTCCAGTCCTCCGGGAAGAGTTCGAGCGGTACCGGCTCCGATGATGCGACGTCCGACATGCTCACCGAGCGTAGATCGTCGTCGTCAGTGTTCGTGGCGGTGGTGCAGATCGGGCACGTGCGGGTGTGCATGGACCACTGGCTCGTGCACGTGAGGGTGTCGATGCCGACCTGAGAAACCGTCGTCGTGGTCGTGATCGTGATGGCCGTCGCCATGGTCGTGCTCGTGGTCGTGCTCGATCGCCGCATGCCGGTGCTCGTGGACGTGATCGGACCGCAACGAGATCGCGACGCCGCCGAGCGCGAGCGGGACCGCCACCCACTGGGCCACCGTGACAGGGTCGCCCAACACACTCCAGGCGATCACGGCACCGATGAACGGCGCTGCCGCGAAGATGACCTGCGCCCGTGCAGCACCCAGCTCGCGCGCGCCGGCGACCCACAACGTGATCGACCATCCGTAGCCCGCAGCACCCACGGCGACGGCAGCGATCGTCTCTCCGAGGCCGAGCTGCCAACCCGACCCCACGATGCCGATCGCCAGGTTCGCACCACCTGCGACGGCGCCCTTCATCGCGACGACGTCGTGCGGGGAGAACTGCTCGATCGCAGCCGTCACACAGTTGTCGAGCCCCCAACAGGCACACGCTGCCACGACGAGCACGGCACCGATGTCGAGTCCGGCGTCCGGCTGCCAGGTCAGAATCACGCCGGCAGCTGCGATCAGCACGACGCTCGACGCCACACGCCGACCGATGTGCTCGCGGAAGAACAGCGCCGCGAGGATCACCGTCGCCACCAGCTCGGTGTTGAGCAGGATCGACGCACTCGCCGCGTCGGTACGGGCCAAACCGGCCACGAGCAGCACAGGCCCCAGTGCCCCGCCGACGAGCACGGCGGTGGCGGCCGGTCGCCATTCGCGTTCGATGGCTCGCCTCGACGGTGGCCGTCGGATCACGGAGGGCAGCACCCAGAGCCCCGCGCCGAGATAGAGCAGGCCCGCCAAGGTGAACGCCGACGTCCGACCGGCGAGCTCGGACGCGGCGGGGGCGGCGGCCCCGAAGAGCACTGCCGCCCACAGACAGCGAGCGACACCCAGACGCGACATGGCCGTCAGGGCTCTGGGCGCTCCACTGCCTCGGCCGAATCGGTCTCGCCGTCGGACACGTCGTCGCTCGCGGCGTTGTCGTCGACTGCCGCCTCGGCGTCGTTGCCGTCAGTGCCCTCGTCGACGTCGTCGCGCACTGCGATGTCGTCAGGCCACTTCTGGCCCCGGGTGGCGAACAACCAGACCGCCCCGGCGATCACGGCGGCGAGGGCGACCCACTGGTTGATGCGCAGGCCGGCGATCTCGTTGGCCGGGTCGATGCGGAGTCCCTCGATCCAGAATCGGCCGGTGCCGTAGCCGATGAGGTACACGGCCATGAGCCGGCCGGGACCGAGGCGATACGTGCGGTGGATCCACACGAGCACCCCGGCGAGGGCGAGGTTCCACAGCGACTCGTAGAGAAACGTCGGGTGGAAGGTCGTACCCGACTCGTAGCCGGCGGGCAGATGGTCGTCGTCGATCTCGAGCGCCCACGGCAGGTCGGTCGCCCGACCGTAGAGCTCCTGGTTGAACCAGTTGCCCCACCGACCGATCGCCTGGGCGAGTGCGATCGCGGGCGCGGCGCACGTGAGCACGACGAGCGGCTCGATGCCGCGTCGTTTCGCCTGCCACATGCCGACGAACACACCGAACAGCAGACCCCCCGGGATCCCGAGGCCGCCTTCCCAGACCTTCGGGATCGCGCCGAGGTTGTCGGCGAAGCGATCCCAGTCGGTGACGACGTGGTAGAGCCGCGCGCCGACGAGGCCCGCACCCACGGCCCAGATCGCGATCGCACTGACGTCATCGGTCGTGCCGGCTCCCTCCTGCTCGAGCAACCGACCGCACAACCAGACCGCGGCGATCACGCCGAGCGCGATCATCAGCCCGTAGGCGCGCAGGTCGAGTGGACCGATCGAGATCGATCCAGACGGTGGGCTCGGGATCGAGGCGAGGAGGCTCGCCGCGGTCGTGACGATCATCGGGTGACCTCCCGGACGAATGCGACGGCACCCTCTTCGACGACGTCGCGGTCGAAGTCGCGGGTGGCCACGTGAAAGCTGCGATCGAGCCAGGTGCGCTCCACCGGTCCACCCCACGTGTCGGCGAGGTGGTCACCATCGCCGGGGTCGACGACGTGGTCGACGCGGGAGGAGAACAGCCGCAACGGCACCGTCAATTCGGCGAAGCGATCGCAGATCGGTGCGACCCCGTCGACGACGAGGGAACGGATCGGTGCGAGCGGCGTCCCCTCGTAGGAGATGTCGTGCGAGTCGGGGTCGGCGATGTCGGACGATCCGCCCGGGGCGACGGCGAAGCCGTCCTCCAGGAGATCGTCGATCATCTCCAGCTCCTCGGCGGCGCGCGGTCGCGTCAGCGGGTTGATGCAGACCAATCCGGCCAGGATGGCGTCGTGTGCCGCGTCGTCGAGTGCCGAGGACAGCGCGAGCGTGGCGCCCATGCTCTGACCGACGAGGACGAGCCGTTCGACACGCCGGCTGAGCCGCGCCCGAGCGTCGGCGACCTCGGCCGCCCAGTCGGCCCACGTCGTCGTGAGCATGTCGTCGATCGACGTGCCGTGACCGGGCAAGCGGGGTACTTCGACGTCGAGTGAGGCGGCGATCATGGTGTCGGCGACCCCGCGCACCGAGAACGGACTTCCTGTGAAGCCGTGGATCACGAGGACACCGGTCGCCGATCCGCACGCGTGCGAGATCGGCTCACAGCCGGGGATCACGGTGGGCGTCGCCGTCACCCGCACGTTTCTACCAGCAGTGCGAACCGATCCCGTCGGAACGGCCGGACGGGTCAATGACCGACTCGGGCGGTTCGCTCGGAGCGATCGACTTGACCCACGGGTCAGGTGACGGCTGAACTGGCCGGCATGGGAGCCGGTCCGACCACACCGACGGGCGAGCGCCAGCTCACCGAGCAGGGCCGCGAGCGTAAGCAGCAGCTGGTGGACGCCGCCATGAAGCTGTTCGCCGAGCGCGGGTTCGCCGCGACACGGATCAGCGACATCTGTGCCGAGGCCGGGGTCGCGAAGGGTCTGTTCTACTGGTACTTCCCGACCAAGGTCGACCTGTTCGACGAACTCGTCCGCACGATGCGCCAACGGTTGCGACGGGCGCAGGCGGACGCGATGAGCGGCGAGGGCTCGGCACTCGACAAGATCCGGGCCGGGACCGAGGCGAGCGTCGGTTTCATCGCCGAACATACGCATTACTTCGCGCTCGTCGAGGTGGAACGTGCCGATCCGGCCGTGGCCGACACCCTGAAGGGCACCAACCGCGTCTACCGCGACGACGTCGTCGCCTTGATCGAAGCGGCCCAGGCCGACGGCGACGTCGCCGACGGCGATCCGCGCCTGCTGGCACTCGGCGTGCTCGGGTCGGTCTCCTCGTTCGGAAGCGCATTCCGGAACGGCCAGATCGATCTCCCCGCCGACGAACTCGCCGCGTTCGTCGGGCGATGGGTCGTCGGCGCGCTCCGAGCCTGAACCAGAAGGGGTCAACCAGAAGGGCCGGGTTACTTCAGCTGTTCGCCGAGTTCGGGATCGCGGGCGCTGATCACCGAGACGAAGGCGTCGACCACGTCGGGATCGAACTGGCCGTTGCGACCCGAGACGACGAAACGCGCTGCTTCTTCCTTCGGCCACGCCCGCTTGTACGGGCGCTTGCTGCACAGCGCGTCGTACACGTCCGCGACGGCCACGATCCGTCCGCTGAGGGCGATCGACTGGTGGCTGAGCCCGAGCGGGTAGCCGCTGCCGTCCCACCATTCGTGGTGAGACTGGGCGATCTCGGCGGCCATCTGGAACAGCGGGGCCGAGTTGCCGGAGAGGATCCGGTGGCCCATGCTCGTGTGCGACTTCATCATCTCGTACTCCTCGACCGTCAACGGGCCGGTCTTGAAGAGCACGGAGTCGGGCACGGCGACCTTGCCGATGTCGTGCAGCCGGGCGGCGAGCCGCATCAGTTCACACCACTCGGGCGACGTCCCGAGTGCATGGCCGATCTCGGCGGCGATGTCACCGACCCGATCGGTGTGGGCGCCGGTCTCGGCGTCGCGGAACTCGGTGAGGATCGCCAACTGCTCGAACGCCTCGAGGTGATCGGAGCCGTACTCGAGCCGGATCTTGGTCGGATCGGCCGGCACGGGGTGATCGGACCGCAGTCTGAGGATCTCGGCCTCGGCCCGGGCGTTCTGGGTCTCGTGCGCCACCTGGAGGGTGCGCAGACGGAGGTCGGCTGCGTGGGTGAAGATCTTGCGGTACTCGTCGTCGTGTACTTCGCGCCGCTCGAGCGCCTCCTCGAACCGACCGCTGCGCTTGAACGCCGTGGCGAGCAGGTCGTTGATCTCGAGTTCGTACTCTTTCGACTCGGTTCGCTCGGACATGTCGAGCGCCGCCTGGAGGACGGCGATCGCCTCGTCGAGCGCACCGCGCCGCAGCGCCACACGACCCTCGGCCGTCATCAGCGCGAGCTGGGCCGCAGTGGTCGGCTCGATGCCCTCCTCCGACTGTTCCGCCAGCGATCGGCGCGCCTCGGCGAAGCACTCGGCAGCCTTCTGGTGGTCGGCGAGCCCCATGTACGACTCGGCGAGATCGGCGAGCAGGTTGGCGACGATCGACGGACTGTGCTCACGGGCGATCTCGACCGCTCGACGACCGAGCGAGACCGCTGGGAGGTACTCCGAACGCGAGGCCCGGATGCGGGCGACGTTGCCCAGGATGAGGGCGACGAACTCCTGGCGACCGAACGGTTCGGCGACCGCCAGCGCCTGCTCGTAGGTCACGATCGCTCGATCGTTGTCACCCATCGAGTGATAGATCGCGGCGATCGTGTTCAAGATGTTGCCGCTGTCGACCCCTTCGGTGCCGTCGACGGCCGACTGGTACGTGTCGAGGGCCCGCAGACAGTGATCGAGCGCGTCGGAGAAGTTGGACGCCTGGTAGTGGATGATGCCCAGCAGGTGGGTCGCCCACGCGTCGACGAGCGCGGCACCGCACGACTGCGCGACCTCGCTGGCTTCCATCGCGAGACCGAACCCGTCCTCGGGGTCGCCGCCCAGGTGGGCCAGGCTGGCGAGTCGATACAGCGCCTCCGCCTCGCCGGCTCGATCGCCCTCGGCGCGAGCGACGACGCGGGCCTGCAACGCATAGTTGCGGGCGTCGTCCGGCTGGTTGTGGCGCGCGAGTGCTGCTCGCTCGAGCAGCTCGCGCACCGCGGGCGACGCGCCGGAACTCGCGGCCGTTGTCTTCGACTCCACGAAGGTTCCATCGGCACCACCCGCCGGAAGCTTGAAGGCTTCTTGAGGCGACCGCGACGCCGTGATCACATGTGAACACCCAGGCTGCGGCGCCAGTCGAGCGACGACTCCGTATCCTTGCCAGACGATGGCGTCGGCGGTCGACTCGCGAGGACGGCACCTCGAGCGTTCCGCGCTCACGGCGTTGCTCCCTGTCGTCGCGCTCGTCCCCTTCTGGCTGCTCGCGATGGCGGTGATCTGGCTGCCGATCCGGTTGATCGTCGACATCCCGATCTGGGTGCTCCCGCTCGTGTGGTTGGCGGCCGGCGCACTGCTGTTCATCCCCTCGGTCCAGGTCTCCGTGCTGAGCCCGCTGTTCGGGGCTCGCATACCCAGCGCCGAGGAGCAGCAGATCATCGCGCCGATCTGGCGCGACCTCGCGGTCGCTGCCAACCTGCCCTCGTACCGGTACGCGATCCGGGTGATCGACTCCGACGAGCTGAACGCGTTCGCCTGTGGTGGCCATCTCGTGGTGGTCACGACCTTCGCGCTCGAGGAGTTGACCGACCGCGAGCTGTCCGGGGTGCTCGCCCACGAACTGAGCCACCATCTCGGGTTCCACACGTTCGCGCTGACGGTCGGCCACTGGCTCTCGTTGCCGGTGATTGCACTCGCGCGCATCGGGTTCTTCTTCCAGAACGTGGCCCGCGCGGCGACCGACTCGTTCGTGTCGCACTCCGCTGCGCTGACCGCGCTGGGGCGGTTGGCGTCGGGTGTGCTGTACGCGATCTCGTGGGTGTTCCTGGCGGCGCTGTACGCGTCCGACGCGCTCGGCAACCTGGTGGGTCACGGGTCGGAGTTCGAGGCCGATCGGCGCGCGGTGCGGATGGGGTATGGCCGGCCGTTGGCGGATGCCCTCCGGCAGGTGATCCGACTGGGCGGCGGGACCCGGACGGTCGGCTGGCGGGCCCGGTTGACGACGTCGCACCCGCCTGCTCGGACTCGTGTCGCCCGCATCGAGGCGATGTTGCGCCACCCGAGCCGCTGACGAGTCGGCTCCTTGCCCCGTGCCGGGTTCAGCCGGCGGCGATGTCGGCGACGACGGCGTCGAGGTGGCCGACCAGATCGTCGGGCGCGACACCGAGGTCGAGTCCCCGCTTGCCGCCGCTCACGTAGATCACCTCGAACACGGTCGCCATCTCGTCGATGACCGTCGGGAGCCGCTTCTTCTGCCCGAACGGGCTGATGCCGCCGCGGACGTAGCCGGTGATGCGCTCGGCGACCGTCGGGTCGCACATCTCGACCCGCTTGGCTCCCAATGCTCTGCCGACGGCCTTCAGCGCGAGCTTCCCGCTGACCGGCACGATCGCCACGGCCTGCTCCCCGTCGGCCGTGACGAGCAGCGTCTTGAACACCTGGTCGGGGTCGAGGCCGAGCTTGTCGGCGGCCTCGATGCCGAAGTCGTGCAGATCACCGTCGTGGGTGTACTCGTGCACGGTGTAGTCGATGCCGGCCGCATCGAGCTCGCTGATCGCCGGGGTCACGGAACGAGTATCGCGGCCGGCGTCGCGGGCCGCGAAGCCGGTTGACGACCTGGTCGTGAGGACGCGTCGACGTGGAGGGCTACGGTCCCGGTCGTGCGTATCTCGGTCGAACCCTCGCTCGATCCCGCCTCGTACGGCTTCCGGCACCAGCTCCGCGTGCGGTTCGCCGAGACCGACGCGATGGGCATCGTGCACCACAGCCGGTACCTGCCGATGCTGGAGGAGACGCGGGTGGCGTATCTGCGTCACATCGGCCATCCCTACAGCGGCATCCGGGCCGAGGGCGTCGACATGAGTGTGATCGAAGCGTGGTGCCAGTACCGCGTGCCGCTCCGGTTCGACGACGTCGTCGACGTCCACGTCTCGGTCGCGACGGTCGGCCGGGCGTCGTTCCAGATGAGCTACCTGATGACCGTCGACGACGAGGTGCGGGCGACCGGCGTGACGGCGCACGGCTGCGTGACGTCGGACGGTCGTCCGACCCGCCTGCCGGGTTGGCTGCGCGAACTCAGCGCCTGACCGGCAAGCGACCCGGCACCCTCGTGAACGAGCGCCGGGCCGCCGACCTGATGACCGTTCCTACGGGCCCTCGCCGCGGCACGGATGCGCGAGCAGCAGAGGTTCGGAGTCGATGACGCTCATCGTTCTCACATTTCACTCATATATCCAGCATTTCCGCTTGGGATCAAACGTATGTTCCGCTAGGGTCTGAGCATGTTCGCCGAGTTCTTCGAGGACTGTGTCGGGACACCCGATGCGATACTCGACGACCGGCTGCGCTCCAACGAGATGGAGTTGCGTCGCCTGCACGCCGAACGAGCCGCGCTCGTCGCTGCGAGCGAGGATCGGGGTGTGTTCGCCGCCGAGCACCGCTCGATGGCCGGCTACCTGCGAGCCACGTTGAACTGTTCGACGGCGACGACGACGCGTGATCGGCGCCTCGGACGTGTGGTCACGGAGTATCCGGCGGTCGGCGCAGCGTTGCACGCCGGGCACATCACCGTCGACCACGCGTTGCAGATCTCCCGGTTGCACACCAACCCGCGGGTCCGGCCGATGGTCGCCGTGTTGATCGACGTCCTGGTCGAGATCGCCGAACATTCGTCGTACGACGAGTTCGCCGAACAGATCACGAAACTCGCCTCCGAACTCGACCAGGACGGCGCGTTCGACGACCTGAAGGACTCGATCGACGGACGCCGGGCACGTGTCGTCGAAGTCGGTGGTGAGGTCGCCGTCAGCGCGACCGGCGGCGACCCGGTCCAAGCGGCGCAGATGACCGCGATCTTCGACGCGTTCGTCGACGCCGAGTACCAACGCGACCTCGA
>NZZV01000150.1 GCA_002698945.1 Acidimicrobiaceae bacterium
CCGCCGACGCCCCGAGCCACCCCACCGGGTCCCCGGCCTGAGGCTCAGAGGTCGCGGTACTCGCCGACGACCGACACGGTGGCGCCGATCGCGCCGGTGTTCCACACCGGTTCGGTGATGTCGTCGATGCCGAGCCAGTTGATGATCGCGTCCTGGTGGAACGGGAACGTGCGGGCGCATCCCTTGCTGCGCGGGTTCGGCGGGATGTAGCCGGCGCCGTGGATCGCTTGCCCGCCGTTGAAGTAGATCGGTTTGTACATGTTGCCGTTCAGCGGGTTGTCGACCTCGGACGGAAAGTTGGTGCTGTCGTGCCAGCCGTCGTTGTCGAGCGCCGGGTCGTATCGGTACGCGTTCAGCGCCTGCGCGTTGTGGGTCGGGTAGTCGGGCTCGCCCGTCGACGTGGGGTAGATGTCGACGATGCGGTCGTCGCCCTCACCGGTGACGATCACCTGGCAGGTCTCGTTGATCAGGATCCACTTCGACGACCACGTCGCCGCTCCGTCGGGGATCGTGAAGTCGGCGGGTGTGGCCGCGAACACGGTGGCTTCCTCGTCGCTGCCCTGGGGGAGGTGATCCGTGCTCTCGGGCAGCCCGAGCACCATCCGGGCGGCGCACACGGCCTGGCGGGTGAGCGGACCCGAGTCGCCGTCGATGGCCAGGTCGAGTAGTGCGAAGTCGCGAAACAGCTCGTTGAGCTCCGCCTGCTGCACCTCGACGTGCGCAGCCGGCGGAGCGAGTCGGGAGGTGCCGTCGACGTCGTCGATGTCATTGCCCGGACAGACGTCGTACTGCTCGCCGGGATGGATGATGTCGGTCTCGCTCATCCGGTTCTCGGCGAGCAGCTCGTCCATGGTGACGTCGGCGAGGTCGGCCACGATTGCGCCGAGCGAGTCGCCCGGCTGCACCGTGACCACACACACCGGTGGTGGCTCGGTGGTCGTCGGCGCGATGATCGTCGTGGTGGGCGCAGGGGGGGAGCTCGTCGTCGTGGCCGATGCATCGGGGTCCGTGCCGTCGCCGGAATCGGATGGGGAACCGGACGGCGCGGCGTCGGATGATCCGGCGTCGGACGAGGCCGCGTCGGAGCCGCCTGAGCATCCCGCCGTGACAAGCAGGCCGCCGACCAGGAGTAACGCCGTCGTCCGCACCCGTCCGAGGCTATCGGCGCGCCCCGGCCCCTCCGGGTTCAGCCCGTGGACGCCCGACCCAGCGAGCTCGAGACACATCGCTCCGAATCAGCCGCAAGGGATCGCCGCCCACAGTTCTCGGCGGATCCAGGCCGGTATCTCGCACGACAGCCGCCGAGAACCCCGGCATCACCTGGCCATCCAGCGTCTCGGGGGACCTAGGCCGATATCTCGCACGACAGCCGCCGAGAACCCGCACCGACCCGCCTGGTTGTCAGCCGACCTGGCCCGTTGGGACGCCCCGGCCAGCGGACCTCGGCTGGGTGCGCGTCGAACCCAGGTGACGTCGCTGAGGCCGAGTCGGGCCGGCTCAGCGGACGTTGTAGACGTTGGTCGAGGTGGCGCCGCCGAGCAGCGCCGACACGAGGATGCCGAGCGGCAGCGTGCCCCAGTACCCGACCGTCAGACCGACGTTGCCGAGGAAGAGCATCAGGAGCCAGGTGGCCGGGAGCGTGGCCAGTAGGAACACGACGGTGAAGGCGAGCAGAGCCTTGATCATGAGAACCTCCGATGGGTCGCGCGTACCCTATTCCTCGGGATCGCGGCGAGCGCGGATGTCTCGCCGACCCCTCGCCAGTCACGGCGAACCCAGACCAACGACGAGTGCGCCAGTCCACGCTTCGGTGGACCGGCGCACCCGATCGGTTGACAGGTCGAGGGATCCGATCAGCCGCTGACCGCTCGCTCGATGCGATCGCCGATCTCCCGGTCGACGTTGCGCCAGTACTCGAACGCTCGCTCGAGTACGGGTTCTGTGACGCCGTCCGACAGGTGCCCAGCCACGTTGTCGACGAACCGGTCACGGGCGGCGTCGTCGAACACGTCGCGCACCAGCGCGCCGGGCTGGCTCCAGTCATCGTCGTCTTCCCGCTGGACGTAGGCGCTTCGGACCATGTCCTCGGTGACGCCGTAGCTCCAGCGGTTGTCGTCACCGGTCAGGCTCGGATCGGCGGCCGGGCCGCCCTTGCTGTTCGGCGCGTAGACCGGGTCGGTGACCGGCACGACGCGCATGGCGCCGTCCTTGGTGTAGCTGTGCACCGGGCACTGCGGCGTGTTGACCGGGATCTGCTTGTAATTGACGCCGAGGCGGGCACGGTGCGCGTCGGCGTAGGCGAAGCCGCGAGCGAGCAGCATCTTGTCGGGCGACAGTCCGGTGCCGGGCACCATGTTGTTGGGCTCGAATGCCGCCTGCTCGATCTGGGTGTGAAAGTCGGTCGGGTTGGTGTGGAGCGTGAACCGGCCGACGTCGATCAGCGGGTAATCCGCGTGTGGCCACACCTTGGTCAGGTCGAACGGGCTGATGCGATACGTCTTGGCGTCCTCGTACGGCATGATCTGGACCTTGAGCGTCCACGACGGGTGGTTGCCGTCGGCGATCGCATCGAACAGGTCGCGGCGGTGCACGTCGGAGTCCATGCCGGCCATCTCGTCGGCTTCGTCCTGGGTGTAGCCCTCGACGCCCTGGTCGCTGTGGAAGTGGTACTTCACCCACGACAGCCGACCCTCGTCGTCGTACCACGAGTAGGTGTGGCTCGAGTAGCCGTTCATGTGTCGGTACGTGCGGGGTACGCCCCGATCTCCCATCAGGTAGGTCACCTGGTGCGCCGACTCGGGGGAGAGCGTCCAGAAATCCCACTGCATGTCGTGGTCGCGCAGGCCGTTGTCGGCGCGCCGCTTCTGCGACCGGATGAAGTGCTGGAACTTCATGGGGTCCTTGATGAAGAAGATCGGTGTGTTGTTGCCGACCATGTCGAAGTTGCCTTCGGATGTGTAGAACTTGAGCGCAAAACCACGCGGGTCGCGCCACGTGTCGGGCGAGCCGCGCTCACCGGCGACGGTCGAGAAGCGGGCCGCCATCTCCGTCGTGGCACCCGGCTGCAAGAACGCGGCCCGGGTGTACTGACTCACGTCGCCGGTCACCTCGAACGTCCCGAACGCGCCGCTGCCCTTGGCGTGTGGCTGGCGCTCCGGGATCCGCTCCCGGTTGAAGTTCGCCATCTGCTCCAGCAGGTAGTGGTCGTGGAGCAGGATCGGCCCATCGGGACCGGCGGTGAGCGAGTGCTCGTCGCTGGGGGCGGGTGCTCCGCCATCGGTAGTGGTGAACGGGCGATCGGCCATGGGTTCCTCCTGGAACTGGGGGACCCCCGAGTCGTGCCCGGTCGCACGGCGTCCGAAACGGATTCCTCGGGTGGTCACCGGTGACACTCCGACGGGTGACACGCCCGGGTGATGATCGGGCGACGAGGTGGTGAGCGACCAGGTGGCGAGCGACGACTCAGCGCCGGTCGGCCAACGCTGAGGCCAGGGCCCCGGCGCCGATCGCGGTGAATCCTCCGGCGTAGGCGAGGGTCTTCGTTCGGTGCTCGCCGGACAGTGAGACGACCCCCGACACGGCGTCGGACAGATCGGACGCGACCGACGCAGCGAGCCCCGGCCAGACCGCATCGCCCCGAACGAGCGCCGTGAGAGTGCCGGCGCCGATCGCCAGGTCGCGGCCGCCGATGCCGCGGACGAGGGTGAGCGTCGTGGCGTCGTCGCGCCCGACCCAGGTCTCGGCGGGTCGCCGCGGTGCGGCGGCGAACCACAGGCCCGTCAGCGCACGGGTGACCCCGACGACGCCGGCTGACCAGAGTGCGAAGCGTGAATGGCTCATGCCCACCGGGTACCCGACCCGCCGTTCCCACGAAACGACCCGACACCGGACGTGGAGGCGATTTAATCGCCCGGGTGTCCGGCGGTGGACGTGCAGGCGATTTAATCGCCCAGGTGTCCGGCGGTGGACGTGCAGGCGATTCAATCGCCCAGGTGTCCGGCGGTGGACGTGGAGGCGATTTAATCGCCCGGGTGTCCGGCGGTGGACGTGCAGGCGATTTAATCGCCCAGGTGTCCGGCGGTGGGGGCTGCGGGGCTCCGGTCGTGGCACCGATCCGATGGGCGGTACGGTCGCTGACGACCGCCGACGAGAGTGAGACATCAACGTGAAGCGCCTGCTGCCCCTCGCCCTGATCACCCTGCTCGCCGGACTGGCGGTCGCACGTCGTCGGCGCCGCCTGAGCGAGGTCGCACCCGAGCTGCAACATCCGCAGCTGATGGTGCCGATGTCGCTGCGGTCCGACTCGAGTCTGCGGACCGGCCGGCGGCTGGTCGACGCGATGTCGAAGCAGGCGGCCGGTCTCGTGGTCGACGGCGTCGACGTCCGCACCGAGATGGTGCCCGCCGACGGCAGCGAACCGCCGGTACGCACACTCGTGTACGAGCCGACGGAGCGGGAGCCTCCGTCCGCGGCGTTGATCTGGTTGCACGGTGGCGGCCTCGTAATGGGACGTCCGGAGATGAACCATCCGTTGTGTTCGCGAATCGCCAAGGAATTGTCGATCGTCGTCCTGAGCGTCGACTACCGCCTGGCACCCGAACATCCCTTCCCGGCGGGTCTCGACGACAGCGTGCGAGTGCTCGCGTGGGCGCATCAGAACGCCGAGCAACTGGGCATCGACCCCGAACGGATCGCGGTCGGTGGCGGATCGGCGGGTGGAGGCCTCGCCGCCTGTGTCGCCCAAGTAGCGAACGATCGTGGCGACCTGCCGGTGCGGTTCCAGCTCCTGCAGTACCCGATGCTCGACGACCGCACCCCGCTGCGCGACACCGACGCCCTCCTGTGGACCAACACGTCGAACGAGTACGCGTGGACCGCATACCTCAACCATCCGCCGCGCGAGTACGAAGGTCGCCCCTACGCCTCGGCGGCGCGCCGCATCGACTTCCGTGGGCTGCCGGCGGCGTGGATCGGTGTCGGCGACATCGACCTGTTCCACGACGAGTGCGCCGACTACGCCGCCCGGCTCGAGGCGGCCGGGGTGCCGGTCCGGTTCGACGTGGTGCCGGGTATGTATCACGGCGCCGAAGCGGTCCGCCCGGATGCGCCGGCGGCGGTCGACTTCATCGACGGCATGATCGCCGCCCTCGCCGACGGCGTCGGGGTCAGTCGGAACTGAGGTCGGTTGATGTCAGACCACGACCGACCGACGGAACCTGAGGCACCACCAGTTCTCGTCGGTCGTGGTCTGACATCAACCGACGCTCAAACGGCGAGGGCCGGGCGGGGCGGGCCGCCGCAGAGCTTCGAGATCAGTCGGGCGGCGCGGATCGTCGTGATGTCGTGCAGGTACGGACCGACGACCTGGACGCCGATCGGGAGTCCGTCGTCGCCGAGACCGGCGGGCACGACGGTCGACGGCAGCATCCCGGCGCCGGCCGGACCGGTCCAGCCGAACAGGTCGAGATACGGGCGTTCGACGCCGTCGATGTCGATCGTGCGTTCCCACTGCGGGTCGCTGTGGTCGTGCGGGATCGCGGCGCGGGGCTGCACCGGCATCAACACGATGTCGAACTCCTCGAAGAACCGGCGCCACTGTTCGCGGAGCTGGAGGCGTCGTTCGTTGTTCCCGAGCCACGCGCGGTGACGTTGTGCCGCCGACCGACGAGCGGCATCGGCGGGGCTGTCGCCCTCGAGTCCGGCGAACTGCTCGAGCTGCTCGGGGGAGTGCTCACCCGAGAGTGCGGCGAACAGGAGCGCCTTGAACACGCGGTCGGCCTTCTCGAGAGTGAATCCGGGCCGGGCCTCGGTGTCGACCCGGCCACCCGCCGACTCGATCGACGACACCAGCTGGTCCATGACGCGGCGGGTGGAACCATCGACCGGACAGTGCGGGTCGTCGAGCCAGGCTGCGATGCGCAGCTGCGAGAAGTCGTCGACCGGCCGTTCGGGTAGTTCGAGCCGCCATCCGGGCTGCTGCCAGCGGTCCGGGCCGGACATGATCTGGAGCATCAACTCCATGTCGCGTGCCGAGCGCGCCATCGGCCCGGCGACGGCGAGGTCGGCCTGGGTGAGGGTGCCGGGCATGCCGGGGATCTGGCCGTGGGAGGGCACGATGCCGTAGCTCGGCTTGTGGCCCTTCACGCCGCAGTAGTGGGCCGGGACGCGAATCGACCCGCCGATGTCGGAGCCGAGTTCGATCGGGGTGAATCCCATCGCCAGCGCGGCGGCCGAGCCACCCGACGAGCCGCCGCAGGTGCGGGCCAGGTCGTGCGGGTTGTTGGTGGTCCCGTAGACCTCGTTGTAGCTCTGGATGTCGCCGGCGAAGATCGGCAGGTTCGTCTTGCCGTAGACGATCGCGCCGGCCTCTCGGAGCCGGGCGACGGGCCAGGCGTCGTGATCGGGCACGAAGTCGGCGAGCTGTGGCGCGCCCGAGGTGGTGATGCAGCCTTCGGTCATGAACGAGTCCTTGACGGTGATCGGCACGCCGTGGAGGGGGCCGAGGTCGTCACCGTGGGCGATTGCTTCGTCGGCCGCTGCGGCGTCGGCGCGCGCCCGGTCGAGATCGAGTCGGACGACGGCGTTGATCTGACCGTCGAGCGCTTCGACGCGACGGACCATGTGCTCGAGGGCCTCGCGCGCCGACACCTCCCGACCACGGATCGCGTCGGCCAGCCCGTAGGCGGTCCACCAGTGCAGTTCGTTCATGCGTCGCCCATCGTTCCACATCGACCGAGCTCACATCGTCGACGTCGCATCGCCGCCGCGGCCGGCCCGCCGGGAATGCGCCGGGCGGGGCGACGGTTGGCGTGCAGCATGGACGACGTCAATGAGTGGAATCGGCAGATCATCGAGGAGTTCCGTGCGAACGAGGGCAAGGTCGGTGGGCCGTTCGAGGGGATGCCGTTGTCGATCCTGCACTCGACCGGGCGCAAGTCGGGCCAAGAACGCCTGAATCCGCTCGCGTACCAGTCGGTCGAGGGTGGCTGGGCGATCTTCGGCTCGAAGGCCGGTGCGACCTCGCACCCCGATTGGTACTACAACGTCACCGCTGACGCCGACGTGACGATCGAGGTCGGCACCGACACCGTCGAGGCACGGGCCCGGGTCGCCGAGGGCGACGAGCGCACTCGGATCTGGGAAACCCAGAAGGCCAACGTCCCCACGTTCGCCGAGTACGAGCAGCGCGCCGGCGACCGCGAAATCCCCGTGGTCGTCCTCGAACCCCGCTGACGAACAGCAGGCGGAACAGGAGGTGTCGGATACCTCCTGTCCGGTCTCCGACGGTCGCACCACGGACGCTCGAACACGAGGTATCCGACACCTCCTGTCGTGGATACCCTCGTCGGTATGGGAACACCTGTCGTGGCGTGCCCGTCGTGCGGCACTCGGAACCGCGTGCCGGTCGGCGCGACCGGACACCCGCGCTGCCCGAAGTGTCACGCGGACCTGCCGTGGCTGGTCGACGCCGGCGACGCCGACTTCGCCGCCGCGGTCGACACGTCGGCGTTGGTGATCGTCGATCTGTGGGCGCCCTGGTGCGGCCCGTGTCGAATGGTCGCACCGATCCTCGAACGCCTGAGCGTCGACTTCGCGGGGCGCGTCAAGGTCGTCAAGGTGAACGTCGACGAGTCCCCGGCCACTGCGCAGCGGTACGAGGCGCGCAGCATCCCGATGTTGCTGTTCATGCGGCGAGGCGAGGTCGTCAACACGGTGGTCGGGGCCCAGCCCGAGCACGTGCTGCGAACCCTGGTCGAAGGTGAGCTGCGCACGGGTCGGGGGGTGGGCTGAGCCGTGGTTCCGGATCGACTTCCGGCCGGCGCCGAACTGGTTCGCATCACCGAGACGTTCGACGAGGCGACGGTGCCCCGCGGTCTGCTCCGCACCCATCGTGTCGCCACCGGCACCTGGGGTCGGATCGTCGTGTCCGACGGTTGCCTCTGCTTCGTGTGGGAAGACGACGGCAGCCTCGTCGAGCTCGCGGCGGGTGACTCGCTGGTCATCCCGCCCGACACCCCGCACCGCGTCGAGATGACGGCGTCGGTGCGATTCGCGGTCGAGTTCTACACCGCCGTCGGCGCCTGAGCGGCACTACGGTGGCGCCGTGGGCATCCTCGGTTGGATCTTCGTCGGGCTGATCGCCGGGCTGTTGGCGCGCTGGATCGTCGGCGACGAACGGACAGGCTGCATCTACACCGTGATCGTGGGCGTCATCGGCGCCCTGATCGGTGGCGGACTCATGTCGCTGATCGACGAGCAGGGCGTCGACGACTTCTCGTTCCGCTCGATCGTGGTCGCGGCGATCGGTGCCGTGCTCCTGCTCCTCGTCCTCCAAGCCATCGCCGGCCGCGGCCCCCGCACCCGCCGCTGACGCCCGTGGTCGACAGATGGTGTCCGACAGATGGTGTCGGATTCCTCCCGTCCGGCCTCGCAGGAACGACGGATGGCCGGATGGGACAGGAGGTGTCCGACACCATCTGTCCCGGGTCACGTGAGGTCGAGGACGAGGGGTGCGTGGTCGCTGGGTTTCTCGAGGGGGTGGGCGTCGGCTCGTTCGGCGGTGTCGATCCACACCCGCTCGACGCGGTCGGCGACCGGGTCGGAGCAGAGCGCCAGGTCGATCCGCAGGCCCCGGTTGGCGGCGAACTGTCCGGGGCGATAGCTCCACCACGTGAACACGCCGGACTCGGGCAGGTGCTCGCGGGTCACGTCACGGAGTCCGTCGGCGACGAGCGCCTCGATCGCCGCCCGCTCGGGTGGGCTGGCATGGGTGCGTCGCCGCCAACGCACCGGGTCGTAGATGTCGGCGTCGGTCGGTGCGACGTTGAAGTCACCGAGCATCGCGGTCGGACGACCGCCGACGTGCACCGCTCGGAGCCGCTCGAGCCACACCAGCTTGAACAGGTAGTGCTGGTCGTCGAGCGAGCGCCCGTTCGGCGCGTAGAGCGAGTGCACGTCGATGCCGCCGCACGTCGCCGACACGACACGCGCCTCGTCGTACGGTGAACGGTTCGCACCCGAGAACCCGTACCGCACGTCGTCGAGACCGACCCGGCTGAGGATCGCCACCCCGTTCCAGTGGTCGTGTCCGTGGTGGACGAACTCGTAGCCCTCCGCGAGCACCTCGGCCATCAGTGCAGCGAACACCGCGTCGTTGCACTTGGTCTCCTGCAGGGCAACGACGTCGGGCTGGTGCCGCTCGATCCACTCGACGAGCCGGTGGTGGTGGGAACGGATCGAGTTGACGTTCCAGCTGACGAGCCGCACGTCAGGGCAGGCCGGCGTGGGCGTACTCGACCCGTGTGGTGAGGATCTCGCCGAGACCTTTGTCGGCGCTCTCGTCGGGGTGCGACCCCGGTGCGCAGAGCGCGAAGAGGGTTCGGCCGTCGTCGCCGCCGAGCATGCAGGCGAACACCGGCTGCGGCGTCGGCAGTCGATCGGTGACGTGACCGCCTTCCTCGACGCGTACGACCTGCGAACCGAGCGCGTCGGCGAACCAGATGCCGCCGGCCGCATCGAGCGCGCATCCGTCGGGTGCGGTGCCCTCGATCGCGGCCCACTCGCGCCGGTCGGTGAGCGTCGCGTCGTCGTCGATCGTGAACGCGAGGTAGTTGCCGCCGAACGACTGGCCGACGATCAGGGTCGAGCCGTCGGGCGTGATCACCGATCCGTTCGGGAAGCGAAGGTCGGTCGCCGCGACCTCGACCGAACCGTCGGGTCGGACCAGTGCGAGGTCGGCCGGGCGGAACGGCTGACGCTCCTCGAGGTCGAACCCGAAGTTGCCGACGTAGGCGTTGCCGTGGGCGTCGACGACCATGTCGTTGCAGTGCCAGGCAGCGACGTCGGAGAGATCGGCGTGTTCGACGAACGCACCGTCGCCGGGGTCGCGCATCAGCTTGCGGGTCGTCATGTACACGACGAGGAGCGACCCGTCGGGCATCCAGCCGAGGCCGCTCGGCCGGTCGGTGACGTCGCCGTACTCGGTGCGTCGATCACCGTCGGTGCCGACCGAGTAGATCGCCCGCTGGTGGAAGTCGGAGTACCACAACCGGCCCTCGTGCCAGCGCGGCCCTTCCCCGAAGTCGACGCCCCCGATCAGTCGTTCCCAGCTCATGCCCGGCACCTTACGAACCCCACGTCCCCCTCGGAGTATCGGCCCCAGCCACCTCCCCGGACGCCTGGTGGATTTAATCGCCTGTGTGCCCGGGGGTGGACGTGTGGTGGATTGAATCGCCTGTGTGTCCGGGGGTGGACGTGTGGTGGATTAAGTCGCCTGTGTGTCCGGTCGCCGGGGGAGTCCGCGGCACGACCCGGTTCAGTCGAGGCGGTCGGCGGGGTAGTCGGCGTAGCTGGCCTTGAACACACCGGAGTGGAGCAGCACCTTCGCCGCCGCGGCACCGGTATCGGCCCGCCGCACCGTGGTGTCGACCCAGTGCGACTCGACCTGGCGGCTCTGCCCGACGGCGACGACCTCGCGCTCGAGCACGTACTCCTCACCGACGAACAGCGGCTCGCCCAGGGCGCGAACCTCCAGATCGATGAACAACCCGACCGCAGGGCCCCGCACCGGGAGCGCGGTGCCGATCTTGTGGGCGAGCACGCTGTACATCTCGAACGGCAGGATCGCACGGCCCCACGGGTTGTCGCCCGACGAGTACCACGCGCTCGGCTCGGTGATCGACGCGAGCTTCTGGGCGAGCGAGAACGGATACAGGTTGCCATTCGACGAGTCGACGTCGACCGACACCCGCCGGTCGTCGGCGGGCAGTGGTCCGACGGTCACCTGGTCGACGATGAACAGGTCACCCGGATCCCGCGACTGCGCCTTGGCCAACCGTGCCGCGAGTTCGGTCGTCGCGTCCCCGACCGAGATCGTGCCGGTGAGTACCGGCGTGCCGTCGGCCTTGGCTGCGTCGATCCGGACCGCCTCGCTCTCATCCGTGTCGCCCTCGCTGGACTCGGCCGACGCGATCACGGTCTCGCCCTCGATCACCATCGTCTGGAAGTGGGCGCTGATGCAGCCCTCGCCGAACCACCGGTCGCCCCACCGCGCGTAGCCGATCGGGTCGAACTGGCTGAAGTGCGTCGGCCCCTCGATCGGCGCGCCGGTCAGCCCGAGCTTCTCGGCGGTGTCCCCGTCGTGAACGCTGGTGTGACCGTCGTACTCCTGGTCGGCCAGCATCTGACAAGGCTGCCTCGCCGGACCGACGAGCCGGCCGTCGCGATGCTCGAACGAGGTGGACGGGAACGGATGCGAACTCACCGCGCCAGCGTGCCACGTCGGCGGCCGTCGTCGGGTGGTCGTAGTGTCGGATGGATGGGGAACGAGGGGACACGAGTCGACGTCGACGGGCATCTGGATTGGGGGCGGTTGGTCGACGATCTGAACCGTCTGCTCCGGTTGCGCACCACGCCGATCGGGATGAAGCGGTTCGAGACGGTCGCCGACATGGAGGCGGTGCCCCGGGTGCGTCGGCCGGGAGCGATCCACACGATGGATCAGATCGTCGGGCAGGCAGCGCGCAACGGCTGGACGGTCGGTGTGACCCAGGACGACTTCGTCGGCGACCAGTGCGCGGCCGTGGTCGGACTGCACCCGCGCGATGACGACTGGCTCGCGGGTGAGCGGTACGCCGGCGTCTGGTACTCGACGCCCGCCGACGCCGCGGCGCACCAGGCGGCGATGGACCTGCCGTCGTTCGGCACGCACGAGGCGATCGTCGTGTCCCCGCTCGCGAGCGGCCGACTCGACCCGCCCGACATCTGCCTGATCTACGCCACGCCGGCGCAGATGATCCTGTTCATCAACGGGTTGCAGTGGACCGGATACCGCAAGCTCGAGTGGGGCTGCGTCGGTGAGTCGTCGTGTGCCGACTCGTGGGGGCGAGCGCTCGCCACGGGCGAGCCGAGCCTGTCGATCCCGTGCTTCGCCGAACGTCGCTACGGGGGCGTGATGGAGGACGAACTGCTGATGGCGATCCCGCCGCACTTCCTCCCGAAGGTCATCGACGGCCTCGAGGCACTGGCTCGCAACGGTCTGCGCTACCCGATCCCGCCCTACGGGCTGACCACCGACGCCCGAGCCGGCCTCGGCCACAGCTACGGGTAGAACGGCTGCGGCGTATCGCCACGGCCAGGGGTCGATGGGTCGTTCGCCGGATGACGCGTCCGGCCACCCATGGTTGACTGGAGGACGTGTCCATCCATTTCAACCACACGATCGTGCACGCTCACGACCGTGAGGAAGAAGCCACCTTCTTCACGGAGATGTTCGGGTTGCCGCCGGCGGTCGAGTTCGGTCACTTCCTCGCGGCCCATATCGCCGACCAGGCGTCGATCGACTTCGTGCAGCACGACGGCGACGAGATCGCTGCACAGCACTATGCGTTCCTGGTGTCGGAGAACGACTTCGCCGGCATTCACGACCGGATCATCGAGCGCGACCTCGACCACTGGGCCGATCCGGGCCAACGTCGGCCGGGGGAGATCAATCATCACGACGGCGGTCGAGGCGTGTACTTCACGAGTCCGTCCGGTCACTTCCTCGAAGCCATCACCTGCCCGTACGGCGGCGGCGACCCCGTCTGACGTGCTGATCCGCAACACCGTCCTCGAGCGGATCTTCGACGGTGAGGTCGACCTCGTGTTCCGTCGGCAGAAGCGACCGACGGTGCGCACGGGCGGCACGTTGCGGACCCAGCGCGGCATGCTCGACATCGTTCGCATCGACTCGGTCGCCCTCGACGGGATCGTGGTCGGCGACGCTCGGCGCGCCGGGTACGACACACTCGACGAGTTGCTCGTCGACCTCACCGCCAAGCCGGACGGCGACTTCTACCGCGTCGAGGTCCGACCCGGCGGTGACGATCCGCGCGCCGCGCTCCAGCAGGCCGACGAGTTGGACGACGACGAGGTCGCCGAGATCCTTGCCCGCCTCGATCGTCTCGACCGCGGCCGCCGCGGCGACTGGACGCGGCAGTTCCTGCACGTGATCGCCGCCCGCCCACACGTCCGGGCACCTGACCTCGCCGCGTCGATCGGGTGGGAGACGCAGCCGTTCAAGGAGCACGTCCGCAAACTCAAGGCGCTCGGCCTCACGATCAGCCACAACCCCGGCTACGAGCTGTCGCCTCGCGGTCGGGCCGTGCTGTCGAAGCTGCCGAGCTAGCCACGAGCCCTGATCGCCGATCCACTTCGTTGGCATGGATGGGGTCGTGCCGCGGTGACGACTGTCACCCACCTCGACGATGGGTCCGGCTCGGGAATGATTTACGATACTGGTCGGTTCAGTATCGTAAGTCGGGCTCGTCGGCCCGGACGGTGACCCCCCGACCGTCCGAGCCACGGCCCCGGCGAACCAACCGCAACGCACCAGCAGCGTCACCCTGACCGCAACGAGTACCGCAACGACCACCGCAACGACGACGGTGATCTCGCCGATCGAAGGACACACATGCTCACCCCCAATCCCGAACTCGACCCGATCGATCCGGTCGTGCACGAACGCCGGTGGATCACCCTCGGTGTGCTGTGCCTCAGCTTGTTGATCATCGTGATGGACAACACGATCCTCAATGTGGCCATCCCGTCGCTGATGGTCGATCTCGGTGCGACCAACAGCCAGATCCAGTGGATCATCGACTCCTACGTGCTCGTGTTCGCCGGGCTGCTGCTCACCACCGGCAGCCTGTCCGACCGGTTCGGTCGCAAGGGTGCGCTCCAGATCGGCATCGTGCTGTTCGGCATCGGATCGGCCGCGGCCGCGATGTCGACGACGGCGAACCAGCTCATCCTCACTCGCGCCTTCATGGGGATCGGCGGCGCGCTGATCATGCCCGCCACCCTGTCGATCCTCACCAACGTGTTCCGCGATCCCCGCGAGCGCGGGCGGGCGATCGCGATCTGGGCGGGCTTCTCGGGTCTCGGTGTCGCGATCGGGCCGATGACCGGCGGCTTCCTGCTCGAGCACTTCTCGTGGCACTCCGTGTTCTGGGTCAACATCCCGATCGGCGTCGCGGCGCTCGCGCTGGGTGCCCGGTTCGTGCCGACGTCGCGCGACTCGAAGCAGCGGCCGCTCGATCCCGTCGGCGCCGTGCTGTCGATGATCGGTCTCGCCAGCGTGCTGTTCGGCATCATCGAAGGCCCCGCCAAGGGCTGGACCCACGACACCGTGATCGCCGGCTTCGTCATCGGCGCCATCGCGATCGCCGCGTTCATCGCGTGGGAACTCCACACGCCGCACCCGATGTTGCAGATGACCGTGTTCAAGAACGCCAGATTCACCGCCGCCAGCCTGACGATCACTCTCGTGTTCTTCGCCCTGTTCGGTTCGCTGTTCCTGATGACGCAGTACTGGCAGCTCGTCCACGGCTACTCGCCGCTCGAGGCGGGGGTGCGTCTGCTCCCGCACGCCGCGACGATGATGATCGTCGCGCCGATGTCGGCGCGCTTCGTCGAGCGCATCGGCACCAAGCGTGTAGTCCTCACCGGCCTCACGTTGATCGCGACCGGACTGCTGCTGCTCTCGACGATCGCACCCGACACGCCGTACATCGTCGTGATCTCGTTCTTCGTCGTCATGGCGTCGGGCATGGGCATGACGATGGCGCCGGCCACCGAGTCGGTGATGGGCTCGCTGCCACGCGACATGGCCGGTGTCGGCTCGGCGATCAACGACACGACCCGACAGGTCGGCGGTGCGCTCGGTGTCGCGATCATCGGCTCGGTCGTGTCGAGCATGTACGCCTCGCGGATCGACACCGTGGCCGCTGGGATCGGTCTCGACGCCGCCGCCACCTCGACGGCCGAGTCGTCGCTCGGTGGAGCGCAGCAGGTCGCCGGCGAACTCGGGACGGCGGCGGGCAGCCTGTTCGACGATGCCAACAGCGCATTCGTCGACGCCATGACGACCGGCATGTTGTTGTCGGCCGCGATCATCATCGCCACGGCGGTCATGGCGTGGCGCTTCCTGCCCGCCGTGGCGGGCACCCCCGACACGGTCCCGGCCGCTTCGCCCGGCGAGCGGGCCGCGGATCCGCATCTCGCGCCGAGCGCCGGGGAGTGACGGTCGTGGCCGCGACGGCGTCCGGCCAGAATGGTGTCGTGACCGACGACGCTCCCCGCCGCGGCCGACCGCGCACCGTCGGTGCCGACGAGGCGATCCTGACCGCGACGCTCGACGTCGCCCGTGAGGTCGGGTTCCGGGGGATGGCGATGGACGTGATCGCCGAGCGTGCCGGTGTGTCGAAGGCGACGATCTACCGGCGCTGGGCATCGAAGGAAGCGCTCGTGCTCGAGGCGTTGCGCCGGGCGATCAACCCGCTCGACGACGCCGATCTCGGCTCGGTCCGGGCCGATCTCACCACGTACCTCGGCAACCTCGCCGAGCGGATGGCGACGGGCAACATGGCCGACGTGTTGCCCCACCTGATCGAGTGGTCGGTGCACGACCCGCAGCTGCGGGCCCAGCTCGACGACTACGTGGCGCACCGGCGCCGCCCACTCGTGGCCATCCTGCAGCGCGGGGTCGAGCGCGGCGAGATCCGCGACGACGTCGAACTCGACACGATGGTCGACGCGTTCGTCGGACCGTTCATCTACCGCAAGTTGCTGACCGGTGCTCCGATCGGCGCCGGCTTCGTCGACGATCTCCTCGACCTGCTGATCCCCACCATCACCGCGTAACCCATCGGGTCAGGTGTCGGACGTGACGCCGAGGAACGAGGCGTCACCGGAGATCACCTGACCCGTGGCGGGTGCGCCAATGCGCGGGCGCGAGTCGTCGGGTCGGACCACAGGATCCCGGGGTCAGGCGACCGCCGGTAACGCCTCGCCCTCGGGGCGAGTCGTCACCTCTGGCACCTGACCCGCGCTCACCGTCCGACACCCGACCCGACCGGGCGTAGGGTCGGGAGCATGCACGCGATCCAGATCTCCGAGCACGGTTCCGCCGACGTCATGGGGTGGGTCGAACTCGACGCCCCGACCGCTCGGACCGGGCAGGTCGTCGTCGAGCTCGGCGCCGCCGGCCTCAACTTCATCGACACGTACCAGCGGTCCGGCCTGTACAAGGTGCCGCTGCCGTACGTGCTCGGACTCGAAGGCGCCGGCACGGTCGTCGAGGTCGGCGACGGCGTCGATCACCTCGCGGTCGGCGACCGTGTCGCGTGGGCCGCGGCGCCCGGTTCGTACGCGGAACGGGTCGCCGTCCCGGCCGCGCAGGCCATGCCGGTGCCGGACGGGATCGGCTGGGACGTCGCGGCGGCGATCCCGCTGCAGGGTATGACCGCCCACTACCTCGCGGTCGACACCTACCCGCTGGGGCAGGGCGACGCCTGCCTGATCCACGCCGGGGCGGGCGGCGTCGGGTTGCTGCTCATCCAGATCGCGAAGCTCCGCGGCGCCGAGGTGTACACGACGGTGGGCACGCCGGAGAAGGCCGAGCTGGCGACCGCCGCCGGTGCCGACCACACGATCCTCAATCGCGACGTGGACTTCGTCGACGCGATCCGCGACATCGCGGGCAGCGAGCGACCGCTCGACGTCGTGTACGACGGCGTCGGCAAGTCGGTGTTCACCCCGAGCCTCGGTCTGATCCGACCGCGCGGGATGATGGTCACCTTCGGGAACGCATCCGGTCCGGTCGACCCGGTCAGCCCGCTCGACCTGTCGGCCAACGGCTCGATCTTCCTGACCCGGCCGACGCTCGGTCACTACACGAGCTCGCCGGACGAGTTGCGGCGGCGCGCCGACGACCTGTTCGGCTGGCACGCCGACGGGTCGCTCGACGTCCGGATCGGGCAGCGGTTCGCGCTCGCCGACGCCGCCGACGCCCATCGCGCCCTCGAAGGCCGTGCGACGACGGGCAAGGTCGTCCTGGTGCCGTGAGTCCGCGCCGGCCCGCGCCGAGCTCGCGACCTGCGGAGGTCAGATCGCAGCGAGCCACGCCCGTGCGTCGATCATCATCTCGATCGTCTGACTGTGGGCCATGTCGTACTCGACCTCGCTGACGTTCCATCCACCGTCGCGCATCGCGGCGGCGGCAGCGAGGCCGCGGTCGGGCGTGATGATCCGGTCGTGTTCGCCGACCTGGATCAGTGCCGGTCGACCGTCGCCCGACCCGAGGTCGAGGTCGAGGCCGTCGATGTCGGGGAGCGCACAACACATGGCCCAGACGCCGGCGTAGTTCGGCGCCTCGGCGCGCAAGGCGAGCGCCAGCGAGATGAATCCACCCTGCGAGAACCCGGCCAACACACAGCGATCGTGCGTGATGTCGGCGGCGGCGAGCTCGGTGTCGATGAACCCGGCGACCGTGTCGACGGCATGACGGAACGAGGCCGCGTCGGGTCCCTGCTCGGTGCGCTCGTACCACGACGCCCCGTCGCCCTCGGGCAGGTCGTGGAGTGCTCGTGGGGCGACCGCGGTATACCGTTCGCCGGGATCGACGAGCGGTACGTAGGCGGCGAGATGGTGTTGCTCGGCGCTCCATCCGTGCAGGAGCACGAGCATCCGTTCGGCGCCGTCACGGTCGATGCGATACGTGGTGAGGGGCATGGCCCCATCGTCCCACGTCGTGTGACGGCAGGACGAACGACGCCGGTCGTTGCACGTCCGCCGTTCAGTCGAGCGGGGCGGGCGGTGGGCCGAGCACTTCGATGCCGTGCTCGGCGCACACTCGGGCGACGTGTCCCGGGTCGATCTCGGACGGCGTCGGCAGATCATTCGGGTCGATCGGTACGCCGAGTGCCTGGACGAAGCGGTCGAAGGTGGGATGGGCCCGACCGCCCGAGGTGACGGTGAGGAATCGGGCCTGTGGGCTCTCGACCTGGAACACGTGCGGGATACCGTGGGGCAGCGACACGACCGATCCGGCGGTCGCCATCTGTGAGGCGCCGCCGAGGTCGAGGCGGATCTCGCCGTCGAGGACGTACATGATCTCGTCCTCGACGTGATGAACGTGGAGCGGAGGGCCGAAGCCGCGTGGTGCGGTGAACTCGACGGCTGACATCCTCGGTCCGTCGTCGCCGGCGTTCACTTTCACCGTGGCGAGATGGTTGAGGAACCAGCGGTGGTCGCCGTCGCCGGCGGCGAGGTGACCCGGCTGGTCGATGGTCAGTGCGTGGGTGTTGGTCATCGTCATGCCACGACCTTGCGACCCCACCCTTCCGAAAACCTTCGGATCAACGGGTCGGTTGTCGGAGGGAACGGCGACGGAGTCGA
>NZZV01000151.1 GCA_002698945.1 Acidimicrobiaceae bacterium
CCGGGCGGTGATCACGGCGCTCGAGACCGGGACTCCCGCGACCGTTCCCGGCGGCAGCGACCAGCCACCCGTCGACCCGGACGACCTCGGCGGTCCGGCGGTCACCCTCGCGCCCGACGCCGCCTCACCTTCCGTCCCGACCGGGCCGACCACGCTGCCGTCGGAAGAGCAGCTCGTGGCGGAGGAGGGCTGGCTGCCCGACGAGGAACCGGCCGCCCGGGTCAACGCGTACATCGACTTCGCGTGCCGCGGCACCACGAACAATCCCGGGCCCCCGGCGACCGAGCCCGGCGCGATCGTCGCCACCACGTCCGACCCCGGCTGAATCGCCCGGTGGGATCACTCGGCTCGACCGGCCGGGCGATCCCCCGCCACCACGTTGTTCAGCCGGCGTTCGATTCGGCACCCGCGACCCGGTGCGCACTACGTTCGGCCTCCATGTTCCCCGGGACCCATCTCGCAACCCAGCCGGACAAGCCGGCCGTCATCATGGCCGACTCCGGCTGGACCCAGACCTTCGCCGAGCTCGACGCCGCCGCGAACCGCCTGAGCCGGGTCTTCCGTGCCGCCGGATTCCAGCCGGGTGATCACGTCGCGCTGTGCCTCGAGAACCATCCGCGCTACCTCGAGATCCTCTGGGGATGCGAGTACGCAGGGCTGATCTACACGGCGGCCTCGTCGCGCCTCACGACCGAAGAGCTCGCGTACATCGTCAACGACTGTGGCGCCCGGGGTTACATCACGTCGAAGTACAAGTCCGAGCAGGCCGAGGCGCTCATCGACGAGTGCCCCGACCTCGAACTCCGACTGATGCTCGACGCGACGATCGACGGGTACGAGAGCTACGAGGCGACGGTCGAGGCACAGTCGGACGAACCGCTCGAGCAGCGCATCGCCGGCACCGACATGCTCTACTCGTCGGGCACCACGGGCAAGCCGAAGGGCGTCATGCCGAAGTGGGAGCCCGAGCAGATCGAAGAGCGGGTCACCGGCGTCGCCGGCATGTTGAGCGTGCTGTTCGGGATGGATGCGAGCAAGACCTACCTCTCCCCCGCCCCGCTGTACCACGCCGCCCCGCTCCGCTTCTGCATGTCGTCGATCGCGATCGGCGCGACGGTCGTCGTGATGACCCGGTTCGACGCCGAGGAGTACCTGCAGTACATCGAGAAGTTCGACGTCACGCACAGCCAGGTCGTCCCGACCATGTTCGTGCGGATGCTGAAGCTGCCCGAGCAGACGCGCTCGAAGTACGACGTGTCCTCGCTCGAGTGCGTCATCCACGCCGCCGCGCCGTGTCCGGTTCCGGTGAAGAAGCAGATGATCGATTGGTGGGGACCGGTACTGCACGAGTACTACGCCGGCACCGAAGGCAACGGCTTCTGTTACTGCAACAGCGAGATGTGGCTCGGCCACCAGGGCACCGTCGGCATGCCGATCAACTGCGTGGTCCACATCGTCGGAGAAGATGGCGAGGAAGTCCCCGTCGGCGAGTCCGGCACCGTCTACTTCGAGGGCGGCGCGGAGTTCGAGTATCACAACGACGCCGAGAAGACGGCCGGCTCGCGTCATCCGAAGGGCTGGACGACGCTCGGTGACGTCGGTTACCTCGACGAGGACAACTACCTCTACCTCACCGATCGCAAGGCCTACATGATCATCTCGGGCGGCGTGAACATCTACCCGCAGGAGGCCGAGAACGTCCTCACGATGCACCCCGACGTGGTCGACGTCGCCGTGTTCGGCGTGCCGAACGACGACTTCGGCGAAGAGGTCAAGGCGGTCGTCCAGCCGAGGGTGATGCCGGCCGACGACGAGGCGGCCGCAGCGTTGTCGGCGTCGCTGATAAAGTACTGCCGAGACCACCTCGCCGACGTGAAGTGCCCGCGCAGCGTCGACTTCCGCGATGAACTCCCCCGCCATCCCACCGGCAAGCTGTACAAGCGGCTGCTGAAAGACGAGTACTGGAAGGCCGCCGGACGGACGATCTGATGTGTCTGCTGGTCGTGTGTCGGCTGGTGCCTGGCACCACCTGACACGACCCGCTCGACACGGCCGGCGCCTGGCAGGCTGACGGGCATGCATCCGTATCTGGACTGGCCGGGGCCGTTGGCGTTCGCTCACCGGGGCGGGGCGAGCGACAACCCGGAGAACACGCTGCCGGCGTTCCGGCATGCGGTCGACCTCGGTTACACGTACCTCGAGACCGACGTGCATGCCACGTCCGACGGGGTGCTCGTCGCGTTCCACGACGACGAACTGTCCCGCAACTGTGGTCGGGATGGGCGCATCGACGAACTGCCGTGGAGCGAGGTGTCCGGTGCCCGTGTCGACGGGCGCGAACCGATCCCGCTGTTCGAGGCGTTGATGGAAGAGTTCCCGAACGCCCGGGTCAACATCGACTGCAAGGCCGACACGGGCGTCGACGCACTCGTCTCGTCGCTGCGGCGACTCGACTGTCTCGATCGCGTCTGCGTCGGCGGCTTCAGCGATCGACGCTTGCGCCGGATCCGCCGGGAACTCGGTCCCGAGCTCTGCACCAGCTTCGGTCCGGCTCAGGTCACGACGCTCGTGTCCGGGGCCAGGGTGCCCGGCGGCGGCGAGTGCGCACAGGTACCCGTCAAGCAGGGGCCGGTCGAGATCGTGACCGAGCGGTTCGTCGAGCGGGCGCACCGACGCGGCTACCAGGTGCACGTGTGGACGATCGACGACCCGGACGAGATGCACCGCCTCCTCGACCTCGGCGTCGACGGCCTGATGACCGACCGACCGACGGTGCTCAAGCAGGTGCTGACCGATCGCGGTCAGTGGGTCGACCCCGCCTGATCTCACGCCGGACGCCCGCGGCGTCGACCGCCGCACCCGCCAGCATCACCAGGGCGCCGGCCAGCGTGACCGAGGCGCCGTTGCGCACCCGGAACAGCCCGACCTCGGGCGCGGTGAGCACGGCGGCGGCGGTCGCTCCGACGTACAGCCCCACGACGACGGCCAGGGCCGCCGCGCCCCAACCGGCCCATTTCCCCTGCCAGCCGCGCCAGGGCCACTGGGCCACGACGCAGAGCACGAGCCCGAGCGGAGCGAGCGGCCACACCGTCAGCGCCAGCCCGACCAGACCGTCGGGCGAGAAGCCGAGCCGTTCGACGAGGTCGAGCAGCTCGTAGCTGGTGCGCTCGACCGTGCCCGACACGAGCCAGGGCAGGAACGTCCCGACGAGCGCGATCACGGCGCCGACCGCGGCGACGACCCGCCCGGTGAGGCGCACTACTCCACCTCTTGCAGGTTCCGCTTCCGGGTGGCTCGCGACGGACGGGGCCCGATGTAGGAGCGGCCGGGATCGACCAGGATCGAGCCGCGGAGCGCCTCCCGTCCGACGAGCATGCGGAACCCCATCTCGTCACGGTTGGTGAGGGTGAGTTCGGCACTGAGATCGAGGTCGAGCAGCCGGATCGTGGTCCGGACGACGTAGCGCTGCTCCTCGTGACCCGTCGAGCTGCGGATGGTGCGACGGTCGAGAACGGGGAGCTCGACGTCGACGGCGTCGAGGTCGGACATCTGCCACGGGTGGAGTTGGAACCGCACCCACTCGGCACCGTCGCGTTCGAAACCTTCGATCTCCCAGGCGTGGATGGCGGACGAGCGGGCACCGGTGTCGAGCTTGGCCTTGACCCAGCTGACGTCGAGGTCGGGCAGCCCCACCCACTCGCGCCACCCGGCGACCGACAGCTGCGACGACGTCTCGCTCATGAACCGCTAGCTTGCCAAGTCTTCCCTATGAAACTCGCCATCCTGTCGCGCGCACCCCGCTCCTACAGCACCCAGCGCCTCCGGACCGCGGCCCTCGACCGGGGCCATCAGGTCAAGGTGCTCAACACGCTCCGGTTCGGCATCGACCTGACCGAGGACGAACCCGACCTCCAGTTCCGCGGCAAACCGTTGTCCGACTACGACGCGATCCTGCCCCGCATCGGCAACTCGATCACCTACTTCGGTACGGCGGTCGTGCGTCAGTTCGAGCAGATGGACGTCTACACGCCGAACACCGCGAACGGCATCGCCAACTCGCGGGACAAGCTGCGCGCGATCCAGATCCTGAGCCGACACAACATCGGCATGCCTGCCACGACGTTCGTCCGCGATCGCGCGGACGTGCTGGCGGCGATCGAACGGGTCGGCGGTGCCCCGGTCGTCATCAAGTTGCTCGAGGGGACGCAGGGCATCGGTGTGATCCTGGCGCCCGACAACAAGGTCGCCGAAGCGATCATCGAGACGATGCAGAGCACGAAGCAGAACGTGCTCATCCAGGCGTTCGTGAAGGAGAGCAAGGGACGCGACATCCGCGCACTCGTCGTCGGCGACCGCGTCGTCGCAGCGATGCGGCGCGTCGCCCAGGGGGACGAGTTCCGGTCGAACGTGCACCGGGGCGGCAGCGTCGAACCGGTCGAGCTCGACGCCGAGTACGAACAGACCGCCGTCCGATCGGCGCAGATCATGGGTCTGCGCGTGGCCGGCGTCGACATGCTGGAGGGCAACGACGGGCCGATGGTGATGGAGGTCAACTCCTCCCCCGGCCTCGAAGGCATCGAGACCGCCACGAAGCTCGACGTCGCCGGCGCGATCATCGACTTCATCGACAACCAGGTCGCCTTTCCCGACATCGACGTCCGTCAGCGTCTCACGGTGTCGACCGGCTACGGGGTGGCCGAACTCGTCGTCCACGACAGCGCCGACCTGGTCGGCAAGACACTCGGCGAGTCCGGTCTGGGCGACCGCGACATCACGGTGCTCACGCTGCACCGCGGCCACACCGTGATCCCCAACCCGCGTCGGGGACGCGAGCTGGAGTCGGGCGATCGACTGCTGTGCTTCGGTCGGCTGGAGGAAATGCGGTCGATGATCCCCGAGCGCCGCAAGCGGCGCCAGCGCGTCAAGAAGCTGCCGAAGGTGCCCATCCACGACGAGCGTCCCGACGACGAACTCGACGTGCCGTCCAGCTAGGTCCGCCACCTAGCGTGGGACGCATGAACCCGCTCCCCCAGTCGTCCGTGCGCGGCACCCGACATCTCGTCGCCTCCGCAGATCAGCTGGCCACCGGCGCCGGCGATCGGATCTTCGCCGCGGGCGGGAACGCCGTCGACGCCGCGATCGCCACCAACGCCGCGATCGCCGTGACCGGTCCACACCTCTGCGGCATGGGTGGGGACCTGTTCGCGCTGGTGCACGACGGCGACACGGTGCACGCACTCAACAGCAGTGGACGCGCTGGTTCGGGCGCCGACGCCGACGCGGTGCGAGCCGACGGGCACGCGACGATGCCGTTCCACCACGACATCCGCACGGTGACGGTGCCCGGTTGCGTCGACGGGTGGCTGGCGCTGCACGAGCGATTCGGATCGCTCCCGCTGGCCGACGTCCTGGCCCCGGCGATCGATCTCGCGGAGCAGGGGTTCCCGGCGAGTCCGCTCCTCGTCGGGTCGACCGCTCGGCTCGACGGACCGGCGCGCGAGCAACTCGACGAGCTGGCGACGCAGGCGACGCGTACCGGTGCGCTCGTCCGGCGGCCCGGCGCCGCCCGAACATTGCGATCCATCGTCGGCCAGGGCCGTGACGGCTTCTACGGGGGCGAGTTCGCGTCGGGACTGCTCGCGTTGGGCGATGGTTGGTTCGCCCCCGACGATCTCACCACTCCGAGCGCCGACTGGGTCGAGCCGTTGTCGGCCGCGATGTTCGGCGTCGACGTCCACACGATCGGCCCCAACTCCCAGGGGTATCTCACCCTCGCCGGCGGCATCGCCGCCGAACCGCTCGAGCTCCCCGACCCGAACGACGAACGGTGGGCGCATCTGCTGATCGAGGCCGCCAAGATCGCCGGCTACGACCGCACCGATGTGCTGCACGAGCACGCCGACGGGCGGGCACTGCTCGACGCCGTCCGCGCCCGTCGCCACCTCCTCGACACGGATCGGGCGAGCACGTACCACGGACCGGCGACGGCCGGCGACACCACCTACCTGTGCACCGCCGAGGTCGACGGGCTCGCCGTCTCCTTGATCCAGTCGAACGCGTCGGGCTTCGGGTGCTGGCTGGCCGAGCCGAACACCGGTATCAACCTCCACAACCGGGGCCTCGGGTTCTCGCTCGAGCCGGGCCATCCGGCCGAGCTCGGACCCCGTCGCCGTCCGCCGCACACCCTCTCGCCGGCGCTCGCGACCCGGGGCGGCGATCTGGTGTCGGTGTTCGGGACGATGGGCGGCGACGCCCAACCCCAGATCCTCCTCCAGGTCGCCGCGCGCCTGTTCCTCCACGGCCAGTCACCGGCCGAGGCGATCAACTCGGCGCGATGGGCCCTGGCGGGTCCTGAGACCGGCTTCGACACCTGGAGCGATCTCGACGGCCAGGTCGTGGAGGTCGAGGGCCACGCGCCCGACGGCTGGGAGCCCGGTCTGCTCGCACGCGGGCACCAGGTCCGACGACTGCCGGATTACGACTCGGGCTTCGGCCACGCTCACGCCATCGTGCGTGACGACCGTGGCCTGTCGGGAGCCGCCGACCCGAGGTGCCGCATCAGCGCCGCCCTCGGCCGCTGACACGAGGGACTAGTCGAGGAGCGGGACGACTTCTTCGGCGAAGCGGGTCATCTGTTCGTTGGCCTTGGCGTAGCTGTCGCCGAGGAGGTGCGGGAAGATCGTGAGGTGCTCGACGCCGAGCAGGTCGCGGTAGAACTGGACGCCTTCGGCGACCTGCTCGGGGGTGCCGAGCAGGATCGTCTTGTTCTCGAGCGACTCGTCGAGCGTCGGGATCAGCCCCGGCTGGGCCGGCTTGCCGTCCTCACCCATGTAGCCGCGGCTCCATCCGTACGGTCCGAGGAACTTCCAGAACTCGTCGTGACCGGGGCGAGCCGACTCGACGGCGGCCTCGTAGCTGTCCTCGATCCGCACGGCGATGACGAGCATCCGCTGCTCGCTCGGGGCGAGCGTGACGCCGTGCGTCGACTCGTATCGCTCTCCGTAGGTGTTCCAGAAGCGCTCGATGAACGAGTAGTGCTGGTTCCAGAACACGGCACCGTGACCGACGACGGGCACGTAGTCGAGCGTCGGCGGACTCGTGACGGCCTGCCAGATCTCGTACGGGTACAGCGGCCGCGGCACGAGGGTCAGTTCCTGCACCGTCGAGCCGCGATCGGGGATGCCGGGCACGGGGATCTGGAAGTGCTTGCCCTCGAACGAGAACCGCTCGTTCGCGAGCGCCCGACGGACGATCTCCATCGATTCCTCGAACACCTCACGGTTGAACACGTCGGCGGCCTGCTGGTCGGGGTTGTCGAGCGAACCGATCGAGACGCCCTTGTCGTTCAGGTGCAGCACCTCGCGCGGGACGGTGCCGCGACCGACACCGAGGATGCCGCGTCCGCCCGACAGGTTGTGCAGCGTGGCGAAGTCCTCGGCCAGCCGGAGCGGGTTCCACTGCGGCACCACGTTGAACATCGCGCCGAGGCGGATGCGCTCGGTGCGGGCGGCGATCCAGGTCGAGATCTGCAGCCCGTTGGGGATGACCTCGTACCCCTCGTACTGGAAGTGGTGCTCGGTGGTCCAGAACGAGTCGTAGCCGAGCCGGTCGGCGACGACGGCCGAGTCGATGTAGTCGAGGGTCGCCTGCCAGCACGCCTCGTTCGAGAACCGGCGATCCATCGGAGCGGGCGGACCGGCACCCGCATCGGACATCTCGACGCCACCGAAGAAGAACGCACCCAGCTTGAGATCGGCCATGGTCGTATCGTCGCAGGTTCGACTCGAGAAGCGGAAACGGCGTCGATGACGACCGGGTGAACGACGCGTCAGCAGATCGTGCGGGTCGTCGACGTGCGAGCGACGACCTCGCCGCACTTCACGACGACCCGATCGGCCGGCGCGTCCGCGATCGCTCCCCGCACCGACGGGGCGTCGATCGCCACGAAGTCGGCCGGGTCGCCGACCTCGAACCGGACCGGCGGCAGCCCCATGACCGTGCGGGCGTCGTTGCTGACCATCTCGTACGCGTCGTCGGGCAGGATGTGCGCCGCCATCACCAGCAACGCCGCCGTTTCGAGGGGGTCGGATCGCCCCACCAGATTGAACGGGTCCTGCACATTGTCCCCTCCGGCGGCGACCACGACACCGGCGTCGCGTAACGCAGCGATCGCCGTCAGCCCACGTGGTGTCGCCGTCGGCCGCCCCCGCCCCTGCAGGAACAGATTGGTCTGGGGCAGGGTCACGACCCCGATCCCGGCCTCGGCGACGAGCGCGGCCACCTCGGCCTGCGTCTCGGGTGTCTGCATGCCGAGACTGACGCAGTGGCTCGCCGTCACGTTCCTGCCGACTCCGGTGGCGATCACACGGCGAGCGAGCCGCGGCAGCGTGAGCATCGACGGATCGAGCGTCTCGTCGGTGTGGAGGTCGACCGCCACCGCGTATTCGGCCGCCAACGCGAGCGCCAGGTCGATCGCCGCGTCGCCGTCGGGTTCGAGATGGGGACAGCCGCCGATCAGTGTCCCGGTCGCCGCACACGCTCGTAGGGCGGCGACGTTGTCGTCGGAACCCGGTCCGACGATCGGTGTGTGGACCAGACCGACCAACTCGACGTCGATCCTCCCGGCCCAGCGCGCCGCCGCGGCTCGTGTCGCGTCGAGGTGCCACGTGCCGGCACCGCCGCCGGCGTTGACGTGGCTGCGAACGGCGGTGACCCCGTTCAACACGAGCTTGCGCAGCGCCTGATCGACCCGCTCGACCATGTCGTCGTAGGTGAACTGGCCCCGCTCGTCGGCGGCGATCCAGGCATCGATCGCACCCGGCAGGTCACCGGTCGGATTGGGCACCGACTCGCTCGTCAGCGCCTTGTCGAGGTGGGCGTGCGGCTCCGCCATCGGCGGCAGGAGCAACCACCCGTCGAGATCGACGACGGTGCCCGGGCCGTCGACCGGAGTCGACGGGTCGTGGGGGAGGACTTCGACGATCGTGCCGCCGTCGACCACGACGTCGACCACCACGTCGACCGGCACGTCGACCGACCGGCCGTCGCGCAGTCGCCCGTTCCTGAACACGCTCGTCATCGGGGCCAGCGTAGGGAACCGCACCGGGTCGCGAGCGGGTCCGGCGACCTAGCATGCAGCGCATGAGTCGTCGCTACGAAGACCTGGCCGGCCCCGAGATCGCCGACCGGGTGACTCCCGACTCGATCCTGTTGCTCCCGGTCGGGGCGGTGGAGCAGCACGGTCCGCACCTGCCCCTCGCCGTCGACCACGTGATCGCCCACGAGACGGCGAACGCGCTCGTCGACCGCGTCGGTGACGACCTCGACATCTGGCAGCTGCCGACGCTCTCGATCAGCAAGTCGAACGAGCACGCCTGGTCGCCCGGCACGCTCTGGTACTCGGCCGAGACGCTCCTGGCGATGTTGCGCGACCTCGGCCGGTGTCTGGCCACCACCGGGTGCGAGCGGCTGGTTCTGCTCAACGGGCACGGCGGGAACACGACGATCCTGGCGACGGCGTTGCGCGAGCTGCGACTCGAGTTCGGCTTCAAGACGTTCCTGGTCCATCCGTCGGTTCCACCTGCGTACGGCGGGACCTCCACGGCCGACGAGCTCGGGATGGGGATCCACGGTGGGCTCCACGAGACGTCGATCTATCTGCACCTGCGACCCGAGCACGTCGATCTGTCGAAGGCGGAACGCAAGGTGCCGGAGGCACTCCAGGACAACGAGTTCGTCAAGTTCGGGGGGCCGGTGATGTTCGGGTGGCTGTCGAACGACTTCGACCCCGACGGCTACATCGGCGACCCGACCGGTGCCACCGCCGAGCTCGGAGCCGAGTTGTTCGACGGCAATGTCGCCCACCTCGCCCGCCAACTGGCCGAGATCAAGACGTTCGACTTCGGCCGCTGATGCGCATCGCCCAGATCTCCGATTGCCACGTCACCGCGCCCGGTGAGCTCGTCGCCGACCGGATCGATCCCACGGCCGGTCTCGCCCGGGCGGTCGATCACCTGGTCGCGTTGGGCGACGAGGTCGACGTCGTGCTGGCCACCGGCGACCTCGTCAACGACGGACGTCCCGGCGAGTACGACCGACTCGAAGCACTCTTGGCGCCGCTCCCCCAGCGCGTCGTCGTCGTGCCGGGTAATCACGACGACCGTGGTGAGTTGCGACGTCGGTTCGGCCTGCCTCCGGGAGGTGCCGACCAGCCGATCGATCGTGTCGTCGATCTGGGCGATGTCCGGCTCGTCTGTCTCGACACGACCACACCGGGACGGAACGACGGTCGGCTCACGATCGACCAACTGACGTGGCTCGACACCCACCTCGCCGAACGGATCGACGTGCCGGCGATCGTCGTCCAGCACCATCCGCCGTTCGCGTCGGGCATCGCGGCGATGGACCGCTTCGCCCTCGACGGGACCGACATCGAAGCCGACATCGTCCGCCGCCACCGCCACGTCGCCGGACTGCTCGCCGGTCACTATCACCGTCCGATCGCACGTGCCGTTGGTGGCACGCTGGCGTTCGCCTGTCCGAGCACCGCCGTCCAGCTCCTCGGCCGGCTGGGCCGAGGGCCGACGACGTACGCCGACGATCCGCCGGCGTACGCGCTGCACGAGTTGGTCGACGACGCACTCACCACCCACGTCGTCCAGTTGCGCGACACCGACGAGTGGGTGCCGTCGTGGGCGGCCCCTCCCGGCGATGTGAACGGCGCGTGAATCGGACGTCGTCGTGTCGATCGCCCGAGGCCGATCTCTCCTCCACCGGCTAAGTTCGTGCACCATGCCCAGCGCCGAGTTCCAGCGTCGACGCCGCCTGCGTCGCGAGACCGACCCCGTCCCCGGCCGATGACCGCCACGATGCCGCAGACCCGCTCCGACTCCCTGTCGTTCCAGCACATCGGGATGGTCTTCCCAGACGGCACGGAGGCGGTGCGCGACGTCAGCTTCACCGTGAAGAAGGGTGAGTTCGTCACGATCGTCGGGCCGTCCGGGTGCGGCAAGTCCACCCTGCTCAAGATCGCGTCCGGCCTGCTCGAACCGACGTCCGGCACGGTCGACGTCGACCGCGACCGACTCGGGTACGTGTTCCAGGACGCGACCCTCCTGCCGTGGCGGACGGTTCGCAAGAACGTCGAGCTGCTGGCCGAGCTGCACGATCTCCCGAAGGCCGACCGTGCCCGCCTGACCCAGGAGGCGATCGACCTCGTCGGCCTCAACGGGTTCGAGAACCACTACCCGAAGTCGTTGTCGGGCGGGATGAAGATGCGGGCCTCGCTCGCACGGACGCTCACGCTCAAGCCGCCGGTGTTCTTGTTCGACGAACCCTTCGGTGCTGTCGACGAGATCACCCGTGAGCACCTGAACGACGAAACCCAACAGCTGTTCCAGCGCGAAGGATTCGCCGGACTGTTCATCACCC
>NZZV01000152.1 GCA_002698945.1 Acidimicrobiaceae bacterium
GACGCCCTCGGCCTGTGCCTCTCGATCGCCCACGCTACGGAGACGCTCCACGTCGGCACCTCGATCCAACCGATCTACCTCCAGCATCCGGTTGCGCTCGCCACCTCGGCGACGTACCTCCACGAGGTGTCGGGGGGACGATTCCGACTCGGGGTCGGCGTGACCCACGGCCCGGTCGTGAAGCGGCTCGGCGTCGAGACCGGCAAGCCGCTCAGCGACATGCGCGAGTACGTGACGACGATGCGAAGCACCGCCGAGCGGATGGGCGACCTGCCCCCGGTCGACCTGGCGACGCTGCGCGACAAGATGGTCGAGCTGTCGGTCGAGGTCGGCGACGGTGCGGTGTGGGCGAACGCGTCGCGCAGCCGGATGGCGCACTCGTTGACGAAGGTGCCCGACGACCGCCTGGCCGACGGATTCCGGATCGGCAACATGATCCCGACGGTGATCGACGACGACCTCGAAGCCGCACGCGCTCGCAACCGGGCGACGCTCAAGGGCTACGTCGCCCTCCCCAACTATCGCAACTACTGGATCGACGCCGGCTACGCCGACGAGATGCACGCGGCGCAGGCGGCACTCGAGGCGAAGGACGACGCTGCGCTGATGCTCGCCATGTCGGACGACTGGCTCGACGACTGCACCCTCTCCGGCTCGGCCGGCCGGGTGCGCGACGGCATCGAGGCGTGGTTCGACGCCGGTGTCACCGATCCGATCGTCGTGCCGTCCTCGACGAGCGGCGGCCAGGCCAAGGCGGTCGAGGAACTGTTCGCCGCCTACTCCTGATCGCCGCTACTCCTGATCCTGGGCGGTGACGTGCCGACGAGACCAGGCCACCGAACCGGGGCGCTGTCCCTTCATCTTCGGCGTGTCGGCCAGGCGACCGACGAACAGTGAGGTGCCATCTGGGAGCCGCCACTTGATGTCGTGGTAGAGCTCCGATTGCGTCAACTCGGTCCGGACGAGCGCGTGCGAACTCGACAGTCGTTGCTCGACGCCGAGGTCGTCGAGTTCGACCTCGTCCAGGTCGACCGATCGGTCGACCACCACGCTGTACGTCGCCGGCATGTTCGTCGGGTCCCCGGGTCGGGATCGCACGAAACCCCTCGGATCTCCGTCGGATCTCCGTCAGATCTTGGGGGCGCGGGCGAGCGACCAGCGGACACGGCCGTCGCGAACCTCGGTCGACTCCGGCATGCCCACGACCTCGTGCTCAGGCATCGCGGCGTACCAGGCGCCGTAGCGCTTGGCGCCCCAGGTCGCCGACGCGCCGTGTGCGACGACACTCGCCACCACGGTCCAGGCGATGATGGCGAACAACTCCTCGTTGGCGGGCAGCGATTCCGCCACCGACTCCTCGAGGAGCTGGAGTCCGAACAGCATCGACGCCAGGCCGCGCGGCCCGAACCACCCGATGAACAACTTGGTCTGCGGCGCTGCCCCCATTCCCGTCATCGCGACGGCGACCGGCGCCATCCTCATGATCGTCAGGGCCAGCACGGCACACCCGACGATCGCGACCGTCGTGTTGCCGACGGCCTCGACGACGAACAAGTTGCCGAACACGAAGAACGATGCGATCGCGAGCAGGCGACCCGTGTCCTCCGTGTACTCGTCGAAACGCTCGGCGAGATCACTGCCGGTGGCGGCGCCGAACGAGAGCCCGGCGGTGAACGCGGCGATGAAACCGTTCGCTCCGGCCAACTCCGCGCCGGTGAAGGCGAGCACCGCGAGGGCAAGCGTGGCGAGCTGGGCGTAGATGCCCTGCACCAGACCGTGCCGGTGCGCACGAACGAGCAAGCCCCCGCCGATCAGTCCGCAGCCGACGCCGACGAGGACACCGAAGCCGATCTGTTCGAACACGAACCGCGCCCAGAAGCCGGCATCGGTCTCCTCACCCGTCGACAGCGCGATGAAGAGCAGCACCGCCGGCACGGCGAGTCCGTCGTTGAGACCGGACTCGACGTTGAGCCCCTCCCGCACCCACTTCGGCACCGAACGGTCCTCCACGACGGCCTGCCCGAGTGCGGCGTCGGTCGGCGCGAGGATCGCGGCGACCAACGCCGCCTCCCATCCCGACAGCCCCGGGATCAACACGATGAACAGGAACGTCCCGAGGAGCACGGTCAGCGGGAGCCCGACGCCGAGCAGCCGAGCCGGCAGTGCGACCTCGCGTCGCAGCGAGCGCACATCCATCCGGGCGGCGTCGCCGAACAAGATGATGGCGAGGGTGATCTCACCGAGCACGGCGACGCCTTCGGTCTCCACACCGAGCTCGACGAGACCGACGGCGTCGGTGAGCGCGCCGAGCGCGACGAAGACCATCGGCATGGTGAGGGGCAGCGTCGAGACCTTCCGCGAGACCAGCGCGAACAGGACGATCGCCCCGGCGATCAGTGCGATGTCGGCTTCCATCGCGGTCAGCCGGTGGGTTCGTCGAGGAGGGGCAGGACGTTGTCGACGAGGAGCGGCAGCGTGGCGAGCATGGTGCGCCGCACCCGGTCGCGGTCGATCCGCTGCCGCCCGACCCACTCGACGGTGAGCTCCTGCACGAAGCCGCCCCAGGCCCTGATGAACGCACGCACGACCGGATCGTCGGCACGGGCGTCGAGACCGATCACGACGAGGGTTTGGTCGGCGAGGATCTCGCGGGTCTCGTCGAGGATGGCGGCGACCTCGTCGTCACTCTCCGGCGCACCGGCGTTGGCGGCGGTGAGCCAGCGGGTCGGGTTCCGTTCGATGGCGGCCAGGAAGCTGTCGACGGCGGTCGCCCAGGCGCGTTCGGTCCCGAGCACGGTGGCGGGGTCGGCGCCGAGCGGCTCTCGGGCCGAGGCGCGCACGACCTCGAGGTAGAGCTCGCGCTTGGATCCGAAGTAGTGATGGAGCAGTCCACGTGCGATGCCGGCTTCACCGGCGATGTCGCTGACGGACACCTCGCTGTACGGACGGTCGCCGAAGAGGCGGGCGGCGACGAGGAGGATCTGGTCACGCCGTTCGTCCGGGTCCATCCGAACTCGTCGAGCTGCTGCGTCGGCGGCGTTCACGCGCAACATCCTGCCGTTTCGACCTGCCTGACGCCAGCATCCGACGACGCGTACCCCACGAGTGCCACTATTGGACAACGTTCAACAAGGCGTCTATGCTCGCATCATCGGCCGCATGGGGGCGCGCCGAACCGATCGAAAGGCCCGACATGGCTCACGAGTTCTTCTCCGACGACTGGATCGCCGCCGTCGAGTCGATGCGCGACGAGGCGCCGGAGCCGAACGACGTCGTCAAGGACGTCGTCATCAACCTGGTCGTCACCGACACCCCGTTCGGCGAGCGCCACGCACATCTCGCCGGAGGGCTGCTCGAGCAGGGCCTGGACGACGGCGCGCCGACCACGATGACCATGCCGTACGACGCCGCCCGCCTGCTGTTCATCGACCAGGACCAGCAGGCGACCACGCAGGCCTTCCTCACCGGACGCATCAAGGTGACCGGCGACATGATGGTGCTGATGAAGCTCCAGACCGCTCCGCCGCCGACCGCCGAGCAAGCCGCGTTCCAGGAACGCATCAAGGCGCTCACCATCTGACGACGACGACACGACGACGACACGACGATGACGACACGACGCTTCACCACACCGCAGCCGGACGACGACCTGGCCGCGATCGCGGCCCGTGAGCTGCCCGACACCGACGATGCGGAGCAGCAGCTGCTCTCGTGGAATCTGCACCTCGCCGCACGTGCCGGACTCGGTCGATCGGTGGGACTGCTGCCGAGCGACGTCGTGTTCACCGAACCGCCACTGCCCGCATCGTGACCGCGAGATGACTGCGACGATCACACGCGCCGATGTCGTGGGGGGTCACGACGGACGCGCCGAGATCGAGATCGAACTCACCTACGACAACGGCGGCACCTCGACGATCTCACTCGACGAGGAAGCCTGCATCACCTCCCTCGACCGAGCCGGCATCGGCTCGATCGACGACCTCGTCGGCCGACCGTGGCACGTCGTCCTGCCGGCACTCACCAACCCGTCAACCTGATCCTCGACGCACACCCAAGGAGAACATCATGCTCGACCTCGTCATCCGTGACGGACTGATCGTCGACGGCTCGGGGTTGCCCGGCCGCCGCGGCGACCTCTCGATCAGCGACGGCAAGATCGTCGCCGTCGGCGGACGCGCCGGCGAGGCGAGGCGCGAACTCGACGCCGCCGGCCGGGTCGTGGCGCCCGGCTTCATCGATCCTCACACCCACTACGACGCTCAACTCTGCTTCGATCCCTATGCGTTCCCGGCGATCGAGCACGGCATCACGACCGTCGTCCCGGGCAACTGCTCGTTGTCGCTCGCGCCGCTGCGCACCGATCAGCGCGACACGTTCAGCCGGATGTTCCGGCTGATCGAGGAGATGCCGGAAGCGGCGTTCGACGCCGGGGTCGACTGGCGCTGGGGCGAAAGTTTCGACGGCTGGCTCGACGCGCTCACCGGCAACCTGGCGCTGAACGTGGCTCCGCTCGTCGGGCACTCGGTGCTGCGCATGTTCGTCATGGGCCCCGACGCGCAGCAGCGTCCCGCGACCAACGACGAGATCGCGCAGATGTCGGCGCTGCTGCGCGACTGTCTCGACGCCGGAGCGGTCGGGCTGTCGACCAGCTTCGTCGACATCGACGAGTCGTACCGGCCGGTGCCGAGCCGCTGGGCGGCACCGGAGGAGCTCGACGCGCTCGCGGGCGTGCTCGGGAAGCACGGCGGCATCCTCCAGATCGTCCACGAGTTCTACAACACCGATCTCACCATCGCCCGGATCGAGACACTCGCCGACCTCTCGCTGCGCCACGGCATCACGACGACCCTGTCGCCGATCTTCCACTCCCACGCCGATCGGGCCGGCGTCGCCCGCATCCTCGATGCGGTCGGCGCGGCTCGGGCGCGCGGTGCGGCGGTGTGGCCGCAGGTGCAGACCCGGCCGATCGACATCAGCTTTACGCTCGACCAGCGCAGCCTGATGCTGCTGACGATGCCTTCGTGGTGGCAGGTGGCGTCGATCCCCGACCGCGCCGACAAGCTCGCAGCGGTCGCCGACCGGCGACAGGAACTCGTCGACGAGATGGACTCGCTGGCGAAGCGCCCGGGCGGCGGTCTCGGTGCTGGCGGTTTCGTGGTCCGCGACGTCATCCTCGACCGCAACCGTGACCTCGTCGGTCGCAGCATCGACGACATCGCGACCGAGCGCGGCTGCTCCCACGGCGAGACGCTGCTCGATCTCGCCCTCGACGAGGAGCTCGGCACGTGGTTCATCCGCGAGTCGATCGGACACGACGACTCGGAGGCCGTCGGCACGCTGTTGGCCGACCCGCACGTGCACGTCGGTGCCTCCGACGGTGGCGCCCACGTCGGTTCGTTCTCGACCTTCGGCGACACCGGCTACCTCTTCTCCGAGTTCGTCCGCACGACGGGTTCGTTGACGCTCGAGCAGGCGGTCAAGAAGATCACGCTCGACACGGCGACGATCTGGGGGCTCGACGGCCGCGGCCTGCTCGCACCGGGCAACGCCGCCGACGTGGTGGTGTTCGACGCAGACCGGATCGGACGCGGACCGGAGATCGCCTCCGACGACTTCCCCGGCGACGGGATCCGCTGGATCCGCCGGCAGGAGGGCGTCGACACCGTCGTCGTCAACGGCGATATCACGTGGTCGGCCGACGACGGCTACGTCGACGGGGCGCGAGCCGGCGTGGTCGCGACCCGCTGATCGGAGCACGAGATGAACTCCCCACTCCCCGACGGCTGCCGCTCTCACGTCGTCGATGCCGCCGGCACGCGACTCCATTGCGTCGAGGCGGGTGACGGCCCGCTCGTCCTCCTCGTGCACGGTTTCCCCGAGTCGTGGTACTCGTGGCGCCACCAGCTCCCGGCACTCGCCGACGCCGGCTACCGCGCCGTCGCGATCGACGTGCGCGGCTACGGCCGGTCGTCGAAGTCGCTGGAGGTCGACGCCTACCGCATGGTCCGCCACGTGGCGGACAACGTGGCCGTGGTCGCGGCGCTCGGCGCCGAGACCGCCACGATCGTCGGCCACGACTGGGGCGCACCGATCGCGTGGACGTCGGCGCTGCTACGCCCCGAGGTGTTCACCGCCGTCGCCGGGCTGTCGGTGCCGTACTCACCGCCGTCGGCATTCCGCCCACTCGAGATGATGCGGGCGATGGCCGGTGACGAGGAGTTCTACGTCGAGTACTTCCAGGAACCGGGGCGTGCCGAGGCCGAGATCGAAGCCGATGTGCGGGGCTGGTTGCTCGGCTTCATGTTCTCGGCGTCGGGCGACGCCACCCCGCCCGATCCGTCGGCCGGCACGATCGCGACGATCCCGCACGGGGCACGCATGCGCGACCGCTTCCAACGACCCGACACGATGCCGCGCTGGTTGAGCGACGCCGACCTCGACGTGTACGCGTCGGAGTTCGAGCACACCGGCTTCCGCGGCGCGCTCAATCGGTACCGCAACGTCGACCGCGACTGGGAGGACCTGGCGGCGTGGCGGAGCGCGTCGATCGACGTGCCGGCACTGTTCATCGGCGGCGACCGCGACGGACCGACCGTCTGGGGAGCACCGGCGATCGCCGCGTTCTCCACGACCCTGCCGAAGCTGCATCGATCCCTGATCCTTGAGGGCTGCGGACACTGGACGCAACAGGAGCGCCCGGACGAGGTCAACGATGCCCTCATCGACTTCCTCGGAGGTGTGTCATGACCGATCTGCAGCCCGTCGACGACCCGCAGCAGATCGCCGTCGTCGGCGGCGGGATGGCCGGCATGCTCGCCGCGTTGCTGCTCGCACGTGACGGACACCGGGTGACGGTGTTCGAGCGTGACGACACCGACCTGCCCGACACCGCCGACGAGGCGTTCGACGGCTGGGATCGTCGCGGTGCACCGCACGCTCGCCAGTCGCATGCGCTGCTCGCTCGCCTTCGTCGCATCCTGAACGAACGCGCCCCCGACGTGCTCGAGATGCTCGCCGAGCAGGGAGCGACCGAACTGACCCTCGAGCGGATCCTTCCGCCCGACATGGAGGATCGTGCACCGCGGCCCGGCGACGACGAACTCGTGCTGTGGTGCTGCCGTCGGCTCACGATCGAGTGGGTGCTGCGCAAGGTCGTCACTGCCGAACCGGGTGTCAGCTGGCGACGTGGTGTCGGCGTCAGCGGACTGGTCGCCGACGGCACCGACGTACGAGGGATCCGACTCGACGACGGCACCGAGGTGTCGGCCGATCTGGTCGTGGTCGGTGGTGGCCGCAACTCGCCGGTGATGGAGTGGATCGCCGAGCTCGGTGGCGACGTCCAGCCGACCGAGGAGCAGAGTGAGGCGGGCATCGTCTACCTGTCGCGGTTCTACCGACTGCGGGAGGGACGCGAACTGCCGCTGCTCACCGAGAAGGGTGGCGGCGGTGACCTCGGCTACCTCGGCTTCGCCGGGTTCTACGGCGACAACGGCACGTTCTCGATCACGCTCGGCATTCCTACCGGCGATCGGGAGCTGATGAAGCTGCGCGAACCCGCCGCGTGGGAGGCCGCCGTCAGAACCCTGACGCCGCTCGATCCCTGGACCGAAGACGGCCTGGCCGACCCGATCACCGACGTCGAGGCGATGGCCCGCCTGACCAACCGGATCCGACGGTTCGTGATCGACGGGGTGCCCGTCGCAACGGGCCTCGTGGCGATCGGCGACGCCGCGATCACGACCAACCCGTGGTACGGCAAAGGGTGTTCACAGGCCGGGATCGCCGCCGAGGCGCTCTCCGCTGCGCTGCGCGAGCACGGTCGTGACCGGACGGCGCTGGCGCTCGCGATGGACGAGGCGATGCGTACCGAACTCGAACCGCACTACGTCGTGTCGTGCATGCAAGATGCCGACCGGACGAAGCTGCACGAGGCAGGGCATGCGGGCACCGAACCCGACCCGGCCGCCGCGGCCGGACGCGACTTCATCCTGCACGGGCTCCTGCCGGCGACCCGCGTCGATCCCGACGTGTTCCGGAAGTTCTTCCGGTCGTTCAACATGCTCGACCGACCCGACGCACTCTTCACCGACCCGGTCGTGATGGAACGGGCGAGTGCCGCGCTCGCCACGAAGGACGAGCGACCGCCACTGCCGCGCCTCGGCCCGGAGCGGGACGAACTCTTGGCGATCGCCTCGGCCGCCTCGAACTGAGGACGCGCCGGTCAGAAACTCGGGCCGTCGGTGGTACCAGGATGCACCGCTTCGAGCGGGTCGAGCGTGTCGCCGTAGTAGCCGAGCGCGATCGCCGCCCGCGAGTAGCCGGCGAGCTTGGCCAACTCGACGGGGAGTTCTCTTGCCTGCTCGGGCGGGCACGACAAGTACTGGTTCTCCTCCTGTCGGAGCCACCCGAGGCAGTAGTCGATGTTGACGCCGATGCGTCGAGCGTCGGACTGGTTGGTGCCGGCGCCGTGGATGACCGATCCGGTGTACAGCACGACCGACCCCTTCGGCATCTCCGCGGAGACGGTCTCGTCGTCGGAGCCCTTGCGTTCTGGCTCCCACCGGTGGCTGCCCGGGATGACCCGGGTAGCTCCGTTGCGCACGCTGAAGTCCACCCCGGCCCAGATCGTCGACACCTCCACTTCGAAGCCGACCGGGAACGGATAGAAGTCCCACGCCCATTGGTCGCGGTGCAGCATCTGCTGGGGCGAGCCGGGTCCGACGTCGATGATCTGGGTGAGGTGCAACTGGTACGTGCTCGCGCGTTCGCCGAGGACCCGGTCGCAGACACCGATGACCAGCGGGTGCATCACCAGGTCATGTGACGCCTTCGACCGCGAGAGCAGACTGCCCGTGCGGCGGGTCTTGCGTCCCATGAAGTCGTCGATGCCGGTGGGCGTCGCCTCGATGTGCGGCTCCATGTCGCCCAACACCGCGTCGATGGCCGACTCCGGCACCGCCCGCTCGACGATCGCCACCCCGTCGGCGGTCAGCGCGGCGGCCACCTCGTCCGCTGACGACGCGCTCGTGAAGCGTTGGATCCCCATCGGACCAGTTTGCCCCTCCCCGACCGCCGGGTCAGACGCGTTCGATGATGATGGCGGGGGCCATGCCGCCGCCGGCGCACATCGTGATGAGGCCGACCTGCTGATCGGTGCGTTCGAGTTCGTCGAGCACGGTGCCGATCAGGATCGCTCCGGTGGCACCGATCGGGTGGCCGAGCGCCATCGCGCCACCGTTGACGTTCACCTTGTCTCGGTCGAGTTCGAGGTCGCGGATGAACTTCTCCGCGACGACGGCGAAGGCCTCGTTGATCTCGAAGATGTCGATGTCGTCGAGGGTCATGCCGGCGCGGGCCAGCACCTTCTTGGCGGCCGGGACCGGAGCGTTCAGCATGAGCGTGGGGTCGTCGCCCATGTTCGCCGTGGCGACGACACGCGCCCGCGGCGTCAGCCCGTGCGCCTTGGCGTAGTCGTCGCTCGCCCACAGGATCGCCGCCGCACCGTCGACCACGCCCGACGAGTTGCCGGCGTGGTGGACGTGCTGGATGTCGAGGCCGGGGTACTTCTGGTTGATCAGCTCCCGGAACGTCGGTTCGCCCGGGTAGGCGACGTCGGCCAGCTTCTCGAAGCTGGGCGGGAGCTGGGCGAGCGACTCGAGCGTGGTGCCGGGCCGCGGGAACTCCTCGCGGTCGAGCGCGACCGTTCCGTCGAGGTTGAGGACCGGAATCAGGCTCTTGTCGAAACGGCCCTCTTCGATCGCGCGCGCCGCTCGGTTCTGCGACTCGACTGCCAACGCGTCGAGGTCGTCGCGGCCGATGCCTTCGAGCGTGGCGATCGCGTCGGCGCAGACGCCCTGGTTCGACTGGGGGTGGATGTCGCGGAGGTGCTCGTTGAGGGCACCCATCGGCAGCATGTTCTGGTGCTTGATCGACATCATCTCGGTGCCGCCGCCGACGACGAGGTCTTCCATACCGGCCATGATCGAGTGCGCGGCCAGGTTGTTGGCGGTGATGCCCGACCCGCAGAAGCGGTCGAGCGTGACACCGCTGGCGGTGATGTCGTACCCGGCGTCGAGTGCGGCCATCCGACCGAGGTCACCGCTCTGAGGGCCCTGCTGAGCGCTCGTGCCCCAGATGACGTCGTCGACGTCGGCGGTGTCGAAGCCGTTGCGTTCGACCAGCGCCTCCAGCACCGTGCGGGCCAGGTGCTGGGGGTGGAGATGGGCGAGCGAGCCCTTGCCCACTTTGCCGATCCCTCGTGGGGTCCGGCACGCGTCGATGATGTAGGCCTCGGCCATGGTTGCTCCTGTTCGGTCGGGGGTGACGATCCCAGTCTCACGCGCCACGACGCACGACCGAGAGTCGGAGCAGGGAGGTCGTTCAGACCGCCGCGTGGACCGGCTCGCCGATGCGGTAGCCCGACGAGGCGGTGTGGCCACCCATGAACCCGTCCTCGTGGTACTGCCGGACGGCGGGTTCGTCCTCGGCCGCACCGACGGCGACGAGCAGCGGGATGAAGTGGTCTTCTCGGGGATGGCAGGCGCGGGCGCTCGGTGCCGATGCCCAGTCGGTCAGCCGCTCGCTGCGCCCAGCGCCGGTGTAGTCGACCATCGTCTCGGTCAGCCAGTCGTCGAACTCGATCGACGGGGTCGCAGACGCCGGACCGAACTTCGACAGGTCGTGGAAGCTGGGCAACCCGCTGCCGACGATCAGGACGCCTTCGTCGCGCAACGGCGCGAGGGCGCGGCCGGCGGCGAGGTGGGTAGCGGGGTCGTAGCCGCGCAACATCGACAGCTGGAAGACCGGCACCTCCGCGTCGGGGTACATCACGTAGAGCGGTGCGAAGACGCCGTGGTCGAAGCCGCGCTTCGCGTCGCGGGCGACCGGCAGACCGGCGCCGGCCAGGAGTTCCGCCGTCCGCTCGGCCAGGGCCGGCGCACCGGGTGCCGAGTACTGGATCTCGTACGTGAAGTCGGGGAAGCCGCCGTAGTCGTAGAGCATCGGCGGGTTCGGGTTCGTCTGGACGGTGAACGCGTCCTGCTCCCAGTGGCCGCTGATGACGAGGACGGCGGACGGCGTGGTGCCGGCCTCGGCGGGGATCGCCTGGAGCGAACGCTCGAGCGGATCCCAGTCGACCGGCATGAGGTCTTTGATCCACGGCCACGGCCCGCCGCCATGTGAGATCGCGTACACGGGAAGTCGGTTGCTCATGATCGCTCCGTTCGACGAGCATCGTTCGAATGTTCAATTCTGAACTATACCGCCTCAACCCGCCTCTCCCGCTCCCCCGCCACCGGACACACAGGCGATTTAATCCACCAGGCGTCCACCGGTGGACACACAGGCGATTTAATCCACCAGGCGTCCGGGCCGGTGGACACACAGGCGATTAAATCGGCCAGGCGTCCACCGGTGGACGTACAGGCGATTTAATCGGCCAGGCGTCCGGGGCGGGAGGCGGGAGGAGGTAGTCGGGAGGAGGGTGGGGCGATGTCCGGGCGGGGACGACAGGGCGGTCAGCTGGCGCCGGCCGGGGCGGTCGGGGTGAACCGGACGGGCAGGCGTTTGATGCCGGCGACGAGCGGGATGCCCTGCGACTGGAGCGGCACCGGGTCGCCCGCCACCTCGAGATCGGGCAGCCGGGCGAACAACTCCCGGAACACCACGGCGACCTCGCGGCGTGCCAGGTGGGCGCCGAGGCAGAAGTGCGGCCCGGGACCGCCGAACCCGACGTGTGGGTTCGGCTGGCGCAGCACCTGGAACGACTCGGGGTCGTCGAACACTCGGGGGTCACGGTTCGCAGCCCCGTAGAACAGCACCATCCGGTCGCCCTCGCTCACTGCGTGATCTCCGAGCATCTGGTCACGCGTCGACGTGCGCCGCATGAACGTCACGGGCGACGCGACGCGCACGATCTCCTCGACAGCGGTCGGCGTGACGCCCGGGACGTCGGCGCGCCAGATCTCACGCTGGTCGGGATGGCGCGACAAGAGGTCGACGCCGTACGTGATCGCGTTGCGGGTCGTGTCGTTGCCGGCGACCGCCAACAGGACGAAGAACGAGGTGATCTCGGCCGGCGTCAACAGATCCTCGGAGAGATCGTTGTGGACCAGCTTGGACGTGAGATCGTCGGTCGGGTTCGCCCGCCGCTCCTCGATCAACTCGCCCATGAGCGTCGCGAGCGACATGCCGGCCTCGATCAGCTTCTCGATCCCGCCGTCTTCCCCCATGAACTCGGGGTCGCCGCCGCCGAGGATGACGTTGGTGGCGTCGAGGACCGTCTTGAACTCGCTGCGCGGGATCCCCATCATGTCGCAGATGATCAGCAGCGGGAACGGCTGGGACAGGACCTGGACCAGATCGGCTTCACCGCGTTCGCAGAAGCCGTCGATCACCTCGGTGCAGATCGCCTCGACGTTGTCGAGCACACCGGCGAGTTCGGTCGGGGTGAACGTCTTGGCGACGATGCGGCGCTGGTGCGCGTGGCGCGGGTTGTCCATGTTGATGAACCCACCGAAGAACTCGAGCATCTCCATCGGCAGATCGAACAGCGCCGTCGCACCCTTGCCGGAGCAGAAGTCGTCGGGATGCTTGCTGACCTGGACGACGTCCTCGTAGCGGGTGAGTGCGTAGACCGTGTCCTGGTCGCCGGTCAGCATGTTCTCGATCGGCACCGGCAGCACCGAACCCTGTTCGCGCAACTCGGCGAACTGGGCCATCCGCACGTCGAGCGGTTGGTGCCAGAACGTTGCTTCGGCGAGTCGGCTGGGCGCAAGGGACATCGATTTCCTCCGGAGAGATGTGGACTCGTCCAGTTTCGCCGATCCGTGGTTCACGCACCGCACCGAGCGAACTCACGAGTGCGCAGTTGTCGCGTGCGATGCATCGGTGTGCAGCGTCGGCCAGTCGTCGGTGCCGACGCCGGCCAGGAGCAACGCCGTCTCGTCGCTCGGGCGCGGCCGCGAGAACAAGAAGCCCTGGAGCAGGTCGCAGCCCATCTCGCACAGCAACTCCGCCTGTTCGATCGTTTCGACGCCCTCGGCCACCGTCTCGAGATCGAGGACGCGCCCGAGATCGAACGTCGACTGCACCAGCGCGCGTGCACGGTCCGAGGTGGTGAGATCGGTGACGAACATCCGGTCGATCTTGAGCACGAGGGCCGGAATGCGAGCGAGGTGGCCGAGCGACGCCCACCCGGAGCCGTAGTCGTCGACGGAGATGCGATAGCCGAACGACACCAGGCGTTCCAGCACGCGCAGGCCGTCGCTGCTGAGCGGTCCGGTCTCGACCAGTTCCAACTCGATGCGGTCGGCGGTCAGCCGGTTGGCCGCGACGAGGTCGTCCAACTCGACGATGAAGCCCGGGCTCACGAGTTCTTCCACCGCGACGTTCAGACAGATCCGGTCGAGACCGTCCGTGAGCCACGGTGCGGCCGTCGTGATCGCCCGACTCCGGAGTTGGCGACCGAGCGACACCATCAGCCCGGCGTCGACCGCCGCGGGGATCACACGATCCGGCGTCATGATCGAGCCGTCGACGTCGCGAACTCGGAGCAGCGCTTCGAGTGCGACGATGCGGCCGGTCGGGTCGACCTGGGGTTGCCACCATGGCTCGACGCGGCCGTCGGCGAGCGCGGCGGCGACATCGATCGGTCCCGTTGCGGGACGCCCGACGGACCGGTCGTGCAGGTCGTGGTCGCTGGGGGTGAGTTGGTCTGCGATCAGTGCCAAGCGGCCGACGGTCCGCTCGAACCGCTCGATGTTGCGATCGTCGAACGGGTTGCCGAACCGGGACAGCACCGTGAGCGCACCGACGGTGCGGCCGTCGACTCGAAGCGGCACGGCCAGCACGGCGGTCACTGCAGCGCCGCGGGCGCGCTGCCGCCACGTCACGTCCCCGCTCTCGTCGGGGCGCATCATCACCGGCACGCCCTCGCGGAGGGCACTGCCCGTGGGCCCGGCACCCAATGGCCCATCGTCCCAGCGGATCTCGATCGAGTCGACGAAGCTGGTCGCCCCGGCAGCGCACTCGAGCCGCACGGAGCCGTCAGGGAGTGGCACGCCGTACCAGGCGACCTCGACTTCCATCATGCGGACGATCCCGTCGCAGGTCCGCTCGATGACGGTCCGCGCATCCAAACCGTCGGCCAACCAGCCGAGCATGGCCAGGCCGAGTTCGGCCTCGATGCGGTCGCGACGTGTGTCCGTGATGTCCCTGATGCGGCCGTCCACCGCGACCATCCGGCCGCGGCGGTCGTGCACCGGGAAGAAGTCGTGCGCGGTGTGCAGCACGCGACCATCGGGCGCCACCCACCGGATCGGAACGGTGCCGTCGGACCGGCCGTCGACGAGGAGCTCCGACAGTCGACCACGGTCGTCGGGATGAACGAGATGCAACCCGATGTCGGGGTTCGCGTAGTGATCGTCGGGGGTCAGCCCGATCCAGTGGGTGATGCCCGGAGACATGTACTCGAAGCCGACATTCGGCCACCGCCGGAACCGGTAGGTCAGATCGCCGGTCGACTCGATCAGCGACCGCAACCGCTCGGCTGCCGCAGACGCGCGACGGCCGTACTCGATCAGCAGGACGGCGAGCAGGAGTGCAGTGACCGCGACGAACGCCAAGCCCTTGCCGACCTCCGCCGCGGCCGTGCCACCGTCTGAAACCGCCAGTGACGACATGACGACGTACGCGCCGCTGACACCGGCGTAGAGCGCAGCGACCCAGACGGCCGGACCGTACCGATGCCACCAACCACCGCCGGGATCGAGCTGCACCGGATCGAGCACCCGCGACCACCAGCCGCGGAGACGGCCGAACCGATACAACCGCCGGTGGACGTACCGAGGGTCGTCGGCCGCGTCGACGCCCGGGATCGGCGCCAGCCCGCCCGCCTTTCGCGCCCGGACCCGACGGTCGTCCGCGTCCGTGGTGGAGCGCTCAGGATGTCTCCCGATGTCGACGTTCGTCGTGATCGGCATGGCCCCCCTTGCGGCGGCGTCGTCACCCACCGATGAGCCGAACCGTAGCGAATGAGCCGGTTCCGAGCCGGTACCTGCGTTCGGCCGGTCGCCTCCGGAGCGGATCTCCGTCACGGTCGGTCGACGCGCACGACGCTCTGCCGGCCGCCTCGATGCCACGCGGCGAGGCCGGAGGTCCGGCGGCCGATCAGGCGGCGTCGCGGACGCGGCACCGTGCCGGTGAAGGGTTGGCACGTCAGCATCGCCGTCGCGTCTTCGAGCGACACCGCCGGGCTCCAGAGGAAACCCTGGCCGATGTCGCAACCGAGGTCGATCAACAGCTGCAGCTGCTCGTCGGACTCGATGCCCTCGGCCGTCGCCTGCACACCCAGTTCGTGAGCGAGGTTGGCAATCATCCGGACGATGGATGCGCTCGCCGGGTCGGTCGCCAATCCGGCGACGAACGTCCGGTCGATCTTCAGGAAGTCGAGCGGGAACTGGGTGAGCCGGCCGAGCGACGAGTAGCCGGTTCCGAAGTCGTCGATCGCGATCGTCACCCCGATCGCGTCGAGTCGTTGGAGTGCGCGCGACGCGACGTCGGCGTCGACGAGCGCCGACTCGGTGACTTCGAGACACACCTGCCCCGGGGGCACGCTCCACTCCGACAGCAGTTCACCGACCGTGTCGGGGAAGTCGTGGTCGAGCAGCTGGCGCGTGGACACATTGACCGCGACGGACAGGTCGTCAGCGAGACCCAGGTCGAGCCAGATGCGCAAGGCTCGGCACGACGCTTCGAGCACGACGCGCCCGAGCCGATGGATGAGACCGCTCGCCTCCGCGATCGTCACGAACTCGGACGGGGCGATCGAACCTCGCTGGCCATCATCCCAACGCACCAGCGCCTCGAGGAACGAGATCCGACCGTCGTGCAGTGCCACTTCGGGCTGGAAGTGCACTGCCAGTTCGCCCCGGTCGAGTGCTCGTTCGAGCTCGTCGGCCATCTCACGCCGTCGTCGCTTGCGGTGGCTCACGTCATCGTCGAACACCTCGATGCGGTTCTTGCCGCCGTCCTTCGCCCCGTACATGGCGTGATCGGAACGTCGCAGGAGTTCTTCGGCCAACACACCGGGGCTCGACAGCGCGACGCCGGCACTCGCCCCGATCACGGCGGTGTCCGGCCCCGATCCGATCGGCTGACGGAGGGCGTCGAGCAGGCCGCGCGCGAGTTCGACACCGGCGTCGGCGTCGACGACGTCGGGACGGAAGACGACGAACTCGTCGCCGCCGAAGCGAGCAGCGACGCCGTCGGGACCGAGCACCGATTGGAGCTGGGCGCCGACCGCGGTCAGCAGTGCGTCGCCGGCGGCGTGACCGATCCGGTCGTTGACCGCCTTGAAGTCGTCGAGATCGATGAACACGACGGCGATGCGTGTCCCCGATCGTTCGACGGCGACCAGAGCCCGCTCGAGCAACTCCACGAAGCGCTGTCGGTTGTAGAGGCCGGTGAGTGCGTCGTGCGCCGCCTGGAACTCGAGATGTGCCTCCAACTCGCGCCGTTGGGTGATGTCGAACGAGATACCGACCGTGCCGTGGAAGCCGATTTCGTGATCGTCGACGCGTTCGATCACCAGCTGCACCGGCAGGGTGCTGCCGTCGTCGCGACGCAGCTCGACGTCACCGACCCAGTGTCCACGCTCCTCGGCACCGACCCGGATCGCCTCGACCTGATCGGGCTCGATGACGAACAGATCGGCCTGGGTGATCGAGCGTCCGATCAGCTCCGACGCCCGACGGCCGAGCACCTCTTCCGACCTCGGGCTGCAGTAGACGATGGTGCCCAGGTCGTCCACCACGGTCACGACCGTCGGGAGCAGATCGAGCAACCGTGAGCGCAGGTGTTCGACGACGCGATGCGCGCTCGCGCGCGTGATGTCGGTCGCGGTCATGACGATCGCCTCGACCGCAGGATCGTCCAGCCGGTTGACGATGCGAAGATCGAAGGCGCGGCGGATGCCCGACCGGTCGACGAGTCGGACCGCGACACGCTCGGACGCACCCGGGGTGGCGTGGACGCGCCGGTACGCGGCGTTGAGCGCCACGCCTTCCGACGCGTCGAGAAACGACTCGGGATCGAGGTCGACCACGTCGTCCACCTCGAGCTCGAACAGGTGCGCCATCCCCTCGGAGACGGCGGCGACGCGGTGGTCGCGGTCGATGAGCAGGTACGGCAGCTCGCCGCTCAGCCCGCTCGACGTCGGCGACCCTGCTCGCGTCGGAGTGTCGGGCGCCACGCTCGGGGTCTGACCCATGGGGCGGCCGGCTTACGGCGTGTCGATCGCTCGATCGACGCGGTGGGTGGGCGGGCGGGACACGGCTTGTCATCGGCAGGACGTGACGAAATCTTGAGCCGTCCGTTCGGCCTCACTCGAAGAGATGACGCACGTCGCCCACGAGCGCATCGACAGCCACGGCTCCGACACACCGGCCGTGCTACTCGTCGACGAACAGCAGCGCGGGTGACTGGAGCAGCTGCTTCAACCGCTGGACGAACACCGCGGCGTCCCAGCCGTCGACCATGCGGTGATCGAAGCTGGACGACAGGTTCATCATCTGGCGAGGCACCCACGTTCCGTCCTCCCAGACCGGCCGAGTCTCGATCTTGTTGACGCCGACGATCGCGACCTCGGGCGGGTTGAGGATCGGCGTGGTGACGATTCCGCCGAGCGCGCCGAGGGAGGTGATCGTGATCGTCGAGCCGGTCAGCTCGTCGCGCGTCGCGTTGCCGGTGCGCGCCGCTTCGGTGACACGGGCGATCTCGTCTGCGAGTGATCGCAGGTCGTGCGATTCGGCGTGCCGGACCACCGGCACACGCAGCCCGTCGTCGGTCTGGGTGGCGACACCTACGTGGACCGCATCGAAGGTGGTGAGGGTCTCGGCGGCGTGGTCGTAGTGGGCGTTGACACCCGAGTGATCGCGGACGGCGACGATGATCGCGGTCGCGAGGAACGGGAGCAAGGTCAGGCGTTGCGCGTCCGCGTCGGCGGCGACGTTGAGCTCACGGCGGAGCCGCTCGACCTCGGTGACGTCGACGGCGTCGACGTAGGTGATGTGGGGGATCTCGGTCCAGGCGCTCGTCAGCCGCTCCGCGATGCGGCGCCGGACACCGCGAACCGCATGCGGGGTGCCGGCCCCCGACACGGTCGCCGCGCCGCTCGACTCGGATCCTCGGGTCGATCGGGCGAGCCGTGAACCCCCGCGGAGGCGGTCGAGGTCGGCGTGCACGATGCGACCGTCGGGCCCGGTCCCGTCCACCTCGGCGAGATCGATACCGAGCTCCTTGGCGCGTGCCCGAACCGCCGGTGCAGCTGTCGGCTTGGGCCGATCACTGTCCGCCGTGGGTTCGGGTGCCGGCGAGGAGGTCTCGGCGACGACCGGCGATGTGTCACCCGACGCATCAGATTCGGTCACTGCGGGTGCAGCGGGCTCACTGGCCCCGGTCGGCGCGTCGGCCTCGGTCTCGCCCTCGGCGTCGGCGTCGGCCTCGGCGTCGGCCTCGGCTTCGGGCACCGCCTCGACGTCGCCCTGCGTCTCGATCTCGACGAGGTCGGCGCCCACCGCCAGGACGTCGCCCGGCTCGCCGTGCAGCACGGCGACGGTGCCCGTCACCGGCGCCGAGATCTCCACGGTCGCTTTGTCGGTGAGGACCTCGGCGATCGGCGAGTCGGGGGTCACCTCGTCGCCGACGGCCACGAGCCATTCGACGATCTCGGCTTCGGCGACGCCCTCGCCGACGTCAGGGAGCTTCATGGTGAACGAGCTCATGCTGCGAGGACCTCCTCCATCGCCCGACCGACCCGGTCGGGTCCGGGGAAGTACGACCACTCGAGGGCGTGCGGGTACGGCGTGTCCCATCCGCACACCCGGGTGATCGGTGCCTCGAGGTGGTAGAAGCAGCGTTCCTGCACGGTGGCGCTGAGCTCGGCGCCGAAGCCGGAGGTGAGGGTCGCCTCGTGCAGGACGATGCAGCGTCCGGTCTTGGCGACCGACTCGACGATCGCGTCGACGTCGAGCGGCACGAGGGTGCGCAGGTCGATGATCTCGGCGTCGACGCCGCGCTCCTCGGCGGCGGTCTGGGCGACGTGGACGAGGGTGCCGTACGTCAGCACCGTCAGGTCGGACCCTGCTCGGTGCACGCGTGCCTCACCGAGCGGGACCGTGTAGTGCCCCTCGGGCACGTCGCCGAGCGGATGCTTCGACCACGGGACGACCGGTCGGTCGTGGTGACCGTCGAACGGACCGTTGTAGACACGCTTGGGTTCGAGGAAGATCACGGGGTCGTCGTCCTCGATCGCAGCGATGAGCAGTCCCTTCGCGTCGTACGGATTGGAGACGACGACCGTCTTGAGCCCGGCGACGTGGGTGAACAGCGCTTCGGGGCTCTGGGAGTGGGTCTGGCCGCCGAAGATGCCGCCGCCGCTCGGCATGCGGACGACGATCGGCGCGGTGAAGTCACCCGCCGACCGGTGTCGGAGACGAGCCGCCTCCGACACGATCTGGTCGTAGGCCGGGTACATGTAGTCGGCGAACTGCATCTCGACGCACGGCCGCAGTCCGTAGGCGGCCATGCCGATCGCCGCGCCGACGATCGCCGACTCGTTGATCGGTGCGTCGAAACAGCGGTGATCACCGAAGCGCTCCTGCAGCCCTTGCGTGCATCGGAACACGCCACCGAAGAAGCCGACGTCCTCGCCGAACACGACCACGCGGTCGTCACCTTCCATCGCGACCATGTGCGCGTCGCGGATCGCCTCGACCATCGTCATCGACGGCATGTCATTCCCCCACCTGTCCGCGCTGTTCACGGAGGTGCCGCGGGAGCTCGGCGAAGACGTCGTCGAACATCGTCGCCGGGCCCGGCACCGCACCGCTCTTGACCGAACCGTGGCTATCGGCCTCAGCCAACGCCGTCTCGATCTCGGCGGTGATCTCCCGTTGCAGCGACTCGTGCCGGTCGTCGTCCCACGCTCCGAGGGCGGTGAGGTGCTGTCTGAGGCGGTCGATCGGATCGGCGAGCGGGAACTGTTCCGACTCGTGATCCGGCCGGTAGACCGACGGGTCGTCCGAGGTCGAGTGCGCACCGCGCCGGAGCGTGATCCACTCGAGCAGGGTCGGTCCGAGGTTGGCGCGAGCCCGCTCGGCCGCCCATTGTGACGCCGCGTACGTGGCGAGGTAGTCGTTGCCGTCGACCCGGATGGCGGGGATGCTGAACCCGTATCCCCGGTCGGCGAACGTGGCCGATGCGCCGCGGGCGAAGTCCTCCGGCGTCGAGATCGCCCAGTGGTTGTTGACGATGTTCAAGATGACCGGCGCCTGGTACGTGGACGCCATGACCAGCGCGGCGTGGAAGTCGTTCTCGGCCGAGGCCCCCTCACCGATCCAGGCGGAGGCGATCGCGGTGTCGCCCCGCATCGCCGATGCCATCGCCCAGCCGACGGCCTGCGGGTACTGCGTCGCCAGGTTGCCGGAGATCGAGAAGAAGCCGTGCGACTTGGCGGAGTAGAGCACCGGCAGCTGGCGGCCTTTCAGCGGATCCTCCTCGTTGGAGAGGATCTGGTTCATCATCTGCACGATCGGATAGCCGGCGGCGATCAGTAGTCCCTGCTGGCGGTAGGTCGGGAAGTGCATGTCGCCCGGCCGGAGCGCTCGCTGCTGCCCACAGGCGATGGCTTCCTCCCCGAGCGCCTGCATGTAGAACGAGATCTTGCCCTGACGGTGCGCCCGCAACATGCGGGCGTCGAACGTGCGGACGGTCATCATGTCGCGCAACCCGGCGATCTTGTCGTCGACCGACAGGTCGGGCACCCACTCGCCGACCGCTTGGCCGTCGTCGTCGAGCACCCGGACGAGCTGTTTGCGCATCAGCGCGACACGCTCGACCTTCTCGTCGAGTTCGGGCTTCTTCATCTCACCCGCCTTCGAGATGTACCGCACCTGATCGGCGGGCTGATGACCGCGAGCGGGATGCGGGATCCTGAGGCTGAGCGCTGACGACGACGTGTTCACATCTGATGTGTTCCCCACGGAGCCCAGCGTCTCACGTGAAATCTCGATTGACCAGGGCACCCCCGTCGGGAGCATCTGCCGGTGCTGCCCCTGAGCGCTACCGTCCCCACCATGGCTGCCGCGCTCAAGGATTCGGTCGACGCCGGGGTCGTCGACGAGCTGGCTCGCCGCTTCGCCACCATCGACGACCGCTTCGATGCGCAGGGGTTCGCCGAACGCACCACGCCGCAGCTCGCCGAACTCGAACTCAAGGGCCGCATCGAAACGATCGCCCGTGAACTGTGGCGGGCGCTCGGTGACCGCGAACCGGCCGATTCGCTGGCGTACGTGGTCGATGTCGCACGCGCCGAACCACCGGTCGATGGATGGGCGGCGTGGCCGCTGGCGACCGTCGTCGAACTCTTCGGACCGTCGTGCCCGACGGCGGCACTCGACGCGATGGAGCACGTCACCCAGCGGATGAGCTGCGAGTTCGCCGTCCGCCCGTTCCTGCGCGACCACTTCGACGCCACGTACGACCGACTGGTCGAGTTCACGACGCACGACGACGAGCGGGTCCGTCGCCTGCCGTCGGAGGGAACGCGCCCACGACTCCCGTGGGCGATGAAGGTGCAGCGACTGATCGACGTCCCGCTCCCCGGGATCGCGCTCCTGCAGCGACTCCGCCACGACCCGTCCGAGACGGTTCGACGCTCGGTCGCCAATCACCTCAACGATGTCGCCAAGGACTACCCCCAACTCGTGGTGGACACCGTCTCGGCGTGGATGGAGGAGCCGGAGACCGACCGACGAATGGTTCGCCACGCACTCCGCACCCTGGTGAAACGCGGCGAACCGGGTGCCCTCGGGGTGCTCGGGTTCACCGTCGAGCCGCAGGTCGTCGTCGAACGGTTCCGGATCTCTCCGGGATCGGTCGAGATGGGAGCACACATCACGCTGGCCGCCGACCTGCGTTCGGTCGGCACGGCACCGCAACGACTCGTCGTCGACTTCGTCGTCCACCATGTCAACGCGTCGGGCGCGAGGTCGCCCAAGGTGTTCAAGTGGACGACGGTCGACCTCGAACCCGGTGCGCTGTGCACGCTCACCAAACGACGGTTGATCCAACAGGCGTCCACCCGCACGTATCGAGCGGGAACACATCCGGTCGAGCTCCAGGTCGGCGGCCGGGTCGTCGCCGCCACCACCTTCGAGGTCCACATCTGACGTCCACATCTGAGGTCCACATCTGACGTCGCTCGCGTCGCGGACGTGCGACGCGCACTCGCGGTCCGTTCAGGTCGTAGCTTGCGAGCGTGAAACTGCTCAGTTGCCCACGGTGTCGCACGATCACCGTCCTCGAAGCGCTTGAGTGCGATGGGTGTGGACTCGCCGTCGGCGTCCACCCTCCCACGCTCACCATGGCCGAAGCCGACGACGGCGGCGTGGCGATCGACGGCCGTACGTGGATCCCCTGTTCGAACCGCGACTGGCGCTGCAAGTGGCTGGTTGCGACCGATGCCCACTCGGCTCGGTGCAGCTCCTGCCGGTTGACCCGGCAACGACCCGACGCCTCCGACACCATCGCACTGGAAAAGCTCGCCGACGCCTCGGTGGTGAAGCGTCGGCTACTTGCCCAACTCGCCGAGCTCGGCTTGCCGATCGACCCGTTCTACGAGCGTGAGGGTGGCCTGGCGTTCGACCTCCTGTCGACCAACTCGGGGCAGGGTCGGGTCACGATCGGCCACACCAACGGGGTGGTCACGATCGACCTCGTCGAAACGCTCGACGACTACCGCGAGGCGCTCCGGATCCGTCTCCGCGAGCCGTACCGAACGATGCTCGGGCACTTCCGGCACGAGGTCGGCCACTACTTCCAGTGGATCCTCGTCGAGCAGACCGACTGGATCGACGAGTGCCGCGAGCTGTTCGGCGACGAACGTTCGTCGTACTCCGAGGCGCTCGATCGGCACTACCACCACGGCGCGCCGGACGGATGGGAGGCGTCGTTCATCTCCGAGTACGCGACCATGCATCCCTGGGAGGACTTCGCCGAGTCGTTCGCCCACTACCTCCACATCACCGACACGCTGGGCACCGCCGCCGCGGGCGGACTCGTGTTGCACGCGGACCGACTCGATGTGGCCGTCACCGACGGCGATGTCGAGCCTCGCCCGTCGTACCGCGACGTCGACTCGATCGTGATGCTCACCCACTGGCGTTGGTTGTCGCTGCTGTTCAACCGGGTGAACCACTCGATGGGACGCGGTGACCTGTATCCGTTCGTCCTGACGGAGCCCGTGCAACGCAAGCTCGACTTCGTCCACCGAGTCGTCAGCGACGCGTCGATCCGCAACGCCGACGCACCGATCCTCACCTGAGCCGCCGTCCACGTCGACGTGCCAACATGCCAGCGTGGAAGCACAGACCGCAGATGTCCTGAATCGAGTCGACGAGCTCCTCCCCGACCTCATCGACGACGTGCGTTCGCTCGTCGCGATGCCGAGCGTGAGTGGCACCGACGGTGAGAACGAAGCTCAGGCCCACCTCGCCGGTCAGCTCGGCCAACGGGGTCTCGAGGTCGACCACTGGCGGATCGACCTCGACGCGCTCACCTCGCACCCGGATTTCCCGGGGATGGAGGTCGACCGAACCGAGGCGTGGGGCCTCGTCGGCCGTCTCGAGGGTGCAGGCGATGGCGCCTCACTGATGTTGAACGGACACATCGACGTCGTCCCGACCGGTGATCTCGACGCCTGGACCGACCCACCGTTCTCCGGTGAACTTCGCGACGGTCGATTGTTCGGTCGTGGCGCGTGCGACATGAAGGCCGGCCTCCTCGCCTCGTGTTGGGCCGTGGAAGCGATCCGGACGTCCGGTGTTCGTCTGCGTGGCGACCTCATCCTCGCCTCGGTCCAGGGCGAGGAGGACGGCGGCCTCGGGACGTTCGCCACGCTCGGGCGCGGCTGGCGCGCCGACGCCTGCGCCATCGCCGAACCGACCAACCTCGACATCATCCCAGCGAACTCGGGCGCCCTCACGTTCCGGTTGAGCGTCCGCGGTGCGGCGACACACGCCGCCCGTCGAACCGACGGCGTCAGCGCGATCGAGAAGCTGTGGCCGGTGTGGCAAGCGCTGCAAGCGCTCGAGGCGCGCCGGAACGCAGACGTCGATCCCTTGATGACGCGCTGGGACCTTGCCCACCCGCTGTCGATCGGGACCGTGCACGCCGGCGACTGGGCATCGTCGGTACCCGACCTCCTCGTCGCCGAGGGTCGACTCGGCGTCGCCGTCGGAGAAGCGGTCGAGGACGCACGCGCCGACCTCGAAGCTGCGGTCGCAGAGGCCTGCACCACCGATGCGTGGTTGCGAGACCATCCGGTCGAGGTCGAGTGGTGGGGTGGACAGTTCGCGTCGGGTCGGATCGACGCCGACAGCGACCTCGTCGACCGCGTTCGCCGGGCGCATGGAACGGCCAGCGACAACCGGCCCGTCGACGTCTACGGAGCTCCCTACGGCAGCGACCTGCGACTGCTCACCGAACTCGGCGGCATTCCCACGATCCAGTACGGCCCCGGCGATGCCAAGCTCGCGCATGGGCCGTGGGAGTCGGTGCCGATCGACGAGGTCGCCACCACTGCCCGCACGCTTGCCCTCCTCGCCCTCGACATCTGCGGCGTCGCCTGATCACCGTCCAGCGGCACCGACTGGTCCGAGCATGCGATCGATCGTGTGTCGTGTGTGATGCACGACCTCGTTTGCCGACATGGCCGCCGCCTCCCGTTCGGCCGCGTCCACGCCCTGAGAGCCGAGCTGGGACGGCAGGCGGCCGAGCATTTCTGCGACTCGCAGACTGTCGTCGGCGGCAATCGGCATCGCGGTATCGGCCAGCGCGTTCCGGACGGCGGCGTGGAGCACGGCGGCATGGTGGAGCTCACCCCGTCGGGCGAAGACGCCGGCGACCTGCCGGAGTGTGAGCCACTGGTTGGCCCAATCTCCGGCGCGGTACCAGGTGTCGATGACGCTGCTCGCGTCGGCAAGCGCGACGTCGAGGTCACCGCTGCGACCGGCGAGTGAGACGAGTTCGGTACGTGCGAACGCACCGATCCAGCGGTTGCCTCCGGCGTCGCCGTGCGTCACGGCCCGTCTCAGCAACGCCGCCGCCAGGTCGGGATGCGCATCCTCCACGGCCAGCCCGCTCGCGTAGAGCGCCGATGCGAGCGCGGTGGGGTTGCCCGTCGTCTCCGCCAGTGCCAACGCCTCGTCGGCGAGACGCTTGCTGTCCTCGGTCTGGCCGGCGCTTGCCAGACCGACCGACGCCATGTAGAGCGCGTGCACGAGCCGTGTCGCTGTGCCGTCCCGGCGAGCGGCGTCGACCATGAGCGAACAGAAGTCGGCCGCCAGGTCGGCCTGACCGCGGTAGTAGGCAACGTTGCCCATCGTGCGCCAGTGCAGACCACACGGCGGCACCTCGTCTCGGCGTTCGATCTCCAACGATCGCTCTGCCAGGGTCATCGCTCGGTCGAGATCGCCGCGCACGAACCGCCCATAAGCGGCGCTGGCGACCGCCGCCGCTCCGAGTGGATGTCGATCCACATCCGGCAACATCAGGGTGGCATCGACCCAGCTGAACAGCTCGTACCGCATCCGCCGAAACGCGAACTCACGGAGTCCGACGACGAGCCGGAGTGCTGCGTCGACGTCACGGTTCGCCAGCGCCCATCGATGAGCGACACGCAGGTCGTCGAACCGCTCTTCGACGCGATCGCCCCATCCGGACTCGTCGGGACCGTCCAGTTCGGTGCGCGCCTGCTCGACTTCGCGGATGGCCCGAGCGAGGTGACGACGACGCAGAGCGAGCCCGGTTGCCGAGTCGAGGCGCTCCCGCCCGAACGCGCGCAGCGTCTCCAACAACGAGTAGCGCGTGGGTTGCAGCGTCGTGTCGGCCGTCGCCATCGACTTGTCGACGAGCGCACCGATCAGGTTCGCGATCGCATCCCGGTTGACGGCGTCGTCTGCACAGGTCTCCTCGGCGTCCTCGATGGTGAAGGTCGTCGCGAACACCGACAAACGGAGGAAGAGCAGCTGTTCGGCGAAGCCCAGCAACTCGTACGACCACCGAACGGTCGCATCGAGTGTCCGGTGTCGCGGGGCACGCCGAGAGCCGGCGGAGAGGACCGCGAATCCGCCATGCAGCCGATCGGCCAGTTCGGCCGCTCCCATCGAGCGAACTCGGGCTGCAGCCAGTTCGAGTGCGAGCGGCAGCCCGTCGACGCCTCGGCAGATCTCGACGATGGGGCCGACGGTGTCCGCCGAGAGTCGGAACTCGGGGTCCGCTGCGGTGGCGCGAGCCACGAACAACGGGCCTCGAACAGGTCGCTGTCGAGTTCGCCGTCGAGGTGGGTCAGCGTGTACCCACCGTCTCGCGTCGCCAGGCGTCCGCCGTCGATCGCCAGATCACGCCGCAGTCGAGACACGTAGCTCTGGACGGTTCCCACCGCGCTCGCCGGTGGACGATCGCCGAACAACACATCGATCAGGTAGTCGGTCGGACACAGAGCATTCCGGCGCAGGACCAGGGTTGCGAACAGCAGGCGGCGCTGCATCCCCCGGACCGAGGTCACCTCGCCGTTCGACGACACGACGTCGAACGGACCCAGTACCCGAATCTGCACGCCGGTCCCTTCGATCGTCGAAGATCGACCCTAGCTCTTCTGGCAGCACCCGAGAGATGGTGCATCCCGATTGCATGCGGCGTGCACGCTCGGCCGGTCACGGTTGAACTCGGGCAACCCCGCCCCGACCAAGGAGCACACCATGCCATTCGTCAACGTCAAGCTCATCGAAGGCGTCTTCAGCGCCGATCAGAAGGCCGACATGATCGCCAAACTCACCGACACGATGGTGTCGATCGAGGGCGAGAACATGCGCCCCGTCACCTGGGTCGTGATCGAGGAGGTGGCAAGCGGCGAGTGGGGGATCGGCGGCAACGCGCTGTCCACCGCAGACGTGAAGAATCTCGCCGCCGGCATCCCGGCCGGCTGACCCGCGAGCGGTCGCCCGCTCTCCATCGGTCGTTCCGAACGATCGATGGAGCGGCGCGTCCCGAACTCCTCGAGCCGACCGGCCGGCGCTGGCCCATCGCGGTGGGTCGTCAGGTCAACTGGCGGAACTTTCGCCACGCGAACCAGGCCGCGGCGGCAAGGAGTGCGAGCCCGATGAGGAACAGCCAGAGCAAGCCCTCGAGGACCGCGCCGATCCCGAAGATCAGCGCGAGCACGATGAGGACGATCAAGATCACCATGCGGCATCAGTACCCGACGCGTCTCGGTCCCAAGCACAGCGACACACCGATGTCACGAACCCGGGCGCACGGCGTGTGAGGTTCACGTCTCGTGGCGTCGGCGGCGGGTCGCGTCCACCAGCGCGCTGAGCTGTCTCGCCAGCTGGTCGTCGGCGCCGCGGTCGGCGGCGACGTCCTGCTCGAGTCGTTCCCACACCGCGACGGCGTCGTCGAGACGACCCGCCTGGTCGAGCGCCCGAGCCACGTCGTCGCGAGCGTCGATCGTGCGATCGTCGGTGCGCCCCCAACGCGTCGAGGCGAGCTCGGCGGTTCGGGAGAGTTCCGCAAGGGCGTGTTCGATGTCGCCGGACTGGGCGAGCACCCGACCGAACAGCTGGCGTGCGACGAGGGCAGCTTCGGCGCATTCACCACTCGCTTCGGCGATCGGCTCCACGACGACGGCCAGCGCCCGGACCGCGTCGTCGGGTCGGTCCGCCAGGGCCAGGGCGCGGGCCAGATGTACGCGGGCGGTGTGTGCGGGCAGTGAACCGTCGCCGAAGATTCGGTCGCAGTCGGCCACGTGCCGTTCGAGCGTCGTGATCGCCAGTTGATGGTCGCCGCTCGCGGATGCGAGGTCGGCGATCGTTCGTCGGGTCTCCTGCACGTCGGGGTGATCCCACCCGAGCACGTCGACCTCGCGAGCATGGGTGTCGATCAGGAGCGTCACCCCGTCCTGCGCCGTTCCCCCGTCATCATCGTGAGCGAGGGCGACACCGAGCAGGCGGTGCACCCGCAAGCTGTCCGGGTGCGCAGGCCCGAGCACGCGGTCGTGGTCGGCCGCCAGCGCCCGCAGCCGTTGCACCGCATCGGCCTGATCGCCGACGACGAAGCGATGCCAGGCACCGTTTCGCAGGATGTTCAGGGTACGCGGGTGTTCCGGCCCGAACGTTCGCACCGCGTCGTCCTCGAGTGCGACGAACTCGTCGAGCGCCGCCGCGATGTCCCCGGCGTCGGCGAACGCCACCGCCAGGTTGTTCCGAAGGCGCAGCAGGTACGGATCGTCCGGCTCGAGGGTTCGCTCGGCCAGCCGCACGGCTTCACGAGTGATGACGAGTGCCTCGTCGACGCGGCCTGCCCGGCCGACGGCGAGACCGTACCCGGCGCTCGCGGCGATCGTGTCCGGGTGGTCGGGGCCGAGTGCACGTTCCAGTCCGGCGACCAGCGCGCCATACGTCTCGATCGCGTCCGTGTCTCGTCGCAGTGCCGTGAGCGCACGGGCCCGCAGATTGAGGACTTCGAGCGCGGTCGTGCCCGACGTCGCGTCGAGGTCGGAGTCGGCCCGGTCGGCGTCGCTCAGCGCGTCGGCCAGTCGACCTGCGACGAGATGAGCATGACCGCGCAGGAGCAGAGCCCGCACTCGCCGCTCTGGCGCCGGCTCGGCGTCGAGCACGAGGCCGGTCAGATGGATCACCCGTGCGAGGTCGCGCTCCTCGACGATCGAGAGCTCGACGGACGGTTGGACAGCGTCCGCCAGCACGTCGGGATCGGCCAGCAGGCCTTCGGCGTGGAGGACGGCGGCCAGATCCGCGACGTGGTGCCGCTCGGCGTCATCGAGCGTGGTGGGGTTCGACCGGAGGAAGTGACCCAGCACGCCGCCGATGGCCCGGCGCACCTCCGACCGGTCGTCGTCGAAGAGGAACGTGTCGTCGTCCGCAGCGACGTCTCGTTGCACCGACTCGTTGAAGGTCCGCAACATGTCGCTGACCGACCGGGCCCACGAGTAGGCGTCGCCGCCGTGGCGGAGCCCGTCGGCGATCTCGTCGAGTCCCGGCCAGTCGATCTGCTCGAGCGCCGCGAGCAGCAGCTCGGTGTTCCATTCACCGGCACTGGTCGGGTCGAGCAGCGCCGGGATGCCGAGCGCTGCCAGGCTGAGGGCCTCACGCACCGGTTCGGGCAACTCGCTCCACATCTCGCCGTACAGTCCGCGCACCTCGACCGGCGTCGACTCGATCGCCGACCGCTCGAGCCGAAGGGCGCCCGCCCGAGACCGTCGACGGATCTTCGGGAGACCGCAGAACAGCTCCAGCGCGAGAGGGTTCCGGTAGCGGTCCACGATCGCATCGAGCGTCTCGTCGTCGACGACCGGATAGTGATGCCGAACCAGGGCGGCGAGCGCCTCGTCGTCGAGTTCGGCGAGTGATGCAGACGGTGGGAACGGATCGGGCGGCTCGGTCGACCGGTGATCGAACCGGACGGCACGCTCGCCGACCGCATCGAGTGCCCGGCGGACGTGTGCGTTGCTCGTCGTCTGTCCGGGCCACGATGTCGACACCACGAGGACGGACGCCGACCCACCCACCAGCGTCGCGATCAGGTCGGCCAGCCCGGCGTCGGCGACGTGGAGGTCCTCGACGGCGATTACGACCGGCAGCTCGGGAACGGCGAGGCGGCC
>NZZV01000153.1 GCA_002698945.1 Acidimicrobiaceae bacterium
GCCGACTCGGGTGCGTCGTTGGTGCTGGGGGATCCGGACTGGCCCGAGGTCGAGATCCCCAGGGTCCCCGTCGACGTCGGGGGACCGGCGAACGGTCCGGGTGGTCACCTCGGTCGGCCCGACCCGGCGAGCATCGACGACGCCGCGACCGCGCTGATCATGTACACGTCCGGCACGACCGGGCTCCCGAAGGGTGTCGTCATCTCTCGCGGTGCTGTCGCGGCCGGTCTCGACGGCCTCGCAGCGGCCTGGGGGTGGACGGCCGACGATCACCTCGTCCACGGGCTGCCGCTGTTCCACGTCCACGGTCTCGTGCTCGGCGTGCTCGGTCCGTTGCGTGTCGGCTGTCGACTCACGCACACCGGTCGTCCGACGCCGGAGCGGTATGCCCGATCCGGCGGCTCGATGTTCTTCGGCGTCCCGACGGTCTGGCACCGCATCGTGTCGTCCCCCGCTGACGCGGCGGCGCTCTCGAACGCTCGGCTCCTCGTGTCGGGGAGTGCACCGCTGCCCGTGCCGGTGTTCGAGCGGCTCAGCGACCTCACCGGGCGGGCACCGATCGAACGCTACGGCATGACCGAGACGATGATCACCCTGTCCACCCGCCACGACGGTGAGCGACGCCCCGGTTGGGTCGGCGTGCCGATCGCCGGTGTCGAGACTCGTCTCCGGTCGGACGACGACGGCGAGGTCCCCCACGACGGTGAGACGATCGGCGGGCTCCAGGTCCGTGGCGCCACCTTGTTCGACGAGTACCTGCACCTCCCCGACGCGACGGCGGCCTCGATGACCGACGACGGGTGGTTCGTCACCGGCGATGCTGCGGCGATCGATCCGCACGGCTTCCACCGCATCGTCGGTCGGACGTCGATCGACATCATCAAGTCGGGTGGGTACAAGGTCGGCGCCGGTGAGGTCGAGGCGGTGCTGCTCGCGCATCCTGCGGTCGACGAGTGCGCAGTCGTCGGCATCGCCGACGAGGACCTGGGCGAACGGATTGTCGCCTACGTCGTCGGAAACTCGGTCGATGCCGACGAGCTGATCGAGCAGGTCGCCTCGTCGCTGTCGGTCCACAAGCGGCCCCGTGAGATCCGCACCGTCGCCGAGCTGCCGCGCAACGCGATGGGGAAGGTCCAGAAGCACACGTTGCGCGACTCCTGACGCTCGACGCTCGACGCACGGCGTGTCAGCGACGGGCCCGGGCGGCCGCACGAGCTCGTGCGATGGCCTCACGCGTCAACCGCTCGGCCTCGTCGGCATCGACCGGCGGCGGCTCGGCGACGTTGGTGTGCCCCTCCGCGACAGCGTTGGCGATCACGATCGCCTCGTCGTGGAACCCGTGACTCCCCAGAATCTCGGCGCGGTGCAGGAGTCGGAGATCGAGCGGCGTCTGCTCCGTCGCGTCGTGCGCCGGACGACTCGTCCGCACGATGTGCACGACGGCGGCACCGACCAGGAAGCCGGCCAAGACCAGCACGCCGACCCAACTGTCGACGCGGATGGCCACCGCCACGCACGCCGCGAGCACCCAGGCGAGTTCGAGGCGAGTCTCGATGCGGGCATAGGCGCCGGCCGTCCTGGCGTCGGGCGCCTGGGACTGGATCGTCGCATCGAGTGCTCGACGGCCGATGCTCACCGAGGCACCGAGCACGACGATCGCTGCGACGAGGGTCGGACGGCTGAAGAAGATCCCGCCGACCGCCGCTGCGGCGGCGGACGTCAGCAGGACGATGGTGAACATGGCCCGCTCGGTACGGTGGCGTCGGAGCGCAGGTGCGACGAACGTTCCGACGAACGCCCCGATCGAGTTGCCCGCGATGATCGCTCCCACGACCCACGCCGGATCGCCCGCAGAACGCAGCGAGAAACCGAACTGGAACAACGCGAACCCAGCAGCGGCGCGGAGCGCCATCATGTCCGCCACCGCGTCGCTGACCTCGGGCTGATCGAGTTCGATCAGCGCGACCTGCTCGACGGCGCGTGACGGGGCGTCGATGCGACCGACCCGCACCGTGGCCACGGCTCCGCCCACGTGGATCACCGCCGCGAGCACGAGGGTGGCCTCTGCGGACACGCTGGTGAAGAGCACGAGCGCGAGACTGGCCGCCAGTGCGCCGCTGATCGTCGCCGTACGTGAGATCCGTGCGTTGGCCTCGACGAGTTGGTCGGCGTCGTCGACCAGTGCCGGCACCGCCGCGTTGCGCACGATGGAGTACGCCTTGGCGGTCACCAACGCGGCGAAGACGAGCGGGAACAGCGCGAGCGTGCGCAGTTGCTGGGCGATGGCCAGGGCGAGCGCAGCCCGAACGATGAACGTCGCGAAGATCGTCGCCGAGAGGCCCCCTCGGAGACGCCGTACGACCGGATCGAGGAAGGGTGCCACCAACAGGAACGGTGCGAGCGTCAGGGTGAGGAACAGCAGCACCCTCGGGCGGGCGGCGTCGGGGGACACCGAGAAGAAGATCGAACCGGCGAGGGAGACGACGAAGCACGACTCGGCCGCACTGTGGATGCTGTGCACGCGCGTCAGCGCCGCGATGTGGCCGCTGCCGAACAACCAGCGGTCGAGGCGGCTTCGTGCTCGTGACATCGTGGCGAGCACGGCGCGATCGGTCCCGCCGGTGGTGCTCACGGTGCAACCGGGGGGACGAGGAACTCGGGTTCGAGGTCGCTCGCGGCGACGACGCTGACGTCGCCGGTCACCCGGAGTCGGAGCTGCCAGGCGGAGGGTTTGTCACCGGGCTCGGCCGCCTCGACCCGGACGGTCACGACGTCGTCGTGATCGACGGGGGTCCCCACCGCGACCAACCAGCCGTCGTCCGGGGCGCCGAGGGTGCCGTCGTCGTCGAACCGTGCAGCGGCCGCGATGTCGTCGATGAACCGGAGGTCGACGTCGGCCTCGAGGTCACCGATCACGGACACCTGCTCGTCGAGGTCGAGCGGTTCGCTGTTCATGTCCGCGACGTACACGATCGTCCGATCGCCGGTGTCGTCGGGGCCGGGGACGTCCAGGTGGCGAAGCGCTGCGACGTACACCGACCCGGACGAACGCTCGTCGCCCGACCCGGTGTTGCCACCGCACGCCGTGGCGACGCAGATCAACGCACCACAGAGCACTCGTCCGGCAGAGCGACGCATGGTCCGCAAGTGTTCCACGTGTGGGGGCCGTCGACACGACACGCGGTACCGTCGATCCGTGGACGTCGTGGTGATCGGAGCCGGATCGTTGGGATCGGCGATCGGGGGCACGCTGGCCCTCGGTGGCCATCGCGTCACCCTGGTGACGCGCAACCGCGCCCATGTCGATGCCGTTCGCCGTCACGGGCTCGCGCTCGACGACGGAACGAACGCCCGGCACGTCGAACTCGCCGCCGCCGTCGGCTACGAGGGGCTGGAGCCTGCCGATCTCGCGATCGTGCTCGTCAAGTCGTTCGACACCGCGGGGGCGATCGAGGCCGCGACACCGGTGATCGCCGACGACACGGTGGTCCTCACACTGCAGAACGGTGTCGGCTGCGAGGAGATCATTGCGGACGTCGTCGGCGCCGATCGCGTCGTCGCCGGGCGGACGTTCGTCGGCGGGCGGATTCTGGAGCCGGGTCGGGTCGAGTTCGGGGTCGCCGGTCGGATGACGACGATCGGCGAACTGGACGGATCGGTGACCGATCGCATCGAACGTCTCGCCGAGGCGTTCCGCGCCGCCGGGATGGCGACGACGGTGTCGTCCGACATCAGGTCGATGATGTGGGAAAAGCTGTTCGTCAACGTCGCCACCGGCGCGTGGAGTGCGCTGACGCGGCTGCCGTACGGGGAGTTGTCGATCGACCCCGACGTGGAGCCGATGGCCATCTCGACCGTCGCGGAGGCGATGGCGGTCGCGTCCGCCTTGGGGATCGATGTCGTCACGACCGATCCGGCCGAGCCGTGGCGACGGGCGTGGCACGGACTGCCGTACGGCTTCCAGGCCTCGATGCTCCAGAGTGTGCTCAAGGGCAGCCGGACCGAGGTCGACGTGATGCACGGAGCGGTGTGTCGTGGTGGACGCGAAGCCGGTGTGCCGACGCCGATCAACGACACCCTCTGGGCGGCGGTGCGTGGCCTCGAACGGCACCTCGCGCTCGTCGACCCGGACTGAGCAGGGGCAGCCCACGTCACGATCGCGTCCGGGATCACATCCCTGCGGGGGAGTGGCGAACGATGACCAACTGCCCTGGTGGGTGCTGCCGGCGGCGCCGACAATGGAACACACCGGCTCGACGTAGGAGGTCCCGTCATGGTCTTCGAGGAATCGATCGTTCTCGAACGTCCCTTTGATGAGGTGTTGGCGACCGTCAAACAGGAGTTCGCCGCAGTGGGCTTCGGCACGCTGACCGAGATCGACCTGCAGCGGACACTGCACGACAAGATCGGCAAGGAGATGGGGCGCTACGTCATCGTCGGGGCGTGCAACCCGACGTTGGCCGCAGCCGCACCCGATGCCGAACCGTTGATCGGCGTCCTGCTGCCGTGCAACGTGATCGTTCGCGAGGTCGACGGCCAGGTGTCCGTCGACGCGATGGATCCAGGCCTCATGGCGACGATGACCGGTGACGCCTCGATCGAACCGGTCGCGGCGGAAGCACGCGACCTGATCAACCAGGCGCTCCAGCGGATTGCTGCCTGAGTTCGATCCACCAGAGCGGATCCCACGGGGAGGCAGCCGTCGGGGCCCGGGTCGTGCGGGGGCGACCCGGGCGCCCGACCCCGTGCAGTCGTGGTCGAGCGGACCTGGCTGGGCGAGCTGGTGTCGCGACATGGTTGACTGACGACCATGGAGGTCATCAGCGGCGACGACGGTATTGCCAGGTGCGGCTGGGGCGCGTCGCCCGACGACTACCGGGCGTATCACGACGACGAGTGGGGCGTCGGTGTCGCCGATGACCGACGACTGTTCGAGAAGATCTGCCTCGAGGGCTTCCAGGCCGGGCTGTCGTGGCTCACCATCTTGCGCAAGCGCGACAACTTCCGAGCCGGTTTCGCCGGGTTCGACATCGAGCAGGTCGCCGGCTTCGGCGAACGTGACGTCGAACGACTCCTCGGTGACGCCGGCATCGTCCGTCACCAGGGCAAGATCCGGTCGACGATCAACAATGCACAGCGAGCGATCGAGGTGGTCGACGAGCACGGGTCGCTGGCTGACTTCTTCTGGCCGCACGCCGTCTTCGTCGACCTGCCCGTCACCTCGGTCCCCGCCACGACCGAGACGTCGACCGCGTTGTCGAAGCAGCTGAAGCGACTCGGGTGGTCGTTCGTCGGGCCGACCACGATCTATGCCTTCATGCAAGCGATGGGCCTCGTGAACGATCACGTCGCCGGATGTGAATGCTGGGAGTCCGCCGAACGGTCACGCCGAGCCGTCGCCCGCGACGTCGGTATCGACGTGCCCTGACGCATCGGAACGACACGACACGCCATCGACGTGCCCTGAGCACCGGCAGGCATTGCCTCGCCCGACACGACCAGGCGGCTGCGATGGCGCGAGAATCGTCCATGGCCTACAACGCGACGGGCCGCGTCATCCACGACGCCGACGCCCACATCATGGAGACGCCGACCTGGTTGTACGACCACGCGGATCCGGCGATCCGCGATCGGATCGAGATCCTCAGCTACCCCGGTGGCAACGAGCTCCAGCAATCCGACGATCTGCTCGAGCGCAACGGCGACCTGACGGCCGCCTTCGACCGGCTGGCCGATCGTCACCGGTCGGACGACTATCGGGCAGTCGAGGCCGAGGAGATCATGCTGCGGAAGAACTTCGCGGCGACCGGCTCGTTCCTCGCCGACGACCGTCCTCGCGCGCTCGACCTGCTCGGGTTCGCGAGTCAGTTGGTGTTCAACACGTTCCACAACTCTCGGTTGTACGAGTGGGAGCACTCGGGTGACGAGGAACTCGCCGTGGGCGCCGCCCGTGCGCACAATCGTGCGATGGCCGAGTTCTGCTCGGTCGATCGGCGGCTGCTGTCGACGTTGTACGTGCCGCTCGCGTACCGCGACCGGGCGGCCGACCTGGCAGCCGAGGCGATCGAGATGGGCGCCGGGGCGCTACTGATCGCGTCGGGGTGTCCGCCCAGTCATTCGCCGAGTCATGTCGCGCTCGACGGGGTCTGGGCGGCGGCGCAGGAGGCGGGCGTGCCGATCGTGTTCCACGTCGGCGGCACCGGTCAGCTGCTCGACCCGAACTACTTCGAGAACGGACTGCCCGTCCCGCCGGACTTCCACGGTGGCGAGGAGAACTTCCGGTCGGTCGACTACATGGCGATCCCCGGACCGCCGGCGCAGACCTTGGCGACGATGCTGTTCGACGGCGTCTTCGAACGTTTCCCCGACCTGCGGATCGGCGTCATCGAGCAGGGTGCCATCTGGGTGCCGTCGTGGATGCGTCAGATGGAGTCGGCGTTCGACGCCTTCGCCCGCCACGAGGAACGCCTCCGCGCCCTGTCGTTGCGTCCGAGCGAGTACGTCCGGCGACAGATGCGGTTCACGCCGTACCCGACCGAGGACGTCGGCTGGATCGTCGAGCAGGCCGGCGCCGAGACCGTGTTGTTCTCGAGCGACTATCCCCACGTCGAGGGTGGCCGCCGGCCGATCGAGCGGTTCGAGCGGTCGATCGAACATTGTTCCGACGCCGACCGTCAGGCGTTCTACCACGACAACTTCGTCGACCTCATGGGTGGCCGGGTCCCCGAGCCCGTCGCCTGACCGGAGCCCTGATGTCCAGGCCGGTGCGGGCGCGCCGCCACCCCGTGCGTGAGCAAGGGGTGGCACCGTGGCGGCAGACCGTACGCGTCCCAGGTCGGAAGGGCACCGTGCCCGCCGTTGCGTTGATCGATCTGCCGACCGATGCGACGATTGTGGTCGCCCCGCCCGTCGCGATGCAACGCGATTGCGACGTTGCGTGAAGAATCGCTCAAACTGGTGACGTCGAGCGGTCGGACGGTGGGGAATGGTGGCCGATGGCGGTGGAGAGCGCGCCGTCGGCCATACGGACGAGGAGATCGAGCATGTCGTCGCGGGGGAGGCGAGCGCTGTGCGGCGTCGAGTTGATCAGCCCGAACATCGCGTGGACCGCGGCGAGCGTCGTCGCCGGTTCGAGGGTCGGGATGCGATCGTGCATCGCCGCTCGCCACACCTCCACGTAGTCGTGCTGGATCGCCCGAACACGCGCCTCGTCGTCGGGCCGGGCGTGCACCAGATCGCGGAAGTGCACCGTGATCAGCGACCGCTGATCGACGGCGAACTCGGCGTGGAAGACGATCAGGCGGTGGACCACGTCGTCACCGCCGGCCGCCACGACCTCACGGCCACCCGCGAGCAGGTACTCGCTGATGTCGATCAGCATCTCGCCGAGGAGGGCCTCCTTGCCGTCGAAGTGGTGATACAGGGCCGGGCCACTCACGCCGGCGGCCCGTCCGATGTCGTCGACGGTGACCTTCGCGAAGCCGTGCTCGGCGAACAGGTCGGCGGCGATCGTGATCAACTCCCGGCGACGGGAGCCGGCGGCACGTCCACGCGTCGCTGCGGATCCGGTCGCCGTCATCGAGCCGACCTTAATCGTCGGCTCGATCGCGGGTCTCGACAGTTCGCTTAACGGGCGTTAAGGTTTGCGCTCGTGCCCGACTGGCCGGTGTTGACGACCTCCTGTGATCCCAGATCCGACGCGTTCGCCGCGAACCGTGCCCGGTTCGACGATCTGATCGACGATCTACGCACGGTGACGGCAGCGACCCGACAGGGCGGCTCGGAGCGATCGCGTGCCCGGCACGTCGAGCGGGGCAAGTTGCTCCCGCGCGATCGCGTCGACGGGGTGCTCGATCGAGGCACGTCGTTCCTGGAACTGTCCGGGCTCGCAGCGCACGACATGTACGACGGTGAGGCGCCCGCCGCCGGCATCATCACCGGCGTCGGCCAGGTGTCCGGCCAGCGGTGTGTGATCGTGGCGAACGACGCGACCGTCAAGGGTGGCACGTACTTTCCCGTGACGGTCAAGAAGCACCTCCGTGCCCAGGAGGTCGCCGTGCAGAATCGTCTGCCCTGCATCTACCTGGTCGACTCGGGCGGCGCGTTCCTGCCGGAGCAGGACGATGTCTTCCCCGATCGCGAGCACTTCGGTCGGATCTTCTACAACCAGGCCCAGATGTCGTCGAAGGGCATCGCCCAGATCGCGGCCGTGTTGGGCTCGTGCACCGCCGGTGGCGCATACGTGCCGGCCATGTCGGACGAGGCGATCATCGTGCGCGACCAGGGCACGATCTTCCTCGGCGGGCCACCGCTCGTGAAGGCCGCGACGGGCGAGGAGGTCTCGGCGGAGGACCTCGGCGGCGGCTACGTACACAGCCACGTCTCGGGCGTCGTCGACCATCTCGCCGAGGACGACCGGCACGCGCTCCAGATCGTGCGCGACATCGTCGCCACGTTGCCCGCGCCGTCGCCCCCGCCGTGGACCGTGGTCGAGCCGGAACCGCCTGCGGTCGACCCCGCCCAGCTCACGGGCGTCGTGTCGACCGACAGCCGCCACCCGTACGACGTGCGCGAGGTGATCGCACGTGTGGTCGACGGCTCGCGGTTCAGCGAGTTCAAGCAGAACTACGGCAGCACCCTCGTCACCGGCTTCGCCCACATCTGGGGGCACCCGGTCGGCATCGTCGCCAACAACGGCATCCTGTTCGGCGAGTCGGCGCAAAAGGGTGCGCACTTCATCGAGCTGTGCGACCGACGCGGTATCCCGCTCGTGTTCCTCCAGAACATCTCCGGGTTCATGGTGGGTCGCGACTACGAGAATGCCGGCATCGCCAAACACGGCGCCAAGATGGTCACCGCCGTCGCCACCTGTCGGGTGCCGAAGCTGACGGTGGTGATCGGCGGATCGTTCGGTGCCGGCAACTATTCGATGTGTGGGCGCGCCTATTCGCCCCGATTCCTCTGGATGTGGCCGAACGCCCGCATCTCGGTGATGGGGGGCGAGCAGGCGGCCTCGGTGCTGGCGACCGTTCGCGGAGACTTCGAGTCGCCGGAGGCCGAGGAGGCGTTCAAGGCGCCGATTCGCGAGCAGTACGAGCGTCAGGGCCATCCCTACTACTCGACCGCCCGGCTGTGGGACGACGGCATCATCGAACCCGACCAGACCCGCGACGTGCTCGGCCTCGCCCTCGCGACCGTCGGCGGTGCGCCGCTCGACGACGTCGCCTGGGGCGTCTTCCGGATGTGATGACGATGACGTGGGCTCTCACCGCACCGTTCGACACGGTCCTGATCGCGAACCGTGGCGAGATCGCCGTGCGTGTCGCTCGCACGTTGAGCGAACTCGGGATCTCGTCGGTCGCGGTGTACACCGATGCCGACGCGGGCGGTGTGCACCGGCGCGCCGCCGACCGATCGGTTCGTATCGGGTCGTACCTGTCGGTCGACGACGTGATCGACGCTGCGGTGTCGGCCGGCGCCCAGGCGATCCACCCGGGTTACGGCTTCCTGTCGGAGAACGCCGCCCTGGCCCGCGCCTGCGGCGACGCCGGCATCACCTTCATCGGACCGCCGGCGTCGGCGATCGAAGCGATGGGCGACAAGATCGCCGCCAAGGCGACGGTTGCGGCGGCCGGTGTCTCCACCGTGCCCGGGTCCAGCGGCGCCGGACTGACCGATACCGCGCTGGCCGACGCCGCTCGCGAGGTCGGCTTCCCGGTGTTGCTCAAACCGTCGGCCGGGGGCGGTGGCAAGGGGATGCGCCTCGTCGAGCGCGACGACGAGTTGGCCGATGCGATCGCCTCGGCCCGCCGCGAGGCGACGAACAGCTTTGGCGACGACACTCTGCTCGTCGAGCGGTTCGTGACCAATCCGCGTCACATCGAGATCCAGGTCGTCGCCGACACCCACGGCAACGTCGTCCACCTGGCCGAGCGCGAGTGCTCGCTGCAACGGCGCCACCAGAAGATCGTGGAGGAGGCCCCCTCGCCGCTGCTCACGCCCGAGACGCGGGCGGCGATGGGACAGCAGGCCGTCGACGCCGCACGTGCGTGCGGCTATGTCGGTGCCGGCACCGTCGAGTTCATCGTGTCGTCCGACCGCCCCGACGAGTTCTTCTTCATGGAGATGAACACCCGGCTCCAGGTCGAGCACCCGGTCACCGAGGCGATCTTCGGGGTCGACCTCGTCGAGTGGCAGGTCCGCGTCGCCGCCGGCGAACCGTTGCCGGAGCAGCAGCGCGACCTGACGTTCGACGGCCACGCCGTCGAGGTGCGCGTGTACGCGGAAGATGCGTCCCGAGGCTTCCTGCCGACCGGCGGCGAGATCGTGGCGTATCGCGAACCGGAGCTGGAGGGCGTTCGAGTCGACTCCGGCGTCGCGTCCGGTTCGGTGGTGGGCAGCGACTTCGACCCGATGCTGGCCAAGGTCATCGCGTGGGGTGCCGACCGCGCCGAGGCGCTGCAGACGCTCGAGGGGGCTCTCGCCGACACGGTGATCGCCGGCGTCACCACCAACATCGGCTTCCTCCGACGCCTCCTGGCCCTCGACGAGGTGCGCGACGGTCGCCTCGACACCGGCTTGGTCGAACGCCACCTCGACCAGCTCGCCGACCCCGCCGGCCCGAATGCCGTGACGGCCGTGGCCGCGGCGGCGATCGCGCCGTTCGTCGAACGGTCCGGTGAGTCGGATCCGTGGACCGCGCTGATCGGATGGCGGCACGGTCCTGATCGCTCGGTGCGGCGTGAGCTCGACGTCAGCGGGAGCGATGCCGGTCGAGTCGTTCTCGAGGTCGCGCCGCAGTCCGGCGGTCGCTGGTTCGTCCGTGGCGACTCGGTGGGGGAGCGCACGGTCGAGTTCGCCGGACCGCTCGGCGACCGTGCCGACATCGTGGTCGACGGGGTCCGGTCCACGGTGACCGTCGATCGACACGGCGACACCTGGTTCGCGACCGTCGGAGGCGACACCTGGGCCTGCGTCGAAGTCGTCCACCGCGGGAACGACGACGGTGTCGCCGGCGCGCACGGCGACGGCGTGGTGCGCAGCCCGATGCCGGGCACGGTCATCGCCGTGCCGGTCGAGCAGGGTGCCGCCGTGACGGCCGGGCAGACGGTTGCGATCGTCGAGGCGATGAAGATGGAGCACGCGCTCACAACACCGATCGACGGGACGGTCGACGCGGTCCACGCCGCGAGCGGTGATCGGGTGGCGCTCGACCAGCCGATCGTCACGATCGTCCCCGACGAGATCGACGACTGATCGGTCGCTGGTCAGACGACCCAGAGCTGTTCGCTGCCGATCGGCACGAAGCCGACCGCCAGGAACGCCCGGATCGATCGGGCGTTCCCCGGTGACACCGCAGCGAAGACCGGTTCGCCCTCGGGTACCAGGCCGAGCGCATCGGCGACGAGCGATCGCCCCCATCCGCGCCCGTGCCCGTCGGGGGCGGCCTCGACGCCGAACTCGAGCCGTCCGACGAGTCCGGTCGCCAGCGTGACGAACCCACGCTCGTCGCCGTACACGCGAACGTCGTCCCGGATCGAGCGGGCGTGTCGCACCCGATGGTGGTCGTCGTGCCGGTCGGTCGGCGCGAGACTCGCCGAACCCACGCCGGTGCTGCGTGCCACCAGGGTGGCGTCGAGCACGCCGATTTCGTGCGCTGCACGAGCCAGCCACGAGATGTAGCGCGGGTCGTGCGAACCGCCGAAGCCGTCTGGTGGAGGGACGTCGACCCCGTCGGGCGGCCAGATCGGTGTCGGTGCCATCACGAAGGTGTGTCCGGTGAACGCGACCACGGCGCACACCCGGCCCGGCGGCTCGACGTGCGTCACTCCACCGTCGACCGGTGGAAAGCGGCCATCAGCGGCGTGGAGGAACGCCCGGAGCAGCGGATGCACCCGCCGGACCATACCCCCCGCCCACGAGATCGCGGTGGCCACCGACGCTACGGTGCCGACGATGGCAGCAGCGATGTCCGGCGAGCACGAACCAGAGCCACAGGTCGCATCGGTGCTCATCACCGGGGGTGGATCCGGGATCGGTGCGGCCCTCGCCGTCGAGTTGGCGAGTCGGGGGTGCGATGTGCTGATCTCCGGGCGGCGGCCGGAGTCGCTCGACGAGGTCGCCAGATCGTCGCCGCGGATCTCGGTGTGTGTCGGCGACGTGACCGACGATGCGCATCGAGCAACCTTGGCGACGGCGCTCGCAGGCCGGCCCGGGCCCCGTGCCATCTTCCACGCCGCGGGCTACTTCCAGACCGGATTGCTCGACGATCTGCCGCTGGAGCAGTGGCGGCGGTCGTTCGAGGTCAACGTCGAGGCCCGCTGGTTGCTCTCTCGTGCCTGCGCCGGGTCGCTCGACGGTGGTCGCGTGTTGTTCATCGGCAGTGATGCCGGACGCTCGCCACGAGCCGGAGCGGCCGCCTACTCGATCGCGCAGGCCGGTTCCGAAACGCTCCGCCGAGCCCTCCAGGCGGAGTGGGCCGACCGCCCGGTTGCCGTCGGCGCCTTCAAGCCGGGGCTGGTCGACACCGACATGGTGCGAGGGTTCATGAGCATCCCCGCCGCGGAGTTCCCGGCACGCGCCGCCTACGAGGAGTACGTGTCCAACGGTCAGGTCGCGTCCCCGCGTGACATCGCCCGGTTCGGAGCGTGGCTCCTCCTGGACGTCCCGGTGCATCGGTTCGAGTCAACCGAGTGGGACGTTCGTGACGTCGATCATCACGCCGAGTGGTCGGACCGGCCGCTCTACCCGGATGCGCCGCCGAGCGAGTCGTAGGGCCTGGTCCGGGTCCTTAGGCTGCGTTAAGGTGAGGGCATGGCCTGGGAGCTGACCGATGAGCACGAGATGCTCCGTTCGACCGTGCGCGAGTTCGCCGAAGGCGAGATCGCGCCGCACGCCGCACAGTGGGACGTCGACCATCACTTCCCGGTCGACGTCGTCCTGAAGATGGGAGAACTCGGCCTGTTCGGCATCGTGTTCCCCGAGGAGTACGGCGGCGCGAACGGCGACTTCACGTCGCTGTGCGTGGCGATCGAGGAGCTCGGCCGGGTCGATCAGTCGATGGGCATCACCCTGTCGGCCGGCGTCGGCCTCGGCGCCAACCCGATCTTCCAGTTCGGCACCGCCGATCAGAAGGAGCGGTGGTTGCCCGATCTCGTCGCCGGCCGGTCGCTCGGCGGATTCGGCCTCACCGAACCCGACGGCGGGTCGGACGCCGGCGCCACCAAGACGCGCGCCGAACTCGTCGACGGTGACTGGGTGATCAACGGTTCCAAGGCGTTCATCACCAACTGCGGCACCGAGATCACGTCGCTCACCACGATCACCGCCCGCACCGATGACGGCATCTCGGCGTTCGTCGTGCCGGCCGGCACGACGGGCATGATCATCGAACCGCCGTATCACAAGCTCGGTTGGCACGCCTCCGACACCCACGGCATCACGCTCGACGACTGTCGCGTCCCCGAGCACCATCTGCTCGGCAAGCCGGGGGAGGGGTTCCGCAACTTCCTGACCATCCTCGACGACGGCCGCATCGCCATCTCGGCGCTCGCCGTCGGCTGTGCGCAGGCGGCGCTCGAGATGTCGCTCGAGTACGCCAAGGACCGGATCGCGTTCGGCAAGCCGATCGGCGCCAACCAGGGGTTGGCGTTCCAGATCGCCGATCTCGCGGTCCAGGTCGAAAACGCCCGGAACCTCACCTACAAGGCGGCGTGGACGAAGGACCAGGGGCGCCCGATCGGACAGATCGCGGCGATGGCCAAGCTCTACTCGACCGAGGCCGCGATGGACGCGGTCCGCCTCGGCACACAGGTGCTGGGGGGGATGGGCTTCATGGAGGAGACCCCGATGGCGCGGTTCTACCGCGACGCCAAGATCCTCGAGATCGGCGAGGGCACCAGCGAGATACAACGCCTCGTGATCGCCCGCTCCCTCGGACTCCCGGTCGGCTGATCGGGTGCGTCGTCGCGGTCAGCTCTGCTGACTCGACAGCTGTTCGAGGGTGGCCTTCATCTGGGCGTGCACGGCGTTGATCGCCTGCAGCGGCCGCATCATGACCTTGAACTCGGTGATCATGCCGTCGTCGTCACACGTGATGATGTCGACACCGTTGGCGTACTTGCCGTCGACGGTCGATTCGAACTCGAGCATCGCGTGGTGGCCTTCGCGGATCACCTTCACGTAGCCGAACTTGCCGCTCTCGTCGACGGTGGGCGTCGAGGCGTCGCCGTGTGCGTCGGCGTCGACGTCGGCGAGCGTGGTGCCTGCAGCCCGCAGGTACAGCTTGGTGATCTCACGCCCTTCCTGGGGTGTGTACACGATCGGTGAGAGGAAGGTGCAGTCGGGATGCAGGATGGCATCGAGGCCGCCGTCGAGCTCGCCGCGAATGTGTTCGAACCAGCGGTCGATGCAGCCGTGAATGGGATCGCGATCGCTCATCGTCCCAGTGTGCCCGACGGGGCGCCACAGTGAGCAGTCAGGCGGCGGAGTCGATCGTGACGTGGTGTCGGTCGCCACCGGCCCGCTTCGCCCGGTACATCGCACCGTCGGCCTTGGCGATCAACTCGTCGAGGTCCCGATGGTGCCCGAGGGCCACCCCGACGCTGGCCGCGACCTCGATCGAGTGTCCTTCGTAGACGATCGGTTCACCGAGCACGCTCACGATCCGGTCGGCGACCTGGCGCACCGTGCTGTTGGCGAGGCGACCGGCGGTGTCGGTCAGGACGACGACGAACTCGTCACCGCCGATCCGGCTCACGAAGTCGTCCGGTCTGACGGCACGCACCAGGCGATCGGCCGCGGAGGCGAGGACGTGGTCGCCGGCGGCGTGGCCGAATTCGTCGTTGATCGGCTTGAAGCGATCGATGTCGATGAACATCACGGCGCAGTCGTCGGTCGTCGCCATGATGCGGTCGAAGCGGTGCGAGAGCCCCAAGCGATTCGGGAGGCCGGTCAGATCGTCCCGCATCGCGTTGCTCGCGATCGTGCGGTCGTTGTGGGACTTGGTGGTGATCAGGCTGAGCAGCTCGCGCGCCTGGCTGATCTGGCTGATCGGACCCTGCACCGACGGGTGGTCCGCCATCGTGCAGGCGACGAGCCGCAGGGTCATGTCGAAGTCCGGGGAGTGGGCCCCGGCGTGGAACACGGCGCCGAACCCTGCGTCGAGCAAGGGTGCGGCGACGTCGGGGGGAAGCGAAGCGATGTCGACGCGTGCCGGCGCCGTCGACAAGCCGCTCCACGGCACCGGTGCCGTCGACGTGGCCGGGAGCGAGGCGACCCGGTCGTCGCTCGAGACGACGCATCGGGCCGAGCCGTTGGCGTGTTGCTCGAACACGGCGACCGCCATCGCGTGCGGCGGGAGCGCCAACCGTTCGACGAGCGGGCGGCATCCGTTCGACACCGGATCGTGCGACGCGACGCCGGCGAACACGTCGGCCAGGAGTTCGTCGTCGCGACAGTCGCGTACGTGGTAGATGATGCCGTCGACCTCGGGCATGCCGAGCGCACCGACCCCGGTCGCCTCCATCGGCACGACACGGCCGTCCCGGGTGAGGATCCGGAACCTGATCGGCATCCAGGGCCGCGTGGTGCCCGTACCGCCGGCGATGTCGACGACGGTCCGGTACGCCTCGACGACGCCGGGCAGGTCGTCGGGGTGGATCGTGTCGAGCATCTGGAGTCCGATGCCGTTCTCGTACGTCCAGCCGGAGAGGTCCATCAGCGCCTGGTTGCCGTAGGACACCGCGCCGTCGCGATCGACGACCAGGATGGGGGTGGGCACGAGATCGAGGACGGCTTCGTAGAAGCGTGGATCCTGGGGCAGTCTCGGATGGCGAGATTCGAACATGGGCGGGCTCGTCTGGCTGGGCGGGAACATCTGGTGGGTTGCGTCTCGACCTGATCGGTGGGACCGGTGATCGGTCTGTCCGGTTTGTCGGCAGATCGGCCGTCCCGCTTGAACCCGCCCGCGGGTTTCGACCCGCTGGTTCGAATCGTGGGGAGCCCTCGCTCAGTCGAGCTGTTCGTGCAGGAACGAGGTCGCCTGCGGCCAGATCCGGTCGTAGAGCTCCTGGTCCTGGGTGCCGAGCGCGTTGTGCGGTGCCATGAAGGCGTGCCCGGAACCGGGGTACACGGTCAGTTCGGCGTCGACGCCCAGTCGCTGGAGTTCGGCTTCGAGCTCGCGAGCGGCATCAGGTGGAAAGAAGTCGTCGTGCTCGGCCATGTGGCCGCGGATGACGGCGGTGACCTTGCTGTAGTCGGGCTGGCCGTCGCCGGTCGGGAAGCCGTAGAACGGCACGGCGGCTTTCACCTTGTCGGGACGCTCCGCGGCCAGGATGAAGGTGAGCATGCCACCCATGCAGAAGCCCATCACCCCGATCCCGTCACCGGTGGTGCTGTCGTGGTCGGCGAGGAAGTCGACGGCGCCGCTCATGTCGCGGGCGGCGCGGTCCATCGGGAGCTGGGTCATCAGCTCACCCGCCTTGTCCATCTCGGTGTGACCCGCCAGCTCACCGTGGTACAGGTCGGGGGCGAGCGCCACGAATCCGGCGGCCGCCAGCCGGTCGGCCATCTCGATGATGCCCGAGTCGAGCCCCCACCACTCCTGGACGACGATCACCCCCGGGCCGGACCCGCCTTCGGGGGCGGCGAGGTACCCGCGTGCCGTCGTGCCGTTGCTTGCGAAGTCGACCATCGATCCCATACCGGGCACGTTACGACGATCGCCGACCTGGCGTCGAGCGCTCCGAAGACGGGTCCGACCGCCACGGGCTTGTCGCGGCGGCACCGTGGTGCGCGAAGCTCGGCTCGATGACGACGCCACGAGTGCTCTGGACGCCGCCCGCCGATGCCCGCGCCGCGACGGCGCTGGGCCGTTTCGCCGACGCGTGCGAACGACGGAGCGGGCGCCGCTTCGCCGACTACGACGACCTGTGGCGTTGGTCGATCGGCGACGGGCTGGAGGAGTGTTGGGCGGCGATCTGGGACGAGTTCGACGTCGTCTCGTCGACGCCGTACGACTCGGTGCTCGATCGTCGGGTCATGCCCGGCGCGCGCTGGTTCACCGGATCGCGTCTGAACTACGCCGAGCACGTGTGTCGGATGGCGGATGGCCGCGACGACGAGGTCGCGATGGTCGGGATCTCGCAGTCGCGCCCTCGCGTCGAGGTGACGTGGGCTCAGCTCGTCGACCAGGTCCGGCGCGCTCGCGCCGGGTTGGTCCGCCTCGGTGTGGGAGAGGGAGATCGCGTCGCGGCGTATCTGCCGAACGTGCCCGAGACCGTCGTGGCGTTCCTCGCGACGAGCAGCCTGGGTGCGATCTGGACGTCGTGCGCGCCCGAGTTCGGCGTGCAGGCCGTGCTCGATCGGTTCCGGCAGGTGGAGCCGACGGTGCTGCTCGCCGTCGACGGCTACCGGTACGGGCGGCGCGACGTGTCGCGCCGCGACGAACTCGCCGCCATCCAGGCAGGGCTGCCGTCGCTGGCGGCGACGGTGTGCCTGCCGTACCTGGCAGCACCCGGCGCATCGACGTCGCCCACCGACGACGCACCGGCAGACGCTCCCGATGTCGTTCCCGGTGTCGCTCCCGGTGTCGTGGCATGGAGCGAGCTGTTGGCCGACGATCCGGCGCCACTCGAGTTCGCCCACGTCGCCGCGGACCATCCGCTCTACGTGCTCTATTCGTCGGGCACGACCGGACTGCCGAAGCCGATCGTCCACGGCCACGGTGGGATCCTGCTCGAACACCTGAAGACGCTCGGGCTGCACGCCGACATGACCGCCGACGACGTCTTCTTCTGGTTCACGACCACCGGCTGGATGATGTGGAACTACCTCGTCTCGGGGTTGCTGCACGGGGCGCGGCTCGTCACCTTCGACGGCGATCCGAACCACGACGGACCCTCCACGCTGTGGCAGCTGGCGGCGGACGAAGGCATCACCTGGTTCGGTGGTGGGGCGCCGTACTACTCGGCGTGTCAGCGAGCCGGCCTGCGACCGTCGGACGAGTTCGACCTGTCGCTCGTGCGGGCGGTCGGATCGACGGGCGCACCGCTGACGGCCGATGCGTTCCGCTGGATCCACGACCACGTCGCGCCCGATGCGTTGATCTCCCCGATCTCGGGTGGGACGGACGTCTGCTCGGCGTTCGTGGGTGGGAGTCCACTCACGCAGGTCTGGGAGGGTGAGATCCCGTGCAGCTATCTCGGCGCCGCGGTGGCGGCGTTCGATGAGTCGGGTCACTCGATCGTCGGTGGGCAGGGCGAGCTGGTGATCACCGAGCCGATGCCCTCGATGCCGGTCGGCTTCTGGGGCGACACCGACGGGACGCGCTATCGAGCCGCCTACTTCGAGCACTTTCCGGGTGTCTGGCGTCACGGCGACTGGATCACGATCACCGAGCGTGGGAGCTGCATCATCAGCGGGCGGTCCGACGCGACCCTGAACCGCGGCGGCGTGCGGGTCGGGACCGCCGAGATCTATCGGGTCGTCGAAGGTGTCGACGGCGTCGCCGACAGTCTCGTCGTCCACCTCGAGGGCGACGGCGCGGACGATCCGGGCGAGCTCGTGCTGTTCGTGTCGCTCGACGATGGCCGGGAACTCGACGAGGCGCTGACCACGGCGATCCGGTCGACCGTTCGATCCGGACTCTCACCGCGGCACGTCCCCGACCGGGTGCATCACGTGCGGGCGGTGCCGACCACGCTCAGCGGCAAGAAGCTCGAGCTCCCCGTGAAAAAGGTGCTGCTCGGCGTCGACCCGGGTGAGGCGGCGAGCCGAGGAGCGCTGAAGGATCCGGCGGCGTTCGACGAGATCGTCGAGTTGGCGGTGACCGAGCGGAAACGATCCTTGCGTCGCGACTGACGAAACGGTACCGTTTCGAACGAAACGCTGTCGTTTCCCAAGTGCATCCCGACCAAGATCGATCGGAGCCCCCGTGACCGCATCTCGTGACCGCATCCTGCCCGACGTTCCCCTGCACGAGCGTCCCGACATCTACGCCCGGCGGTGGTTCCTGCTCGGTGTGATGTGCCTCAGCCTCGTGATGGTCGTGATGGCCGTGTCGGGGCTCAACGTGGCGATCCCGTCACTGCAGCAAGATCTCGACGCGACCGCCACCGATCTGCAGTGGATCGTCGACGCCTACGCGATCGTGTTCGCCGGTCTGCTGCTGAGCGCCGGAGCGATCGGTGACCGATTCGGGCGAAAGCGACTGCTCATGATCGGTCTGGCGATCTTCGCGGGTGGGTCATTGCTCGGGGCGATCGCGGACACCGCGAATCAGGTGATCGCGTCGCGTGCGGTGTCGGGAATCGGCGCGGCCTTCGTGATGCCGGCGACCCTGTCGCTCCTGACGGCCATCTTCCCGCCCCACGAGCGCGGAAAGGCGATCGCCGTGTGGGCCGGTTTCGCCGGCGCCGGAGGCGCGCTCGGCCCGCTGCTCGTCGGTTTCCTGCTCACGGGCTGGTGGATCTTCCCGTCGTTCTGGTGGGGTTCGGCGTTCGTCGTCAACGCCGTGACCCCACTGATCGTAATCGTGATCGTCGCCATCTACGCGCCGCGCAGCAAGGACGACGAGTCGACGCCGCTCGACCCGATCGGCGCCGTGCTGTCGTTGGTCGGAATCGGTGCGCTCCTGTTCGGCATCATCGAGGGCCCGGCCCGCGGGTGGAGTGACGACTTGGTCGTCGGCGGGTTCGTCGTCGGGATCGGGCTGCTCGTCGGGTTCGTGGTCTGGGAACGTCACACCGAGCACCCGATGCTGCCGATGCCGTACTTCCGGTCTCGACCGTTCTCGACCGGAACGGTGATCATCACACTCGGGTTCATGGTGATGTTCGGGTTCTTCTTCCTCATCACCCAGTACTTCCAGTTCGTCAAGGGATACAGCCCACTCCGGGCCGGCGTCGCGACATTGCCGTTCGCGTTCACGATGATCGCCGTCTCGCCTCGCAGCGACCACCTGGTGCAGCGCTTCGGACTCAACCGGGTCGTCGCCGGCGGGTTCGCCTCGATGGCGGCCGGCTTCCTCCTCCTCGGCTTCGTCACACCCGCCACGCCCTACCTCTCGATCGCCGCCGGCTTCGTCCTGCTCGCCGCCGGCATGGCGGTGACGATCGCTCCGGCGACGGGCGCGATCATGTCGTCGGTGCCGCTCAACAAGGCAGGCGTCGGGTCGGCCGTCAACGACACGACCCGCGAGTTCGGCGGAGCGCTCGGCATCGCTGTGCTCGGCAGCATCGTGGCGTCGCAGTACCGATCGTCGTTCGACGCGACCGGTCTTCCGGCCGAGGTCGCAGCGGCCGCCGACGAGTCGATCGGGGCGGCCGTCGGCGTCGGCCGCCGGCTCGGTGGCGACGCGGGAGCGGATCTGATCGAACAGGCGGGTGTGGCATTCACCGATGCGGTCAACGTGGCGTTCTTCGCCTCGGCGGCGGTGTCGGTGCTGACGGGCGTGGCGGTCTACCTTGCCGGGCGGCGCTCGTGACACCGTCGCCGGACGCCACCGACGACCGGGTGCATCCCCGTACCGAACGCACGCGGGCGGCGATCATCGCGGCGGCGCTCGACGAACTCGCCGACGTCGGATACGGGGCGCTCACGATCGAGTCGGTCGCACGGCGCGCCGGAGCGAGCAAGGCGACGATCTATCGGCACTGGTCCGGCAAGCTCGACCTGTTCGCCGACGTGATCGCATCGCTCAAGCAGATGCCGCGCCATCACGAGACCGACGACCCGTACGAGTCGATCGTCGCCTTCGTCGAGGCGATCGCCGAACACGTGGCGTTCGGTCGGTTCGCGGCGTGTATCCCGGCGCTGATCGAGGCGAGCGTCACCGACCCCGAGGTGCGTGCGTACCACGTCCGCACCTCGGACGAGCGGCTGGCCTACGGGGCGTCGATCCTCGACGCCGCGCGTGATGCCGGGCACCTCGACGCGAACGTCGACACACGCGCCACGACCGAGCGGATCGTGGCGCCGATCTTCTTCCGACGGATGATGGCCGCCGAGCCGTTCCCGGTCGACGAAGTGCGGCCACTCGTCGATGCGGTCCTCGGGCCGCTGTGGCGGTGAGATCGCAGCCGGGTCGCTGAATCGGCCGGGTCGCCGGCCGCCGATACGCTCGGCGACGTGACTTCGATCTACCTCGACCGCCTCGACCGGGTCCGTACCGCGATGACCGAGCAAGGCGTCGATGCCCTGCTGCTGTCGGTCGGCCACGACCTGCCGTACCTCACCGGCTATCAGGCGATGCCGCTCGAACGGCTCACGATGCTGGTCGTCCCGCGCGACGGCGACGCGACGATGTTGATCCCGCGGCTGGAGGCGCCTCGGGTCGAGCCGCAACCGGGGGTGTTCGAGCTGCAGCCCTGGAACGAGACCGACGATCCGACCCGACTCGCCGCAGAACTGATCCCTGGCGCGGAGCGGGTCGCGGTCGGCGACCAGATGTGGGCACGGTTCCTCGTCGAGCTGCTCCCGCATCTACCGGGCGCCGAGTACCGACGTGCCGTCGACGTGGTCGGCCCGCTCCGAATGGTCAAGGACCGGGCCGAGATCGATGCGCTGGCGGCCGCTGGCGCCGCCGTCGACCGGATCGCCGCCGACCTCCAGGCCGGCCGGATCCCGCTCGTGGGTCGCACGGAGGCCGACGTGTCGGCCGAACTGTCCGCTCGCATCGTCGCCGAGGGCCACCAGAAGGTGAACTTCGCGATCGTCGCCGCCGGCGAGAACGCTGCCAGTCCTCATCATCACGCCGGCTCCCGCGTCATCCGTGAGCGAGAGATCGTGCTCTGCGACTTCGGCGGCACGATGAACGGCTACTGCTCCGACATCACCCGGTGTGTCTTCACCGGCGACGTGGCGGCCGACGCGCCCGACATCGCCGAGGCCTACGCCGTGTTGCACGAAGCGCAGGCTGCCGCCGTCGCTGCGGCCACGGTCGGCACGCCGTGTGAGGACGTCGATCGTGCTGCCCGCCAGGTCATCGCCGACGCCGGGTACGGCGAGTACTTCGTCCACCGCACCGGCCACGGCATCGGGCTCGAGGAGCACGAGGACCCCTACATCGTCGAGGGCAACACCACGCCGCTGCAGCCCGGGCACGCGTTCAGTGTCGAGCCGGGGATCTACGTGCCCGGCAAATGGGGCATGCGGCTGGAGGACATCGTCGTCGCCACCGACGACGGGCCGATGCCGACCAACACCGTCGATCACGCGCTGCACGACGTCGCCGTGTGACAGGACGTCGCCGACCGACGGCCGGGCGTCGTCAGGGTTGCGAGACGGTGGGGGCGACGTCGAACGAGGTCAGTTCGATCGTGCCGTCGGCGCCGATGTAGCGGGCGAGGATGCCCTGCTCCAGCGCGCAGTAGCTGACGGTGCCGACCGCCTCGATCGAACTGGGGAGCTTGATCGCGACGCAGACGGCGGCCTGACCCCCGATCGTGTCCGTGGTGCCGGTGCTCGTGCCGATCCGTCGTGCGGCGTCGGTGACCAGCCGCTGGCGTGCCGATGAACTCCAGAACCGGTGGGTGATACCGAGATTGCTGACCCGTGCGTCGTCGGCGCCGTCCGTGCACTCGACGCCACCGGTGCGGCACGTCGTGGTGTTCCCGGCCGGGTCGGTCGTGAACACGACGTCGCCGATCTGGGTCGTCGTGACGCCGTCGTCGGAACTGACCGTCGCGATGGTCGAGTCGGCCGCGGACGACGGCGTGATCGCGTACGTCGCCGTGAAGTCGACGACCGGGCTGCGGTCGAGCCGGTCGACGACCGTCTGCGTCGCCGGGTCGGTGACCACTGCGGCCGCCTCGAGCGTCGGTCGTTCGCCCAGAGCGCACCCGCTCACCGAGACGAGCGCGAGCAAGAGGGGAGTGACGCGGCGCAGCATGCGCACGTCAGCCTACGGCGCGCGCCGGTACCCTGCTCCGACGTGATCCAGCTCGACGCCGCCACCGTGCTCCTCCAATGGGCAGTGGGCGGGATGGCCTTCTGCTGGTTCACGACCCGCCGCCGTGTGATCGGTGTCGGATACGGCTGGTTGCTGCGGGGCACCTACCTCGTTCTGGCGGTGCTGTCGCTGGTGGTCGCCCTCCGGTACGGCACCGTGCCGGTACGGGAGGCGTCGACCGTCGGGGTGATCGCCGCGATCGTCGTCGCGCTGGTGGTGTCGGTGCAGCGTCGCCGGGCCGGTGTGCGCGGCCAGCGTGCCGAGCACGACCGACGCACCGAGCGCGTCGCCGCCATGACGGGGATCGACCGGGCGGGTCGAGCCGACGACGACGGTGCCGTCGACGAGTTCGGCGCCGAGTTTCCACCGGTCCTCGACCTCGTCCCCGCCCTGATCGGCATCATCGGGCTGGTCGCGGCCGCCGTCGACGCCGCTCCGGATGGTGGCAGCGACATCGCGCTGTCGCTCCTTCGGACGCTGTCGGGTGCGGCGTTCCTGGGATGTGTCACCGACGCCATGTTGCTCGGTCACTGGTACCTCGTGCAGCCCGGTCTGCCTCGCCGTCTCCTGAACGAGATCGTCACCGCGCTGGGGTGGATCTGGCCGGTCGAGGTGATCTCGCTCCTGTTGCCGGTCGGCATGATCAGCGTGTTCACCGGCACGATCGACGACGGTTGGAACGGCACGCTGGGCTGGTTCTGGGCGGCCAGTGCGATCACGACGATCGTGCTCGTGTTCGTGACGAAGGCGGCGCTGAAGGAGCGGCAGTACTCCGCCGTGATGGCCGCCACCGGGCTCCTGTACTTGGCGATCCTCACCGCATTCGGCACCGACCTGGTGGCCCGCGCCGTGCTCGACGCGGGCTGACGCGAGCAGTCGATCTTCCGGTCGATCTTCGGGTCGAACTTCCGGAACCCCTGGTTGAGGGGTGGCCCGACCGGGCATGATGGGGGCATGGCACGTCCGGTTTGGAACGGCACGATCAGCTTCGGGCTGGTGGCGATCCCCATCAAGCTCTTCCATGCGGTCCGTCGGCAGAACATCTCGTTCAATCAGCTCGACGATCGCACGATGTCGCGGATCCGATACCAGAAGGTGTCGGCCGCGGACGGCGAGGTGGTCCCTGACGAGCACATCGTCAAGGGATACGAGGTCTCGAAGGACCGCTACGTCGTCGTCGACACCGACGAGCTCGAACCGTTCATGCCGTCGACGACCAAGACGATCGATCTCGAGGAGTTCGTCGATCTCGAGGAGATCGATCCCGTGTACTTCGACTCGGCGTACTACGTCGCGCCGGGCGCCGATCCGAAGCCGTACGCGCTGCTGGCGCAGGCGATGGAACAGGCCGGCAAGGTGGCGATCGGCCGATTCGTGATGCGCAACAAGCAGTACACGGCGGCGATCCGGGCCGAGGACGGCCGACTCGTCATGTCGACGCTCGCCTACGCGGACGAGGTGGTCGATCCGGCCTCGATCGAGGAGTTGCAAGGGCTCGACGAGATCGAGGTGACCAAGAAGGAATTGGCGATGGCCGAGTCGCTCGTCGACTCGTTGACCGCGGCGTTCGAACCCGACAAGTACCACGACGAGTACCGCGAGCAGGTGCGCGAGCTGATCGAGAAGAAGGCTGCCGGCGAAGAGTTCACGGTGCCCGACGAACCGCTCGAGAAGCCCAAGGTGGTCGACCTCATGGCCGCTCTCGAAGCGAGCGTCGCCAAGGCCAAAGAGGCACGTGGCGACTCGACCAAGTCGCGCAAGAAGAAGTCGGCCTGAACCGGAGCTGATCGTTCGTGGCCGGCGTGGACGTCGAGATCGAGGGACGGACGATCTCGCTCAGCAACCTCGACAAGGTGCTCTACCCGAGTGGGTTCACCAAGTCGCAGGTGATCGACTACATGGCACGCATCGCTCCCGTGGCGATCCCGCATCTGACCGGTCGGGCGTTGACGTTCAAGCGGTTCCCCGACGGGACAGACACGAACGGCTTCTTCGAGAAGCGCTGCCCCGGGCACCGACCCCCATGGGTCGACGTCGCGCTCGGACCGGGCGATCGCAAGGGCGGCATCGAGTACTGCCGGATCGACGAGACCGCATCGATGGTGTGGGCGGCGAACATGGCCGCGCTCGAGTTGCACGCACCGATGGCCTGCGCCGACGACCTCGACGTGCCGCGGGCGCTCGTGTTCGACTTCGACCCGGGCGCTCCGGCCGCGATCGAGGAGTGCTGTTCGGTGGCGCTCGGCGTTCGAGACGTGTTGGCTTCGATCGACGTGCAGGGATGGTGCAAGACGTCGGGGTCGAAGGGCCTGCAGATGTACGTGCCGCTCAACACCGACGATGCCACCCATGACGGAGCGGCCGACTTCGCGCTCGCCGTCGGCCAGGTGATGGAACGCCAACGGCCCGAGCAGGTCACGACGGTCATGGCCAAGTCCGAGCGACCCGGGAAGATCTTCATCGATTGGTCGCAGAACGCGTTCCACAAGACGACGATCGCCCCGTACTCGTTGCGAGCCCGGCCCGAGCCGACGGTGTCGACCCCGGTGACGTGGGACGAGGTGCAGGCGTGCGCCGACGGCGATGCGGAGTTGCGCTTCACGAGCGACCAGGTACTCCAGCGGGTCGAGGACCACGGGGACCTCTTCGCCGACGTCCTGACGGTCGAACACGCGCTCCCCACGCCCGGCTGACCCACGGCTGAAGTCAGACTCGACCCGTTCCGTCACGGTGAGGTGGAGGGTCACGGTGCGTCGCCCGGAGGGCGGTTCGAGCACCGTTGGTGGGCGCCGACGGTGAACATTCTCTCACGCGTTGTGGGATTCCTGACGATGAGGGCATGATGGTCACCGTCATGTTCAGGTCGAGCTCACGGAGTTGGGACGTGGGGCGCCTCGGTGCCACCCTCGCGGTCGTCGCGTTGTTGACGGCCGCCTGTGGTCAGGCGCGCGCCGCCGCGCCGCCCGAGCCCGAGTTCACCAGTGGTGAACGCGCCGAGCCGACCGTGGTGTCGGTACCGCTCCCGAGCGAAGGCGACATCGTCCTGCCCGGCGATGTCGAGTCGGACGGATCGGACGTCGATGACGCCGGCGTCGAGTTCGACGTCGGGGACATGGTCGTGCTCGACGACGCCGGCAACGCGTCGCCGAACCAGTCGGGTTGGGCCGCGTTCGACGCCGCCATGCAGCGGCGGCTCGGTGGCAATCAGGCCTCGTCGGTCGCGGTCATGATCGACGGTCAGGTGGTGCACGCCGGAGCGTTCGGGGTGCGCGTCGCCGGGGGCGAGGCGGTCGAGACGACCGACCGGTTCCGGATCGCCAGCATCTCCAAGACGATCACGGCGATCGTCACCATGCAGCTGGTCGAGGACGGGTTGCTGTCACTCGACGAGCCGGTCGGACAACTCCTCGTTGATCACCTGTCGCTCACCGGCCCCGACCCGGACGTGGCATCGACGACGGTTCGTGAGCTGTTGAGCCACACCGCCGGCTTCCCGCAGCACGAGGCGACGTTCTTCTCGAACGGCGCGACGTCGTGCACCGACGCCGCCATCAAGGGCCTCAGCACGAACGTCAACTCCGGGAACGGCTACCGCTACAGCAACATGAGCTACTGCGTGCTCGGTGTCCTGATCGAGGCGGTCACCGGTCAGGCGTACGAACGGGTGGTGGAGGAGCGGCTCCTCGATCCGCTCGGTATCGACGGCATGCGACTGACGTCGACCTACGAACTCGGACCCGACGAGGTGTCGCACTACCCGACGCCGAACCGCAACTTCATGGAAGTGCTCGGTGCCGCCGGGTCGTGGAACGCCACGCCGACCGACCTGGTGGCGATCATGAACTCGATCGACCACGCCACGCCGGGGTGGAAGGCGATCTCCGAGGAGGCGGCGCGTTCGATGCGGTTCCGGATCGACACCGGCCAGCAGCCGGGCGGCTACGGGCTCGGGATCATCAACTACGAGAACGACACATTCGGGCACACCGGCACGATCCAGAACACCCATGCCATGGTGCTCCATCAGCCCGACGGGATCACGTGGGCCGTGACCGTCGCCGGCGGCACTCCGAGCGAGTCGGGAACCCTGCGCTCGATCGTGCGCAGCGCGCTCGCCGAGGCCTTCGGCTGAGTGAAGGCCCCGGCGAAGCGGGACGTCGAGCAGGTGACGAACGAGTCGGTCAGCTGACGGGGACGACGACGAGGCGGGCTTCCTCGCCGGCACCCTGCACGTCGATCGCAGCACCGTCGAGCTGATCGGCGACTTCGGGAGCGACGCAGTAGGGGAGACCGTGTGCATCGCCCGTCTGGTCACCGTCGAACGGCGTCTCGACGAAGCCGATGCTGATCGTGCCCGGCTGGCCGTCGGCATCCGAGCCTGCGACGCGCAGCGTGGCGTCATCGGGGATGCCGTCCTGCTGGTCACGAGCGTTCGTGAGCATCGACGCGGCGGTGGGAGTGAGGGTCAACAATGAGATCATCCTTTCGGGATGGTCGTGGGCGTGAATCGCGCGTACCCGGGTTGGCTCGCACGAAACATGAGCATTCTGTGTACCAAGATCGGGCGCGCGTCGCTACGTCGCTCAGCGGTTCGTTACGGTGATCCGCATGGATTTGCCCCAGCAGGGACGCGCGATCGACGACGTCATCGCCGATCTGGCCGACAAGCGCACGGGTGATGCCCGCTGGCAGGACGGCCGCACGTTCGGGATGGTGTACGACGGCGGACCGTCGGTGCACGAGGTCGCGGAGCGAGCGGCCGTGATGTATCTGCACGAGAACGCGCTGAACACGATGGCGTTCCCGTCGTTGCGGTCGATCCAGAACGAGGTCGTCGACTGGACCGCCGGGCTGCTCCACGGTCCCGACACCGCGGCCGGGTTTCTCACCAGCGGTGGCACCGAGTCGATCCAGTGCGCGGTGCTCGCTGAGCGCGAGCGCGGGCGAGCCGAGCGAGGGATCCGTTCGGGTGAGATCGTCGTCGCCGAGTCGGCACACGCCGCGTTCCACAAGTCGGCCCACATGTACGACATGCCGATCCACTCTGCTCCGGTCCGCGACGACTGGACCGCCGACGTCGACGCGATGGCAGGGCTGGTCAACGAGAACACCGTGCTGGTGGTCGGCTCGGCGCCGCAGTACCCGCAGGGCGTCGTCGACGACATCCCGGCGATCGCGGCCCTGGCCGCCACGGTCGGCGCCAATTGTCACGTCGACGCGTGCATGGGTGGGTTCGTGCTCCCGTTCGTCGAGATGCTCGGCCGCGAGGTGCCCGTCTGGGACTTCCGGGTCGACGGGGTGCACAGCATCTCGGCCGACATCCACAAGCTCGGCTACGCACCCAAGGGCGTCTCGGTCATCCTGCACCGCACCAAGGAGTTGCGGAAGTACCAGACGTTTCTGTTCGACCAGTGGCTCGGGGGGTTCTACGGCTCACCCAACCTCCAGGGCACCCGTTCCGGCCTGCCGATGGCGTGTGCCTGGGCCGTGATGCAGCACCTCGGCGTCGACGGTTACGTCGACCTCACCCGCACGGTGCTCGACAACGCCGACCGGATGCGGGCGGGCATCGCCGCGATCGATGGTGTTCGCGTGCTGGGGGACGGGCAGTACCACCTCGTCGCGATGGCGTCCGACCCCGACGCCGCGGTGCCGATCGACGTGTTCGCGCTCGGCGACGCCCTAGCGAAGCGGGGCTGGCACCACGACCGGCAGGGTCCGCCCGACACGCTGCACTCGACGGTGAGCAACACGAACACCGGCATGATCGACCAGTACCTCACCGATCTGGCCGAGTGTGTCGCCGAGGTCGGCGGCGCCACCACCGACGATCGCAGCACCAGCTACTCGACCGTCGACTGACTCCCGTCCCAGCCGTCGCTCGACGGATCGAGCGACTCGAGCGCTGCCTGATCCCGCTCGGGGAGCGCCGGTCGGAGGACCTCCAACCGTTTCCAGTCGGGGATGGGCGGTTCGTGATCGAGGCGCGGCGCGAACTTCGAGATCTCGCCGCCGATGTGGATGTACCGCCCGCAGTTCGGGAACGCCCGCTCGACGGTCACGATCAGCACCGCCTGTGCACCGACGTGGCGTTCGACGTCGGCCGCGTTGGTGGAGACGACGCCCGTGCCCTGCACGCGCATCCGCCACGGTCGGTCGGTGTCGATGAACAACAATGCGACCCGCCCGGTGTCGACGACGTTGCCGAGGGTGCGCCACATGCCGTTGCCGTCGTAGCTCGGGATGCGGAGCTCGGTCGGGCTCACCACCTCGACGAACCCGACGTCGCCGCCCTTGTACGACACGTCCGGCCAGCCGTCGGCGTCGACGGTCGAGATCCACACCGTCGACTGTGCCCGGATCAGGTCGACGTCCTCGTCGGTCAGCTCGTGATGAATCGTGAACGTCTGGAGCGCGTCCGCCAGCCGCCGCGAGTCGAACTCGTCCTGCAGCGCCCGCGCCCCGCCTCCATACAGCACCCCGGTCATGCATCCAGTCTGACCGCGAACCGACCCTCACGCCACCGATCACCGTCGGAGCCGAGTCACTCGAGCCGTGACTTGCCGCTCTTCGCGGGCGGTCACACGTGTCGGTGGCCACGGCCATCTGCCCGTGTCGGCCAACTCCCGGCGATGTCCACGGCGACGGTGAGTGGCCGTAGATCTGATCAGTGGAGTGACCTTCAGCCGGCGTTGGAAGGCACCCGTCAACGATCAAAAGTCCGAGCGTTGTGGGACACCGGACCGAGCATCTACGTGCCGTACGCGAGCGGTCGCGGGCGAATGGCGCGACCGCGATATGTGCGGTCGCGAGCTGGCCTTGAGGAGCTCCGTCCTTGTCGGGAAACGCCGACTTCCGATCCCGCCTTGCCGATCGGTGGTTGATGAGAACTTGAGCCGGGTATGCCGAACGGTGCGGCGGCCTCTGCGGAGTGCTGCCGTCAAGCAACAAAAGGGGGCACTCAGCCATTCTGTCATCTCACCGATGCATCGCATTCCTCACCGTTTCATCGCTCGCTGTCATGTCGGCGTGCGGATCTGACGAGTCAGCGTCAACAGACTCACTCGATACGACCATCGCTCCGTCATCCAGCGTTGCGCCGACGACGACTTCATCGACCAGCGAGCCGTCTGAAACGACGGAAGCGCCGACGACGACAGTGCCGGAGACGACCGAAGCTCCAAGCACCACGAACGCGCCGGCAACGATGGCACCGGAAACGACTGAGCCCCCGACGACCACCGGTGCCACCCAAACGACTGATGCTCCAACGACCACCCGCGCAACCGAGCCGGCACCCGCCGGGGCGGAGGGCGCGCTCGACTTCAACCTTGATGGCGAGCCCGGAGCCACCCCGACGGTGTTCGGATACGCCGCCCTGACCGAGGTGGACGAAACAGCGCTCGTCGAGGATGTCAGTGAGGCACTGGGCGATGTGGACGCCGACACCAGCTGGGTGCCGATGCCAGCCGACTACGCCTGCACCGGTGCTTCCGAGTACCGGTCGCTGCTGTGGGACGACATCCGCTACGTACTCGCCCGTCGCGAGGGCCCTGCCGGATTGACCTATCTTGCCGGGTGGACCATCGGAGACACGGCGCTGACATTTTCGCCGCCGCTCGACGCCGAGATCACCGAAGCCAGCGGGATCACGACCGACGACGGGATCGGGCTCGGGACATCAGCCGACCGCTTGGAGAACCTCGACTGGGATCAGTCCTGGCGCCAGGGCGATCGGTTTCTCGGACTCGCGGGTCTTGGGCCGGTGATCTTCCAACTCGACACCTCCAATCAAGTGGTGGGAATGAGCTACGAGCAGAACGACTGCTGAGACCCCGTACTGCCATTGCCGTTCGGCTCGCAGACCCCCGGGGGAAGCTGGAGTCTGGCGACCCGGTGCGTATGGTCGAAGGGAGCGAGAGATAGGAGCCAACGTGTCGCTCTGGCAAGACATCCGGGAATCCGTGCGTCGATTGCTTCATCCGACGGCCTCAGAGCGCAATCCTTTGGAACACGACGGCACGCAGGTGGCGAGGAACGTGCGCGACGCGTTCGGACCGGCTGAGGGTGGAGTCGATGGCGGAGGAGGTTCCGGCCATCGCTTCTTCGAGGCCGACTCTGAGCGCAACCGGCGAGCCTGATCGAGCGCATACCCGGCACAGCGAGCGGTACGACGCCGACCGCCGACGGTGATCGCGATATCGAGCGGCTCGAGGCCGAGAACACTCCTGTGTAGGTGCCGATCTGCACGGCGTGGTTGAGATGCTTGTTGCGATGTTCTGAGCGATGTGGTGTGACTGGTGGCGCCACCACGACACAACAGGTCGGGATGACTCAAGTAGAACATGCCTCGATTGGCCTGAGCGCCGGCTCTGGAACCGGCAGTTCGGTCGCTACGAAGGGAATCCTCACGTTGCCGACTTTGCGAGGCTTCTTCCACGCCGTTGACAGAGTAATTCACGGTTGCCACTCTGGGATCATGAAGTCTCGACCCGTCACCGCACTCCTGCTGGCAGCATCAGTGCTCTCATGTGGTGACCCCACCGCAACGGTCGAGCCGCTGCCGTCGAAGGTGTCGGACATGTCTACCGGCGACGCCGCCGCTCAGACCGCTGGCGGTCGAACCCACCTCCCAGAGTCCACGGGCACCGATGGTCGGAGCACGGTGAACGTCCGAGCGCGACCGTCCGATTCCCCGGCCGCAGCGGAGCCCGACCTGGCCCCCAGTCAGACTCGCGATCCAACAAGCACCGTTCCATCGGCGAATCCGGTTCGAGCGCTCGTCCTCGAGGCGCTCGACGAACTCGGCGTTGAGCCCACCTATGACCCACCCGACCCGTTCGGCGCGAACATCACCGTCGAGCACGACCACGGCGTGCTCCAGGTGTTGGCGACTGAGGAGCAGCGATTTCGGGGCGATCCCATCATCAACTCCACCGACTCAATCGGTGGCGTCGACGTCGCCATCGTCGAGTACGACTCCGGGATCATCCGATGGGCGTTCTCGTGTGGGGGAGTCCGGTTTGAGGTCGGAGGCAATCCACTACCGGTAGACGCCACGATCGAGAGCTTCACGGGTGAATTGATCGCCGCCATCGACACTTGCCCATCGCTGCTGCCGACCTCACGGTGACAGCGTCTCAGTCATTGTTGCGACGAGGGTCCGCTCTGGGGGCTCGATGTTCGTCGCTCGCGCCCGGAGGGGCGGCCGCGGCCAAGTGCCGTGGGGTGGTGTGCGAGGCGTCGGTGTCGACGGTCATCTCGTCAGTCGTGAGCTGATTTGTGTTGTTCAGCTCGGC
>NZZV01000154.1 GCA_002698945.1 Acidimicrobiaceae bacterium
GAGCGCAGAATCATGCGTTGGATCAGTGGCGGTGGTGACGGAACCTCACTTGGTCCGTCGCTGACCCGTCGGGTCAGTCTTCTTCGCCACCGTCATCAGGGTCGCCGTCGAGTTCGTCCTCGACTTCGTCGACGCCGTCGTCGACGTCGTTCTCGGCGTCGTTGACGTCTTCTTCGACGTCCTGCTCAACGTCGTCTTCGATGCCGTCGCCGTCGTCTTCACAGGCGGTCAGTCCTCCGAGAGCAAGGACGCCCGTGACGGCGAGTGCGGTCGTGCGGCGGGTAGTGCGCTTCATGATGGGGGTTCTCCTTTGCTGTCACCTCGTCGTGACCTCGGACGCCTACCCCTGGGTCGGCTCGGCCAATCCCTGTCCTCGCGACTTCATCCGCACGAGGGACGCCGTCGCCCATGAGCGGTCTGAAGGCCACTGGGTACGGCGCTGCGAGCCACGCCTCCGTGCACATCCGTGGGGTGTTCGTCACCGTGATCGACGGTCGCAGTCGTCTTGCTGCTCGCCGTCGCTGCCGTCATTCCGGCAGCGGGGTGGCTGGGCGAACGCCTCGGTTCCGAGCGCGTGTCCGTCACGGCACTGGTTGGCACATCCGCGACGACGTTGTGGCAGCGACAGGCGGCCCGACACTGACCGGGGAGGGGTAGGACGAGGGTCGCCCATTGAGGTGATCTTGACGGCGATGCCGTAACGCTGCGTTGGCTGGGGCGATGTACTCTGGGAACGTCCACGGAGTGTGACCTGCGCCGGTGGCGCGACGCTCTGTCTCAGGGAGGACACGACGCATGCGAATCCAACTGTCGACGCTGTTGCAGACGCTGACCGGCAAGGTCATCGCCGCGCTGGTGGTGATCTCGACGGGTGTCGGCGCGGCGGCGGCCGCCGGCGCCGGCGTTCCGTTGGTGCCGTCGCCCGACGACGGACCGGTCCTGGTCGCAGACGAGTCGATGCCTGCCGAAGACGGTGCCGACGGCGTTGATGCCGGAGGTGAGCGCGACGAGGACGGTGCCCGTCCGAAGTCCGCTTCCGAGCCGGGTGACGCGGAGCCGGACGGCGACGCTCCAGGCGAGTTGGGCGATGAGGTGAACCATGGTGCGGTGGTGTCGGAGTTCACGCGTTCGACGGCTTTGACGGGGTGTGAGAAGGGTCAGGCGACGGCGGCGGTTGCCCGTGGTGATGTCGATCCGTCGTCGACGTCGTTCGAAGCGGATCTCACCCCGTTCCTCGAGCGGTGCTCGGATGACGATGCTGCTGGGGGTGCGGGCGATGACGAGGCGGATGGCGACGCTTCAGGGGAGGAGTTGGGCGATGAGGCGAACCATGGTGCGGCGGTGTCGGAGTTCACGCGTTCGACGGAGCTGACGGGGTGTGAAAAGGGTCAGGCGACGGCGGCGGTTGCCCGTGGTGATGTCGATCCGTCGGCGGAGTCGTTCGAAGTGGATCTCGCCCCGTTCCTCGACCGGTGCTCGGGTGACGACGACGCTGAGGACGATGGGGGCGATGATGACGCGGACGAGGACGAGGACGAGTCGAGCGACGAGGTGAACCATGGTGCGGTGGTCTCGGAGTTCACCGAGACGACGGAGCTCACGGGATGCGAGAAGGGGCAGGCGACGGCGGCGGTTGCCCGTGGTGACGTCGATCCGTCGGCGGAGTCGTTCGAGGCGGATCTCGCTCCGTTCCTCGAGCGGTGCTCAGGCGACGATGACGCTGCTGGTGACGCGGGCGATGACGACGTCGTGACCACGGGCGACGAACCGACCGAGGTGAGCGCCGAGCGGGCCGACAAAGAGTCCGGCAGGCCGCCCCATGCGAACGATCGTGGGCGGTCCGGGAAGACGAAGAACGAGCGGGCCGGCGAGAACGGTCAGGGGCGCGGCAACGGCAAGCCGTGACCGTTCGTCACCCGGGTCACGTCACGACCGGCTACGTCTCGACTCGGCCCACGACAACCCCTGCTCGACATTGATGTCGCGTGGGAGCCCGAGGACCTGCTCGGCAATGATGTTGCGCTGCACGGCGAACGTGCCGCCGCCCAAGGTGAGTGCCGGTGAGAACAAGAAGCCGTAGTGCCAGATGGGGTCGACGTCGGGATAGTGCGACGTGTCACGGCTGAAGTTCACCTCGGTCGGCCCGCCGGAAGCGCCGGCGGGTAGATCGCCGGCGGGTCCCGAGCCGGCGATCATGCCGTGGGCGCCGGCGAGCGACTTGGCGAGCGCCATCACGACCTGACCTTGCTCGTCGCCGATCACCTTCTGGATCGACGCCTCGACTCCTGGGGTCTTGCCCTGGAGGCGGGCGGAGAGTGTGCGCAGGCGACTGAGGCGTAGGACTTCGGCTTCGATGTGGAGCTGAGCGAAGTGTTGACGCTCGATCGGGTCGTCGAGGCCCCCGTTCTGGCGGACGAGGTCGAGCAGCTGGTCGGCGGTCGGACCGACTCCCCACAACGAGCCGGACGACGAGAGTGAGACGCGCTCGTTCGCGAGCGTCACCTTGGCGAGTCGCCAGCCGTCGCCTTCTTGTCCGACGCGGTACTCGACGGGGAGCCGCACATTGTCGAAGAAGGTCTGGTTGAACGAGTGTGCGGTCGTCATGTCGACGATGGGCTGGAGCTCGATGCCCGGGAGGTCCATCGGCACGATGAAGTAGGAGATTCCCTTGTGCTTCGGGACGTCCGGGTCGGTTCTCGCGATCAGGATGCCGAACTGGGAGTGGTGGCCACCAGAGGTCCAGATCTTCGAACCGCTGATCACGTACTCGTCGCCGTCGCGTACGGCTCGGGTGCCGAGATTGGCAAGATCGGAACCGGCATCCGGTTCGGAGAACAACTGGCACCAGATCTCCTCACCGCTGAAGATCGTCGGAAGGAAGCGCTCCTTCTGCCAGTCGCTGCCGGCGAGGTAGATCGTCGGCGCGGCCCAGCCGACGCCGATCGCATTGGTCGACGACGAGGTCCGGATGACGCCGCCACGCTTCAACTCGTCATCGATGATGAGCTGGTGCATCGGATCGGCGTTGAGGCCGTAGGGCTCGGGCCAGTGGGGCACGATGTAGCCGGCAGCGTGCAGATCGGCGTTGCTGGGGTGGGGATGTGCCGCAAGCCACTCGCGGACGGCGAGGCGACGGGGGTCGTCATCGGCAGGCATGTCGAAGTCCATCAGTGGTCTCCTCGAGGGGACGGGCCGGTGGTCGGGCCACCGGCGAATGCTTGTGCCTTGGACATCCAGTCGCGCGCGGACGCACCTTCGACGACGAGTGCGGTGTCGTCGAGATGGCGACGTTGGGTGACGACCAAGCAGAAGTCGACAGCGGGACCGGCGATTCGATCGCTACCACCGGCGTCGTCTCCCCACCGCCAGGTGTCGCCGGACGGGGCGACGAGTTCGACGGCGATGTGGTCGTCCGGCGGCTGCTCACCACGCACGAGGTAGCTCCAGCCGCGGGTGATCACGCCGAGTTGGGCGATGTGACGGATCCGGTCGGACGGTGGACGATCGACACCGATCGCGTCACAGATGTCCTGACCGTGCGCCCAGACTTCCATGAGGCGTGCCGTGAGGAACGACTTGGCGCCCATCGACGGCCCGTACCACTCCACTCTGGTCGAGTCGTCGAGCGTCCGCCCCGCCCGCTCGAGCTCCTGGCGCCGGTGTCGCCACTCGAGGAGCTGATCCCCGGGGCCGAGTTGTCGGAACGCCCCCAGCGTCGTCTCGTCGACGGCGGCGTCATCGGTCATCGATGCCACGAGCTCGTTGCGGTGTTCGACGAACGCCTCGGGATCATCGATCGCGAGTGCCGCAGTGCGGTCGAAGTAGGCGAGGTGGCCGATCTGATCGGTGATCGTCCATCGCGGTGACGGAGTCGGCAGCGCCCACTGTTCGGGACGCAGTGGTGCCACCACCGCGTCGAGCGCGTGTTGTTCGGCGATCAGGTCGTCGAGTACGTCGTGCACGTCCATCCGGGGCGACGGTAGCAACGCCGGCCACCTGGTGGCGATGCCGACCGATCGTCGCTGGGCGGTGGCTCGGTATGTCGGCGTGACCTGAGCGGCGGAGGGGTCGTCGCGCTCGCGTGGTGAATCGTCTCGGTGGTCGGTGTCGGGGGTTGTGGTGAATCGTCTCGGTGGCTGGTGTCGGGGGTTGTGGTGAATCGTCTCGGTGTCGCGTTGCTTGCGTTGGTGCGTCCGGACGCAGGGCAGCGCCGTCTGCGCGGCGAGACGATTCGAAACGTCCGAGCATCCGCACGGTGAGACGATTCGACAGCACGGCGGGCCACCACGGTGAGACGATTCACCACGCTGCGGAACGGGTGTCGCCCAGACCAGGGCCCAGTGGCGCCGCCGTCGAGCGAGGCGACCAACCTTGTGACACCCCGATGCGATGGTGGGTCTCATGAATCAGCCGCTGTCGTCACCTGCTCGCTTCGATCGTCCTGCGGCACAACGCGGACCGACCGGCACCGAGGAGGATCCCGACGCCGAGATCGCCGACGTCCACCCCTGCCCGGTCTGTGGGCAGGAGGTGGTCCGGTGTCGCTACACCCCTGGGAGAGCGCGTGTGTACTGCACCAACGCCTGTCGTCAACGCGCCTACCGGTGGCGAAAGGCGAACGGAGTGCGCCTCTGCGTCGACCGAACGGGTCCCACGGTTCGGATGATCAACGACAAGTCCCACGCGTTGCGAGACGGGCGCGATCCGGTGGGCAGCGTTCGAGACGCTCGCGATCGTGAAGTCGCCGTCTGCGGTGCCTATGCCGGCAGGGTGCGGGCCGACCGCGTGTCGCACACCAATTTCGTGCCCGACCACCCGTTCTCGTGTGCGACCTGCGCCGAGCTGGTGGGAGCATCCGAGCCGTACCACGGGGTCCCGCCACACCTCCGCCTGATCGCCACCTTCCCGACGCGCGAGGAGATCAGAGCCGGAGCTCCGGTTGGATGGGGGCCCTGGTCGATCCGTTAGGTTCGCCGCGGTGGAGACCCCGACATGAGCGTCATCCGGTCCAAGCTCGACACCGGCTCCGATGAGTACCGCTCGAACCTGGCGGCCATGGAGTCGCTCTGGTCCGATGTCGCCGAGCAGCTGGCGTCGGTGCCGTCGATCGGGGGGCAGAGATACGTCGACCGGCATCGCGCCCGCGGCAAGTTGCTCGCCCGCGAACGCATCGAACAGCTCGTCGACCACGACACACCGCTGCTCGAACTGAGCCCACTCGCCGGCTGGGGCAGCGAGTTCCCGGTCGGCGGCGGCATCGTGAACGCGATCGGCGTCATCGAGGGCGTCGAGTGCGCCATCACCGCGAGCGACATGACGTACCGTGGCGGTTCCACGAACCCCCGGTCGCTCGACAAGGGCGAGCGCTTCCGCGAGATCATCCGTCAGAACCGTCTCCCGTGGGTCAACCTGATCGAGTCCGCCGGAGCCGACCTCCCGCACCAAGCCGACATCTTCATCCGCGGCGGGGCCGGCTTCCGCGACCAGACCCAGTTCTCACGCGAGGGCATCCCGACGATCACCGCCGCCTTCGGTCCCAACACCGCCGGCGGTGCCTACGTGCCGGGCATGAGCGACTACACCGTGTTCGTCAAAGAGCGCGGCACCGCCTACCTGGGCGGCCCGCCGTTGGTCAAGATGGCGATCGACGAGATCGTCGACGAAGAGACGCTCGGCGGTGCCGAGATGCACAGTCGGACCAGCGGCCTCTCCGACTACCTCGCCCACGACGAACTCGACGCGTTGCGGATCACCCGCGACATCGTCCGTCATCTCCGCTGGCGGAAACTCGGTCCAGGCCCGACCGAGCCTGCCGACGAGCCGATCTACGACCCGGCCGACCTGATCGGCTGCGCCTCGGCCGACGTCCGCATCCCGTTCGACATCCGCGAGATCTACGCCCGCGTCCTCGACGGTTCCCGCTTCGAAGAGTTCAAACCGCTCTACGGCGACAAGCTCGTGTGCGGCTGGGGATCGGTGCACGGGTTCCCCGTCGGCTTTATCGGCAACAACGGCATCCTCTTCAGCGAGGAGGCCAAGAAGGGCGCCCAGTTCGTCCAACTCTGCAACCGAACGGACACGCCGCTGGTCTTCCTCCACAACATCACCGGATTCATGGTCGGTTCGAAGGCCGAACGCGGTGGCATCATCCGCAACGGAGCGAAGCTGATCAACGCGGTGTCCAACAGCGACGTTCCGCACTTCTGTCTGATGGTCGGTGCGTCGTACGGGGCCGGCAACTACGGCATGGCGGGGAAGGCGTACGAGCCCCGGTTCCTGTTCTCATGGCCGAATCACAAGATCGCCGTCATGGGGGGCCGCCAACTCGCCGGCGTGATGGACATCGTCGCCCGCAATGCGGCTGCAGGACGTGGCATCGACGTCGACGAGGCCCAGTTGACCGCCCAGAAAGAAGCGCTCGAAGGACAGATCGAGAACGAATCGTCCGCGCTGTTCGCGACCGGCCGGGTCTGGGACGACGGCATCATCCACCCGAACGACACCAGAACGGTCCTCGGGCTGGCACTCTCGGCGGCCCACAACAACGTCGTCCGAGGCTCCACCGAGTACGGCGTCTGGAGGCACTGACATGGCGACCATCCAACGCCTCCTCATCGCGAACCGCGGCGAAATCGCCTGCCGGATCGCACGGACGGCACACCGCCTCGGCATCGAGACCGTCGGCGTGTACTCCATCCCTGATCGCGACGCGCTGCACGTCGACGTCGTCGACGTGGCGCTGGCACTCGGTGGCTCCACACCGTCCGAGTCGTACCTGCGCGGCGACGCGATCATCGACCTCGCACGTCGCGCAGGAGCCGACGCCATCCACCCCGGGTACGGGTTCCTCGCCGAGAACGCCGACTTCGCGGAGGCGGTCGCCGACGCGGGGCTCATCTGGGTCGGTCCGACGCCGGACCAGATCCGCTTGCTCGGCGACAAGGTCGCCGCCAAACGGGCGGCGATCGACGCCGGCGTGCCGACCACCCCGATCATCGAAGTCGACGATGCCGGCGTCCCGGACGACATCGCGATGCCGGCGCTCGTCAAGGCCGCCGCCGGCGGCGGCGGACGCGGCATGCGGATCGTCCGCGACCGTGCCGAACTCGACGACGCGATCGAATCGGCCCGCCGCGAGGCGCAGGCTGCGTTCGGCGACGGCACCGTGTTCATCGAGCCGTACCTCGAACGGGGCCGCCACATCGAGGTCCAGATCATGGGTGACCACCACGGCAACGTGATCCACCTCCACGAACGCGACTGCTCGGTGCAGCGCCGCAACCAGAAGGTGATCGAGGAGGCCCCGGCACCGAACCTCGACGACGACATCCGGCGTCGACTCCACGACGGTGCGGTCGAGCTCGCCCGCCACGTCGGCTACCGGAACGCCGGCACGGTCGAGTTCCTCGTCGGCGACGACGGCACGATCAACTTTCTCGAGGTTAACACCCGCCTCCAGGTCGAACACCCGGTCACCGAGGCCATCACCGGCCTCGACCTCGTCGAACTCCAGCTCCGGGTCGCCGCCGGCGAGCCCCTGGGCATCGACCAAGCCGACATCGCCGCGAACGGCCACGCGATCGAGGTCCGCCTCGTCGCGGAGGACCCAGGCGCCGGGTGGCTGCCGTCGGTCGGCACGATCGGCCGCTTCGAGATCGCCGGCCCCGACGGGGTTCGCGTCGACACCGGATTCCGCGCCGGCTCGGTCGTCTCGTCCGACTACGACTCGTTGCTCGCCAAGGTGATCGACCACGCGACCGACCGGGACACGGTCTGCCGCCGCCTCAGTGCCACGATGCGCACCGCCGACGTCGCCGGTGTCGCCACCAACGCCAACACCCTGGCCGCGATCCTCGCCGACCCGGACTTCGTCGCCGGCGCGGTCACCACGGCCTATCTCACCGAGCATCCTGCCGTCGAACGTGCCCGGGGGCCCGAGGGCCCCGACCTCGACGCCCACCTCGTCGCCGCAGCGTTGCGCGACCAGGCGAGCAACCGCCGGCACGACACCGTGACCGGATTTGCGCCGTCCGGCTGGCGCAACCTCGCCACGCGGGGCCAACGTCGCGTCTATCTGCGCGGTGACGCCGAGCTCCACGTCGAGTACGAGATGAACGGCGGCGCCCCACGATTCCTGCTCGGCGCCTGGCCGGAACCCGGCGCCGACGGCGCTCTCCCCGACGACGACCGCACATCGGCGACCGTTGACATCATCCGAACGGCCGACGGCGTCGTCGTGTTCGAACTCGACGGTCGACGCTGGTCGACCACGGTGCACGACGACGACGCCAGTGGTGGCGGTGCCCGCGTCAGGGTCGGTAGCCGCGCCGGGTGGACCGAGTTCGTCCGTCCTCCCCGCTTCGTCGAGCCCGACGACGCGAGCGCGGCAGGCGGTCCGGTCTGCCCCCTGCCCGGCACCGTCATCGCCGTCCACGTCGTCGACGGTGATCAGGTCGAGGAGGGCCAGTTGCTCATGGTCGTCGAGGCCATGAAGATGGAGCACAAGATCGTCGCCGCCGTCGCAGCGACCGTGTCCGACGTCCGATTCGCCGTCGGGGACCGTGTCGACGCCGGCGATCTGCTGGTGGCGCTCGACGTCGACGGGGCCGTCTGATTTGCGTCGACCGACCCTGCGATTGAGAGACTTCCCCGCATGACCCTCGCCACCCCCCACCTCTCGGTCCGGCCTCGGCGCACGCTCGCCGACCTCGTTGCGAACAGCCGCGTCGCCGATGTCGCGCTCGTCGTCGGCTTCGCACTGCTCACGGCCCTCGCTGCCCAGATCACCATTCCACTCGGCTTCACCCCGGTCCCGCTCACCGGACAGACCTTCGCCGTGCTCCTCGCCGGTGGCGCCCTCGGTGCCGTCCGCGGTATGGCGTCGCAAGGTCTCTACGTCGCACTCGGTGCCATCGGTCTTCCCTTCTACGCCGAGGGCGATGGGGGCTGGACCGCTGCGACCGGATCGACCGCCGGGTATCTGGTCGGCTTCGTGGTCGCCGCCGGTGTCGTCGGGCTGCTCGCCGAGCGCGGCCAGGACCGTCGCATCTCGACCGCGGTCCCGGCCTTCCTCGCCGGCACCGTCGTCATCTACGCATTGGGCGCCGGTTGGCTCGCGCACTCGCTCGGGATCCCGCTGACCGCCCCTGCCGGTGAACCGAGCGCCGTCGCCTACGGCGTCGCTCCGTTCATCGTCGGCGACGTCGCCAAGGCGGTCCTCGCCGGGGTCCTGCTCCCGACCGCCTGGCAGCTGCTCGACAACGACCCCGACGGTGGATCGGCCGGATCAGGACGATCGGCACGATGACGACACCGGTCCGCATCGCCAACTGCTCCGGCTTCTTCGGCGACCGCCTGTCGGGCGCAGCGGAGATGGTCGACGGCGGACCGATCGACGTCCTCACCGGCGACTGGCTCGCCGAACTCACGATGCTCATCCTCAGCCGGATTCGGGCGAAGCGTCCGGGCGGCGGCTACGCGTCGACGTTCGTCACCCAGATGGAACAGGTCATGGGCACCTGCGTCGACCGCGGTATCAAGGTCGTCTCCAACGCCGGTGGTCTCGATCCGGCCGGATGTGCCGAAGCGGTCCACGACGTCGCCGATCGGCTCGGTCTGTCGCCCAAGATCGCGTACGTCGACGGCGACGATCTGATGCCGCGCCTCGGCGACCTCGCCGCCAGTGGTGCGATCCAGCGCTTCGACGACGGCGTCGCGGAGCAGATCGGCGATCTCGATCGGGCCCTGACGGCCAACGCCTACCTCGGGTGCTGGGGTATCGTCGAGGCACTGCAGCGCGGCGCGGACATCGTGATCACCGGTCGGGTGACCGACGCTGCGGTCACCTGCGGTCCGGCGGCGTGGCACCACGGCTGGGCGCGCGACGATTGGGATGCCCTCGCCGGCGCCGTGGTGGCCGGACACGTCATCGAGTGCTCCGCCCAGACCACCGGTGGCAACTACTCGTTCTTCACGGAGGTGCCGGGCCTGGAACGACTCGGATTCCCGTGGGCCGAGATCGCCGACGACGGCTCGTCCGTGATCGGCAAGCACGACGGCACCGGCGGACAGGTCTCGATCGGGACGGTCACCTCTCAGCTGCTGTACGAGATCGGCGGTCCCCGCTACCTCGGACCCGACGTCACCGCTCGGTTCGACACCGTCCACCTGGAGGAGACCGGACCGGACCGGGTGCGGATCTCGGGCACGGTCGGTGAACCCCCACCCCCGACCCTCAAGGTCGCGACGAACGAGCTCGGCGGATACCGCAACTCGGTCGCGATCGCGCTCACCGGACTCGACATCGAGGCCAAGGCCACCACCGTCGAAGCGGCGTTCTGGCGAGCGTGCCCCTTCGCTCCGGACGACTTCGCCGCCGTCGACACCCGCCTCATCCGAACCGACCACGCCGACCCGGCCACCAACGAATCCGCCACCGCCCAGCTCCGGATCACGGTCAAGGATCCCGACGAACGCAAGGTCGGGCGTGCGTTCTCCAACGCCTTCGTCGAGACGGCCCTGGCGAGCATTCCCGGGCTGTACGGCCTGGGTGGCGGCCCGTCGGC
>NZZV01000155.1 GCA_002698945.1 Acidimicrobiaceae bacterium
CGCCCCCGGTGGTGAGCCGATCTCGGTCGCCCATGATGAGCACATCGCAGTGGCGGTCGCCGTCCTGAGCGGCGCTCGACATCTCGCGATCGGGGTCGACATCGAACCGTGGGCGACGTTCCCGGCCGAGGTCGGCCCGGTCGTCGTGCGACCCGACGAGGGCGGTATCGATCCGTGTCTCGCCTTCTGTGTCAAGGAAGCCGCCTACAAAGCGTGGAGTGCGCACGGAGGCGGCCTCCTCGGGCACGACGATGTCCGGATCACGATCGATGGTGAGCGTGCGAACGCTCGAGTGGTTGCGGACGGTGTCGACATCGCCGGTGTCTGGGCCTCCGGCGCCGGTCGTTGCCTCGCGCTCGCCTGGCTCCGGATGTGACGCGATGGACTGGTCTGCCTCGAACGTCGTCCGCATCGTCGGATACCTCCTCGTCGCCGTCGCGATGATGGCTGCTCGACGACGGGAAGCGCGTCGGGTCGGGGACGCCGAGGGCGTCTGGCCGGGGTTCTGGACCGCGACGGCCGTCTTCGTGATGGCGATGGCGGTCGGCCGCGCCCTCGAGGCCGGTGATGTGGTGTCGTCGCTCGGACGCAGCGCTGCCGGCGAGAGCGGGTGGTATGACTCCCGCCGGCCGGTCCAAGCAGCGGTGGTGGGCATCGTGGGTGGGGCCTGGTTCGTGGTCGTGGCCGTCGCTCTGTGGCGGACTCCGGAGCGGCGCCGGCGCTATCTGCCGGTCGGGCTCATGGTCGTGACGCTCGCCGCGTTCGCCGCGGTTCGCGTCATCTCACTCCATCAGATCGACAGCGTCCTGTACCGAACCGACGTCGGAGGCGTGCGCGTCGCGACGCTCGTCGAGTTGGTGCTCTTGGCACTCACCGGCCTGGCGACCTGGTGGTGTCCCCCGGCTCGCCGACCGGCGACGGAGCATCTGATCGACACGGACCGACGGGTGTGATCCGTCTGCGTGTCGGCGGACCGGTCGGCGTCAGGAGGCGCCCCGACCGGTCAGCACCACGCTGACGGTCCGCAGGCAGATGCGCAGGTCGTGGGCGAGCGACCAGTTGTGCACGTAGTAGAGGTCGAGGCGCCGGTACTGCTCGAAGCTGCTGTCGGAGCGGCCCGACACCTGCCACATCCCGGTCAGGCCGGGCAGCACCCGCAGCCGCTCGTGGAGCGCCTCGTCCCAGTCCTCGATCTCGCTCGGCAGCGCCGGACGAGGGCCGACCATGCTCATGTCGCCGACGATGACCGACACGAGCTGAGGGAGCTCGTCGATCGACAGCTTGCGGAGGATGCGGCCGACGCGGGTGATGCGTGGATCGTGCGTCATCTTGAACAGTGGACCGTCGGCCTCGTTGAGCGCGGCCAGTTCGGCACGCCGCGCTTCGGCGTCGGGCACCATGGTGCGGAACTTCGTCATGGTGAACAGTTCGCCGTCGCGACCGACGCGCTGCTGACGGAAGAGGATCGGCCCGGGGCCCTCGAGGCGGATCGCGATGATCGTCGCGACACTGATCGGCAGGGTGACCACGAGCAACGACACGGCCGCCACCACGTCGAAGAACCGCTTGGCCACGGCTCGCCACCCGTCACGTCGGACGGGCTCGACGTAGATCATCGTGCGCCCGTCGAGCTGCTGGGGGCGCAGACGTGTGATGTCGATGTCGGTCAGCGTGGACGACAGGGCGACGTGGTAGCCCTGATCGGTCAGCCGCCGTGTCATCGCGTTCAGATCGTCGTGGCCGACGGAGCTCTGTGAGATGATCACGCCGACCGCCTGGGTCTGCTCGAGGACGAGGTCGAGCTCGTCGATCCGGCCGAGTACGCCGACGCCGGCGCGTTCGCCGATGTCGTCGTCGCCGACGAAGCCGACCACTCGGTATCCCTGGTCGGGGTTGCGGAGGTAGGTGTGCATGAGACCGATCGCGTTCGGGTCGGTCCCGACGATCACGATCGGGCGTGTGAGCCGCCCCGACCGCCGGAGTCGCCGGAACTTCGCTCGCGCCAGCCGTCGCTCGCTGACCAGCGCCACGAAGGAACCGATGCCGAACAGCACCACCCACAGCCGGGACAGCTCCTTGAACTGGATCAGGAAGGCGATCAGCACCACCGTTCCCACACCGACGGCGACCGTTCGGGCGATGTTGCCGGCTTCCTCGGAGGGACGCTCGTTCGCTCGCGCGAGGTACATCCGGTTGAAGGAGGCACCGATCGCGAACCCGGGCAGGCTGGCGAGGCCCAGGAGGAAGTGCCGGATGTCGAGCCACCCCGGGAGGTCGCGGACCACGAACATCGCGCCGGATGCCATCACCAAGGCGATCAGGACGGCCGCGGTGTCGGCGGCCAGGAGCCATGACTTCAGCCGACGCGGCACCGGCGCGGCAAGCGCCAGCGCCGGAGCGTCAGAATTGGCCGAGATGTCAGGCGTGACCGGAATGTCAACTTCATGTGAAGTCGCTGCCGGCTCAGTTGTGTTCAGTCGAGAATCGAGTTGTCCGCCCATGTATCCACTTCCGCCGTGGGTCTGCCCGGATGGCAGGTCCCAGATAATGGATACACGGCACAACGTGGGAAATCAAACGAATAAGCCGCAGATTCCGTGACGTCTGTCCGCAGGTGACGCCGAGTGGCGCCGTCGCCACGGTCGGTGCGAATACTTCACGTAAAGTTGACAAGTGGCCGGCTGCTCAGGCTCAGCTGTCGCTCGGCAGCATCGCACCGACGACCGCGGCCAATCGCTCGGCGTAGCGATCGAGTTCGGCGCGTTCGACGACCCAACTGCGGGCGGCGGCACCGAGCGTCGTGCACTCGTCCGGTGCCGCCAGCAGGTGCTGAATGGTCGCGCGGAGTGCATCGGCGTCACCGGGTGGAACGTAGATGCCGGTGGCGCCGTCGTCGATGGTGTCGGACTGGCCGGCGGTACGTGTACAGACCACGGCACGCCCCATCGCCATCGCCTCGAGGATCGTCGTGATGCCGGCCTGGAAGTCGACGTCGACCAGCGGCATCACCACGAACCGGGACCGTGCGTACAGGTCGCGCAGCTCGTCGAGTGGCAACCGCTCGATGGTGACGTTCGAGGGGAGGCGCACGCCCTCCGATGAATCGCGCTGGCGCGACCACGGTGATGCGGCTGCGATCACGACGTCGACGTCGAGGCCGTCGACCGCTCGAACGAGGGTCGGATAATCACGACGCTCGAGGCCGGCCGAGCAGATGGTCGGCCGGGTGGCACTGGGCTCCACAGGCGAGAAGAACCGTGTGTCGACCATGAACGTCGTGAGCACGACCCGCTCGCCCGGAACGCCGAGGCCCCGCACCACGTCGGCCTGCTCCGAGCTGTAGACGATGTAGCGATCGATGCTCCGTGCGATTCGGGTGAGACGGATGAGCCACAGCTTCTTCGGCACCGACAGGACGTGGACGATCATCGCGTGTCGGCAGCGCCCCGAACCGAACCACCGCATGAGGAACGCCAGCGGCAAGCCGACCTGTTCGCCGTCGGTCAGGATGATGTCGTAGTCGCGGCGGCGTCGCCACGCGTACCACGCGAGGATCGGTCCGGCTCCGGCGCGTGCCAGGAGGCGGCCGAGCCGGCCACCCTCGTTCCGCGCGCGCGGCACGTCGACGACGTCGGCGTCGAGATGTTCGGCCAGGACGCGATAGTCGGCGCGAGGCCGACGACCGCTCGCGACGTCGTCGTCGAGGGTGGTGGGTATCGCCCCGGACACCGTCAGGAGCACGCGTCGGGCAGCTCCTCCGGCGTTCGTACGGGTCTGGTCGCCATGCCGGTCGGACTTCTGCACGTCGCCCACGGTAGCGATCCGCCATGCCGCGCATGGCGTGACGGACCGACGACCGGGCCCGCGGGTCAGCCGGCTTCGGAGTGGGTGACGGGCTCTTCGCCCATCCACTCGCGCAGGGTGTTCTTGAGCTTCGTCTGCTGGATGAACAGGTCCTGCTCGGCCGGGCTCTCGCCGGCGGCCTGTGGCGCCTTCAGGTAGAAGCTCAGCCACTCCTGGACGCCCGACTCACCGGCGCGGTGGGCGAGGTCCATGAACAGGGCGAGGTCGAGCACGATCGGCGCGGCGAGGATCGAGTCGCGGCACAGGAAGTCGACCTTGATCTGCATCTCGTAGCCGAGCCAGCCGAAGATGTCGATCGCGTCCCAGCCTTCCTTGTTGTCGCCGCGGGGTGGGTAGTAGTTGATCCGCACGACGTGGTCGATGTTGCCGTACAGGTCCGGGTACACGTCGGGCTGCAGGATGCCGTCGAGCACGCCGAGCTTGGAGACTTCCTTGGTCTTGAAGTTCTCGGGGGCGTCGAGCACCTCACCGTCTCGGTTGCCGAGGATGTTGGTCGAGTACCAACCGCGCATGCCGAGCATGCGGGCCTTGAAGCCCGGTGCCAGGATCGTCTTCATCAGCGTCTGGCCGGTCTTGAAGTCCTTGCCGGCGATCGGCACGCCGCGCTGCTTCGCGAGGGCGATGATGCAGTCGAGGTCGGTCGTCAGGTTGGGGGCACCGTTGGCGAACGGGACGTCGGACTGCAGTGCTGCGTACGCGTAGATCTGGCTCGGAGCGATGTTCTCGTGGTTGTTCCGGAGGCCCTCTTCGAACGAGGCCACCGTGGCGTGCACGTCGCTCGGTTCCTGGTAGGCCTCGGTCGAGCCGCACCACACCATCACGAGGCGGTCGCAGTCGTTCTCCTCCTTGAACTTCGCGATGTCGTCGATGAGCGCCATCGCCTGATCCCACTTGTTCGGGATGTCCTTGACGCGGACGCCCTCGAGCCGGGAGATCCAGCGCTTGTCGAACACCGCGTCCATCGGGACGATGCCCTCCATCTCCTTCGAGAGCGCGTCGAGGTCGCTGCCCTGCAGGACGCCGGCGGTCTTGGCGGCCTCCATCGCGTTGGGGGAGATCGGGTCCCACCCGCCGAACACGATGTCGTCGAGCGAGGCGAGCGGCACGAAGTCGCGGATGAGCGGGTTGCGGCCCTCGTCGCGCTTGCCGAGGCGGATGTTCGCCATCTGGCTGACCGAGCCGATCGGGGGATGGACGCCCTGGCGGGCGGCGAGCACGCCGGCGATGAACGTCGAGGCGACGGCACCCATGCCGGGGAGGAGGACGCCGAGCTTGCCGGTGGCGGGAGCGATGTTGCGAGCTGTCATGAGATGCGATCGTAAGCAACACTTGCGCGATTCCTGTGACAGTTCAGAAGATCTGAAGTATCTTGCGCGGGGTGGCCCGCGCCCTCCCCGACATCTCGCTCCGCCAGCTCGAGTACCTGGTCGCCGTGGCCGATGCACCGACTTGGTCGGTCGCAGCCGATCGGGTCGGGGTCAGTCCGTCCGCGCTGAGCCAGGGGCTGGGCGAACTCGAACGGCGGATCGGGGTGCCGCTGTTCCGTGCCGACGGACGGCGACGGGTGCTGCGTCCGGCGGCGCGCCCGGTGCTCGACCACGCTCGTCAGGTCGTGGCGCTCACCCACGATCTCGTCGACTGGTCCGATCGGATCCAGACCGCACGGTCGGGTCGTGTCCGCCTCGGTCTGGTCGACGTCGCGGCCGTCGAGCACTATCCCGAGGTGCTGCGTCGATTCCGGAGCGACCGGCCCGACGTCGATCTCACCCTCACCGTGGCGCCGTCCGCGCACCTGCTCGACGGGCTGCGGTCGGGCGTGTTCGACCTGATCGTGTGCGTCGACCCGCCGACGTGGCCCGGAGGCGTCGACGTCGTCCCGCTCCGGGACGAGCCGATCGTGGTGGTGGCCCCGGCCGGGACATCGTTCGGTGACCCGTCGCAGTGGGGGCCGTGGGTCCTGTTCCCGGGCGACTCGCACACCCGATTCCAGATCATGGCCCGGTTGTCCGAACTCGGCGCGCCGCTCGACGTCGCCGCCGAATCGCACCAGGCCGACGTGCTGCGTCAGATGGTCGAACTCGGACTGGGGTGGACGGCGCTGCCCGAGTCGGCGGCCGGTACCGACCTGGCGGTCGGGCCCGTCCTCTTCGACCGGCGACTGGTGCTGGCCCGACGCGCTGGATCGGTGTCCGACCCGGCCGCCGACACCCTCGCCGAGGCCCTCAGATGTCACCGAGCTGTGCAAGGATGACGCCATGGCGGCAGCGACGGTTTCGGCAGTCAACAATCCGATTGCGAAGCGGGTGCTCGTCACCGGCGGCGCCGGCTTCCTCGGGAGCCATCTGTGCGAGCGCCTGCTCGACGCCGGACACGAAGTGCTCTCGGTCGACAACTACTACACCGGCCGACGGAGCAACCTCGCCCATCTGGAGCAGCGATCGAACTTCGAGCTGGTCCGCCACGACGTGACGTTTCCGCTCTACGTGGAAGTCGACGAGATCTACAACCTGGCCTGCCCGGCCTCGCCCATCCACTACCAGCGCGACCCGGTGCAGACCACGAAGACGTCGGTACACGGCGCGATCAACATGTTGGGCCTCGCCAAGCGCGTCGGCGCCCGGATCTTCCAGGCGTCCACCTCCGAGGTCTACGGCGACCCGGCCGTCCACCCCCAGACCGAGGAGTACTGGGGGCACGTCAATCCGATCGGGCCCCGTTCCTGCTACGACGAGGGCAAGCGGTGTGCGGAGACCCTCTTCTTCGACTACCACCGCCAGCACGGCCTGGAGATCAAGGTCGCACGAATCTTCAACACGTACGGCCCGCGAATGCACCCGCGCGACGGACGCGTCGTGTCGAACTTCATCGTGCAAGCGCTGAAGGGGGAGGACGTGACGATCTTCGGTGACGGTTCCCAGTCGCGGTCGTTCTGCTACTGCGACGACCTGATCGACGGGTTCATCCGGTTGATGGAGAGCCCGGCCGAGCTGACCGGTCCCGTCAACCTCGGCAACCCCGGCGAGTTCACGATGCTCGAACTGGCCGAAGCCGTGCTCGAGTTGACCGGTTCCTCGTCCAACATCGTGTATCGCCCACTTCCGCAGGACGACCCCCGTCAGCGACGCCCCGACATCTCGGTGGCCAAGCGCGAACTCGGTTGGGAGCCGACGGTTCCGCTCCGGGAAGGACTCGCACCGACCATCGAGTACTTCGACGCCTTGATCCGGGCGGGGCACGCGTGAACGCCGTGCCGCCGGTCGGCTGCGTCGGCTGATCGACCGACGAGGCGGCTACGGTCCGACCCATGCAACTCGGGGTCCACATCGGTCAGCAGAACTTGTCGATGGCGGCGTTGCGCGACGTGTGGCGACAGGCCGACGAAGCCGCCGCCGACTGGATCTCGGTCTGGGACCATCTCTACGAGGCGCCGCCGGCCGGTGGCACTATCGACCACTTCGAGGCGGTGGCGTGTCTCGGTGCGCTCGCGGCCGACACCAGCCACGCGCGGCTCGGCTGTCTCGTCTTCTACGTCGGCTACCGCAACCCGGGTCTGCTCGCCAAGGCAGCCGTGACGATCGACCACATCTCCGGCGGTCGATTCGAACTCGGCATCGGTGCCGGCTGGCACGAATGGGAGGCGGCCGCGTATGGCTACGACTTCCCGCCCGCCGGGCGTCGCCTCGACATGCTCGAGGAGGCGGCGGGCCTGATCACGAGCTACTTCACGAACGATCGGACCACCCACGACGGTGAGTACTTCCGGGCCGACGACGCATCGATGCTCCCGCGACCGGTTCGCGGCTCGATGCCGATCTGGATCGGTGGGGTGGGGGAGAAGCGCACCTTGCGCATGACGGCGCAGTACGCGGATGGGTGGAACGCCGCCTACATCTCCCCGGCCGAGTACCAGCGCCTCAACGGTGTGCTCGATCGGCACTGCGACGACCTCGGACGAGACCCGGCGACGATCGAGCGGTCGATCAACCTGATGTTCGACCTCGGCAAGGGCGAGACCGAGCTCGCCGCCCAATGGGGTGCGATGTGGGAACGGGTGAGCGGCGGCTCGCTGCACGGCTCCGTCGATCAGGCGACCGAGCGGATCGCCGAGTATCGAGACGCCGGCGCCGATCTCGTCAACGTCGCGGTCCGTGCGCCCGTCGACCCCGAGCTGCTCGACGCCTACCTCACCCAGATCGCTCCGGCGCTGCGTTCGTCCTGACCGACTCGTCCTGACGGCGTGGCGGACGTCGTCACCCGTCGGGGGTTCGACCACGCATCGGCGGGGTACCGGTGCTCCAGTCATGGAGCCCTATCCGATCCTGCTCGCCGTGCTCGGCCTGACCGTGCTGGTCGCGGCGGTACTGCCGCGCGCCACCGAACGTTGGCCGGTGTCGGTGCCGATGATCATCGTCGCCATCGGCATGGTCGTCTTCGCGCTGCCGACCGACCTCGATGCGCCACGCCCGGGACTGGAAGCGCCCGCGGCCGAGCGCCTGACCGAGTTCGTCGTCATCGTGTCGTTGATGGGTGCCGGTTTGAAGCTGCGGCGTCCTCCTGGTTGGCGAACCTGGGCCACGACGTGGCGCCTCCTCGGGATCACGATGCCGCTGACCGTCATCGCCATCGCCGGACTCGGCCTCACGGCGCTCGGGCTGCCGGTCGCCACGGCGATCCTCCTCGGCGCCGTGCTGGCGCCGACCGATCCCGTGCTGGCCTCCGACGTCCAGCTGGCAGGGCCCAGTGCCGATCGCGACGACCCGAACCGCGGCAACGACGACGAGGCGGGCGACGAGGTGCGGTTCGGCCTGACGTCGGAGGCCGGCCTGAACGACGGCCTCGCGTTCCCGATCACCAACTTGGCGATCGCCATCGCCGCCGGCGGCAGCTGGTTCGTGCCGTGGTTGCTCGACGATGTCATCCTCAAGCTCACCGTGGGTCTGGTCGTCGGTGTCGTGCTCGGCAAGCTGATCGGGGCGGCAGCCTTTGCACCGAACTCGCGGTTCGCGCTCGCTCGAACCGGGCACGGATTCGTCGCGCTCGGCGCCACGCTCGCCGTGTACGGCATCACCGAGTTGATGCACGGGTACGGATTCCTGGCGGTGTTCGTCGCTGCGGTGGTCATCAGACAGTCGGAGCTCGATCACGACTACCAGGCGATGATGCACGACTTCGCCGAGACGCTCGAGCGGTTGGCGAGCGTGCTGTTCCTCTTGCTGCTGGGCGGTGCCGTGGTCGACGGCGCGCTGCGGGGCCTCACCCCGACGGGCTTCGTCATCGCGGTCGTCATCGTGATCGTCGTCCGCCCGCTCGCCGGCTGGATCGGGCTGCTGGGCGATCGACACGACGCGTCGACCCGGGCGGCGATCGCGTTCTTCGGGATCCGGGGCATGGGCACGATCTACTACCTCGCACACGCCGTCAACGAGGACTACTTCCCTCGGGCCTACGAGGTCTGGGCGGTCGCCGTCATGACGATCCTCGTCTCGGTGGTGGTGCACGGGATCACGGCGACCCCGGTGCTCGCCCGACTCGACCGGCGTCGAACGAGCCGACCGAACGTCGCCGCCTGAGCCGGTTCAGCCGCGACTCAGCCGGCGACGACCTCGTCGCCCACGGCGATCCGACCCGGCGACTCGACGATCGTGCCGACACCCATTTTGTTGTCGCGGTCGGCGACGACCTGTTTGAGGACACCGCGGTCGCGCTCGATCCCCGGTTGGGCCCGGGTGACCATCACGCACCGTTCGAGTGGCTTGCGCAGTGCGAGGCGGGCGGTCCCGATCGTGACCGTGCCCGAGAGGGCGTCCTCGCCACCCTCGTCGACGACCACGTTCGCTCGGAAGCGACGCCGATCCCAATCGCCGAGCGACACCGTCGACACGATCGACACGGTGGAGCGGCCGTCGTGGAACGTGCGTCCTGCGGACTGCCACTGCATCCAGTCGGTTTCGTCGTCGACGTTCAACGGGTTCTCGAACGTCGCCGGACCGTCGGCCGCGGCGACGAGTTCGACCGGCCGGCCCACTCGGTCCGACAACGCGGCATCGTCGGGGAGTGGGGCGCCGTCGGCGTCGGTGATGATCGGGCGGCCGTCGTCGCCGAGGGACGCCGTCAAGAACAGCAGCTCGGGCTCCCGGCGAGCGGTGAGGACCAGCTGCGTCTCCCGGTCGCGCAGTCCCCACATCCGGTCGCCGACGATGCCGTCCGGTCCGACCTCGGCCGTGTCGAGGGTTTCCCCGCCGAGCGACTTCACCGGATACCGCCAGATCTCCACGACGCGCATGGTCGGACTGTAGGACGTCGGACGATGTCGGTTGGGGTCAGACCCCAACCGACCGATCTCGGGGTCGAGCGTCGTTGTCATGTCGGTTGGGGTCTGACCCCAACCGACGGACTTGCGTTTCGGTGGGATCGCGTGGTTGACTGTAGCCCATGCGTGCCGAGACCCTCTCCCTGCTCGTAGTACTCATCGACTAGCGCACTCGGCCTCACCTGCCGCGTGCGCCACGACCTCCCGACCGGGAGGTCGTTTCGTTTTTTCGGCTCGATCACCCCTCCCGACTGGAGACCCCAGATGAACAACACGACCCGCATGACCGGAGCGCAGGCGCTGATCAAAGCGCTGGAGATGGAGAACGTGGACACCGTTTTCGGTCTGCCCGGCGGCGCCATCCTCCCCGCCTACGACCCGCTGCTCGAGTCGTCGATCCGCCACGTGCTCGTCCGTCACGAGCAGGGCGCGGGCCACATGGCCGAGGGCTACGCCCACGTCACCGGCCGACCCGGCGTCGCCGTGGTCACGTCGGGGCCGGCGGCGACCAACATGGTCACGCCACTGATGGACGCCTACATGGACTCGGTGCCGATGGTGTGCATCACCGGTCAGGTGGCGAGCGCCGGCATCGGCCTCGACGCGTTCCAGGAGTGCGACACCGTCGGGATCACCCGGTCGTGCACGAAGCACAACGAGCTCGTGCTCGACGCGAACGACATCCCGATGGTGATCCGTCAGGCGTTCCACATCGCGACCACCGGGCGGCCAGGCCCGGTGCTCGTCGACCTGCCGAAGGACATCTTGCAGAACGAGATGACGTGGCACTGGCCGACCGACGAGGAGGTCGCCGCCTCGCTGCCGGGCTACCGGCCGACGACCAAGGGGCACCCGCGCATGATCAAGGAGGCCGCCAAGCTGATCATGCAGGCCGAGCGGCCGGTGCTCTACGTCGGCGGCGGGATGCTCAAAGCGCGTGCCGCCGAGGCGCTGCGGGAGCTGGTCGA
>NZZV01000156.1 GCA_002698945.1 Acidimicrobiaceae bacterium
GCGCGGCAGGCTCGGGCCCGGCGGGTCGCTCAGCGGGCCCTTTCCGCCCGGCGTTCCCGCCGATGCGACCGCCGTCGTCGCGAACGTGACGAGCGTGCTCGAGGACGCGCCGGGGCACCTGTCGGTGCGGCCCGCCGGAGCGCCGCCGTCTCCATCGTCGATCCTCAACGTCGACGGTACGGGTCGCGCGGTCGCTGCGTCCACGATCGTGCCGGTCGGACCCGGCGGATTCGTGGTCGACTCGTTCTCGGGCGGGCACGTCGTGGTCGACATCGCTGGGTGGGTCACCGGCCCCTCGGCCGCCTCCGGTTCCGACGGGCTGTTCGTCCCGCTCACACCCCGCCGACTCCTCGACACCCGACACTCCGCGGAGCGCCTCCATCCCGACGGCACGATCGAGCTGGCATCGCCGGTCACCGACGCGGCGGCGGTCGTCACGAACGTGACGGTGGTTCGTCCCGACCGGCGCGGTCACGTGACCGCCTACCCGGCGCGGACCCGGCTCCCCGACACCTCGACGGTGAACCCGGGGGCGTGGAACCACACCGTCGCCAACCTCGCGATCACCCGCGCGAGCACGGCCGGGCTCGCGTACCGCTCGCACGGTGGCACCGACCTGGTGGTCGACACCGCCGGTTGGTTCACGGGTCGGCCCGCCGCCACGACGACCGGTGTCGCGCCCAACGCGCCGACACGATCGCGGCTGCTGATGGTCGGCGACTCGACGTTGGGCGCGGTGGCGCTCGTCCCGGCGTCGACGGCGGCGTTCGTCGGCGTCGACGCCGTCGTCGATGCTGCCGCGTGTCGTCGACTCGTCCGGCCGTCGTGCCTGAGCGACATCACGGGCGTCGTGCCCAATACGGCATTCGAAGCGATCCTCGGTGCGCCGGGCAACTTCGACATCGTCGTGATCAAGACCGGCTACAACGACTGGTTCAGCGACTTCCCGGCCGAGTTCCACGCCGTCGTGTCGGCCGCCCGCGCCAAGGGCGCGCACACGGTCCTGTGGCTCACCTACAACGAGGACGTGCCTCGCGCCACAGCGCGTCGGGCCTACACCGAAAACAACGTCGACCTCCGGATCCTGGCGGCGTTGCCGCAGTACGGCGACGTCCTGCTCGCCGACTGGCTCGCCTACAGCCGGCACCGAGGTGACTGGTTCTGGGACGGCACCCATCTGACCCCGGATGGTGCGTGGGCGCTCACCGACTACGTGAGTCGTTGGGCCGCAGCGGTCGAACACCGAGCCTGTCCGCGCGGCTGGGACGTCGGCGAGGTACCGCCCGATCCGTGTCCGGTCCCCGAACATCGCGGCGCTGTCCCGTTCCCCCGTGGCCTGTACTGAGGCTGGGGTACTGAGGCTGGGGCGTCGGATGCGGTGTGCGATGATCGGCAAGGTGTCATCAAGTTCGCCGCTACCCGGTTTGACGCTGCCGTGCCACGGGGACGTGGTCCGTCGTGATCAGGACCAGCATGATCGGGGCGACGTTGCACCATGACCGTCACCCCGGCGAACCGGATTCGGTGCGCACCGAGTTCCCGGTGCGACGGGCACTCCGTCTCGACCAACGCAGCGAGGTCGCCAAACGCGCCCGCGCCGCGATCGCCGAGCACTGCGCCGGCCGGGTCGACGCCGACGTCGTCGAACAGGCCCGGCTCACCGCGTCCGAACTGGTCACCAACGCGTTCGAGCATTGCACGGCCGGCATCGTGACGCTCGATGTCAGCGTGTCCGGTGAGGCCATCGTGCTGACGGTCACCTCCCCTGGCGCCAATCACGCTCGCGGGATGCCGCCCGTGAATGCGTGGCGCGTGCCGCCGCCGACCAATCCCTCGGGTCGGGGGCTCGGCATGATCCGACGAATCGCCGACGAGATCGTGCTCGACGCCGGGTCGACTCCCGACGGCGGCCAACGCTGGCAGGCCGTCACCGTCCGGCTCACACCGGACTCGGTGCGCTCTCCGCGGTCGCGGTGACCCAGCGGCCGCGCCGGCCGCCTCAGCGACCGCGGTAGGTCGCCTGCTGGCCGGACTCGTCCTTGTTCAATCGCTTGCTGAGGTGGAGGCCCTCGAGCACGAACTCGGTTGCCGCGGCGATCGCACCTGTCGACGTGTCGCCGTCGAGCAGTGCATCGACCGGCTCCCGAAGCGCCGGAACCCGCTCGACCAGCGCGGCGAGCTCGTCACTCGACAGGGCTTCTCCGGTGTGCACGATGAGTCCCTCGTCGAACGCCTCGACGATCGGCGTCGTGTAGCTCGGATCGACCCGGTCGTTGAAGACGGTCAGGACGGCGCCCTTGACGAGGTTGTCGAAGATGATGCCCTCACGCCCGTCCTCCAGCGCCTCGATCTCGATCTTGCCGATCGAGCTCGCCGCCAGGGCGTCGAGGTCGTCCACACGAGCGACGATGTGATGTTCACCCGCCCGGAGCCCGCGACGGAGCGCATTCGCGGCCAGCGCCTCGTAGTTGGAGACCGACAGGCGGACCGAGACGCCGCTGCGCTGGTTCACGTGGCTCGAGGCGCGGGCAAGTTGGCTGAACGTCGCCACGACCTCGCCGAGATACTGCGGCACCGAGACCCCGATCGTCTCGCCGAGCGACAACGGACGTGACTCCTGCAGCATGATCCGGTATTCGAGCTCGGCATCGAGCGGATAATGGGTGCGGATCTGGCTGCCGAACCGGTCCTTGAGCGGTGTGATGATGCGGCCGCGGTTCGTGTAGTCCTCGGGGTTCGCCGACGCGACCAGCATCACGTCGAGCGGGAGTCGGATCTTGTAGCCGCGGATCTGGACATCGCGCTCCTCGAGCACGTTCAGCATCCCGACCTGGATTCGTTCCGCGAGGTCGGGGAGCTCGTTGATCGCGAAGATGCCGCGGTTCGTGCGTGGCACCAATCCGTAGTGGAGCGTGAGCTCGTCACTCAAGTATCGGCCCTCGGCGACCTTGATCGGGTCGACCTCACCGATCAGGTCGGCGATCGAGGTGTCGGGCGTCGCCAACTTCTCACCGAACCGATCGCTGCGGTGGACCCACGTGATCGGTGTCTCGTCCCCCATCTCGTCGACGAGGTCGCGTGCGTGCTTCGAGACCGGGTGGAACGGGTCGTCGTTGATCTCACTCCCGGCGACGATCGGCATCCACTCGTCGAGCAGGCCGGTGAGCGAACGGATGATGCGCGTCTTGGCCTGGCCGCGCTCACCGAGGAAGATCACGTCGTGGCCGGCCAGCAATGCGTTCTCCAGCTGCGGCATCACCGTGTCCTCGTAGCCCACGACACCGTCGAACAGCGGCTCACCGGCACTGATCTTGGCGACCGCGTTGGCTCGGATCTCGTCCTTGACGGGTCGGGACTGCCATCCCGACGCTCGCAGTTGGCCCAGGTTCGCAGCGCGATCGGTCATGGACCGAACCTAGCCCGAGTGGGCCCGTTCCAGCACCGCGGGCCGCGGCGCCGGCCGTTCAGTCGTCGTCGATGTCGGTCGTGCCGTCGTCGAGGTAGTCGATGTTCTGCAACGGTTCGATCGCCGCCGTGACGACACCTGCGAGATTGGCCACGATCCGCTTCCAGTACCGGTACAGGATCGCCCTCGGTACGGCCCACGAACCCGGCTCGTCGGAGTGCATGTACTCGCGAACCTTGTTCCCGCAGAGTTCGTTGAGCGCGTACGACCGCTTCAGGAAGTCCTTCGCCGATTCGATGTCCTGGGACGCGAGCAGATCGGCCGCCTCGACGTACATTCGCGAGATCTCCTGGCGACGCGCCACGAACTCGTCGATGTCGTCCGAGCCGACGAGGGTCACGCCATCGGCCGCCAGTTCGTAGATGTTCTTCGCCTGGTCGCCGATCCGCTCGATCTTCTTCAGGAGCAGTGTGTAGCCCAACACCGCGCCGATGTCGTCGCCGCCGCGCACGGCGACGTGGACGACGAGTTCCGACCGCAGCCGCTGCTCGGATTCGTTGATGCGCTGGTCGGTCGTCTCGATGTCGGCACCGACCGACGTCGGGTCGGCTCCGCTCAAGACGACGGTCGACGCGAGGTCGAACGAGTGTCGGGCGTCGCCGAGCATCGAGATCGTCTGCTGGGCGATGTGCTCGAGCCCGGACTCGTCGTGGCTCCGACGGAAGAATGACATGACCATGAAGTGACTCCTGACGAATCAGCGGAGGATGGCGATCCCCAACAGCGGAACGATGATGAAGGTGACGACGACGTAGCCGACCGCCACCATGCGCCGTTCGACGGCCACGTCGGCCAAGAGTTCGGCGGCCCGCAACGGCAGCGGCCGAAGGAATGGCAGCCCGAACAGTACGGCGATGCCGACGATATTGAACAAGGTGTGCACCAGCCCGATCGTGAGCGCCTCCGGACGACTCGCCGCCAGCGCCGCGAGCAGGGCGGTGATCGTCGTCCCGACATTGGCTCCCAGCGTGACGGGATACGCGTTGCGGAGCGAGATCACGCCCGCCGCCGACATCGGGATCAGGATCGAGGTCGTGATGCTCGAACTCTGGACGGCCACGGTCACGAGTGCGCCGACGGCGAGCGCGATGAGCCCACCGCCGCGGCCGAGGATCGCATTCATCGAACGCTCGACCCGCTCGGCGACGAGCGTCTTCATGTTCTTCGTGATGAAGACCAGAGAGGCGAGCACGACGACCAGACCGGTCGCCACCATGAGACCGCCCACCACGTTGCCGTTGTCGGTGAAGACACCGAAGAAGTCCTCGATCCACCCGACCGGCTCCTTCACCCAGCGTTTGACCGGACTCTCCCAATCGGTGCCGGCGGAGCCCACGAGTTGCTCACTGACCCAGCCGGCGGACCGCGACAAGAAGCCGGTCGCGAGCTCGAGTGGCAGCAGCAAGATGACGGCGGCGACGTTGAAGAAGTCGTGCACCGTGGCGGCCGCCAGCGCGCGCCGGAACTCGTTCGACTGGCGTACGTGCCCGAGCGAAACCAACGTGTTGGTGACGGTGGTACCGATGTTGGCGCCCATGATCATCGGCACCGCCTGGTCGACCGTGAGCGCCCCCGACGCGACCAGACCGACGATCACCGACGTGCTGGCCGAGGACGACTGGACGAGCACGGTCCCGAGCACGCCGACGAACAGCCCGGCGATCGGGTTGCTGACATTCGAGAACAACCGCTCCTGGGTGTCGGCGCCCATCACGTTGATGCCCGCCTCCAGCGAGGACACGCCGACGAGGAAGACGTAGATGAGCACGAAGACGAAGATGCCGCGCAACCAGCGCGGCACCTGTTCGGTGCGCACCATGGGCGCGAGCGTTGACGACATGCGGTCGCACAAGCTACCCGCGATGGGCACGAGCGGACAGATCCAGGCCGCGACGGCCCCCGACCCGGTTCAGAGCAGCGCCGACGCGACCCAGAGGACCGTCATGCCGGCGACCAGCGAGACGATGACGTTGCGCGACCACCACGCCGACGCCGCTGCAGCGACGAGCGAGAGCGCTTCTGGGAGCGAGATGCTCGGTCCCGCGCCGTCACCACCGGCCGCGAGGTTCAGCGCCAGCGCTGCGAGCACGGCCGGACCGACACTGCGCAGCATCCGCTGCACCGGAAGTGGGATCTCGCGATCGGCGAGGCCGACGATCGCGATCGCCCGCATGCCGTACGTCATCGCACCGACGACGACCACGATCGAGAGCGCACTCCAGGCACTCATGCCGACGCCTCGGCCCGACGGACCGGCCGGTCTCCGAAGCGGTACTCCCCCCACGTCCCGGCCGCCACACCGGCGACGGCACCGACGAGGATGCCGAGGCGATCCTGGAGCCCTGCGGCGGCCAACGACGTCAGGCCGCCCACCAGCGCCGCGATGGCCTGTGGGACCCGCTCCAAGCCGATCAGGACGAGGCCGAGGAACATGACCGCCGGGGCGAACTCGAGCCGCCACGAGTCGGGGACGATCGGGCCGACCAGCATGCCCAGCGCCACGGTGACCTGCCAGTTGCACCAGAAGAAGAACCCGACGGTCAGGTAGTACCGCCGGAACTCCGCCGGTGGTCGATCGCTGTGGAGGAACGCCAGCGCAAAGGTCTGATCGATCAGCACGTACGGGCCCAGCCACTGCATCCATCGCGGTTGGCGCTGAAACGCCGGGGCCATCGCGGCGCTGTACATCACGTGCCGGGTGTTGATCACCAACCCGGCGACGATCACCGACCAGATCGATGCCGATCCGGCCAGCGTGATCACCGCCAGCTGGGCGGCGCCGGCGAAGATCACCGGTGACGTGAGATAGCCGACCCACATCGGCATGGCACTCTCGGTGATCGCCAAGCCGACCACGAAGCCGAACGGGATCGCCGGGATGAACAGCGGAACGCCGTCGGCGATCGCACGTCGATCGATGTGCTGGGTCCAAGCCGATGCCACGGCGGCGAGGGTAGCCACCCGTCGAGCTCGACGGCGGGCGAGAATCGGCCATGGGTGTTGGCATCGATACCAGGTGGTGATCGCCGGCGGCGCAGGCGCGACGTCGCTCGCCGGACGGGCATCGCGGCCTCCTTCGGTACGCTCCGCCTCGTGGAGTTGAACGGCACCTGGCGTGCACTGCGCGCCGACGACGACGCCCGACGCAACGCGATCGGACTCGACGTCGACGACGCCGACTGGGCCGAGATCGAGGTGCCCGGACATTGGCGACACCACGACGCGTTCGCCGACAACGACGACCCGGTGCTCTACCGTCGACGATTCACCATGCCCGAGCCTGCCGAGGGTCGCCGCCGCTGGATCACCCTCGACGGCGTCTTCTATCAGGCCGACGTGTTCCTCGACGGCGCGTACCTCGGCGATCCGGAGGGATACTTCTTCCCTCACTCGTTCGACATCACCGCACTGTCCCGGATCGACGACGAGCACGTCGTCGCGGTCGAGGTCGCCTGTCCTCCACAACCGGGCTACCGGGGCAAGCGCACGATCACGGGCGTCTTCCAGCAATGGGACGGCATCGACCGCGACTGGAACCCGGGCGGGCTCTGGCGACCGGTCCACGTGTACGACACCGGCCCGGTCCGGGTCGATCGGTTCCGAGTGCTGTGTCGGGACGCCGACCAGATCAGGGCGCACCTCCTCCTCCAGACACAACTCGACAGTGACGTCGCCCGTGCGGTCACGATCCGCACCCTCGTCGACGGGGAGGTCGTCGCCGAGTCGGAACGTCGTCTCGCGAAGGGCAGCAACGATGTCCGGTGGACGATCGACATCGCCGATCCCGCCTTGTGGTGGCCGCGATCGCTCGGCGATCAGCCGCTCACCACGATTGCGGTCGAGGTGCTCGTCGACGGTGACCACAGCGATCGGCGCGAACGGCGGACCGGGCTGCGCCACGTCGCCTGGAACGACTGGCGGTGCTCGGTCAACGGCGAGCGACTGTTCCTCAAGGGCGCCAACCTCGCACCGACCCGCGCCGCCCTCGCCGAGGCGACGCCCGCCGAGATGCGGTGCGACGTCGAGCTGGCGATCGACGCCGGTCTCGACGCCCTCCGTGTGCACGGGCACATCGCTCCCCGCCCGCTGTACGACGCGGCCGACGAACTCGGCCTGCTCCTGCTGCAGGACTTCCCGCTGCAGTGGGGCTACGCCCGCTCCGTGCGCGATCAGGCCGTCCACCAGGCCGAGGCCGCCGTCGACACACTCGGGCACCACCCATCGATCGTGCAGTGGAACGCACACAACGACCCGGTCGCCGCCGGCATCGGGATGGACGGCGACACCACGCGAGGTCGGCTTCGCTACGCGCTCGCCCAGCAGCTGCCGTCCTGGAACAAGTCGGTGCTCGACCGGTGGGTCAAGCGGACGATCGAGCAGGCCGACCCGACCCGACTGGTCGTGCCGCACTCCGGGGTGCTGCCACATCTCCCGATGCTCGACGGCACCGACAGCCACTTCTACTTCGGCTGGTACCACGGCGAGGTCCGCGACCTCGACCGCCTGGCGCGGGCGATTCCCCGCGTGGTTCGGTTCCTGTCGGAGTTCGGCGCGCAGGCGGTCCCCGACACCGCCGACTTCATCGACGCCGACGCGTGGCCCGACCTCGACTGGGACCACCTGGAGCGTCACCACGGGCTCCAGAAGTGGGTGTTCGACGAGCGGGTGCCACCCGACTCGTTCGAGACGTTCGATGCATGGCGCATGGCGACACAGCAGTACCAAGCCGAGTTGCTGCGCCACCACATCGAGCTCTTGCGCCGGCTCAAGTACTCGCCGGCGGGCGGATTCTGCCTGTTCTCGTTCAACGACGCCGCACCGGTGGTGTCGTGGAGCCTGCTCGACCACGAGCGGCGCGCGAAGCTGGCGTACGACGTCGTTCGCACCGCGTGCGCACCGGTGATCGTGGTGGCCGACCGGCCACCGGCGATCGTCGCCCCGGGCGAGCGGATGTCGCTCGACGTCCACGTCGTGAACGATCGCCGGAGCCCGGTCCTCGATGGCATCGTCGACGTGACTGCGTCGTGGCCGGGCGGATCGCGTCACTGGCGTTTCGGTGGCGACGCCGATGCCGACGCGGTCGTCGGGGTCGGCACCGTCGAGTTCGACGTTCCCGCGACCCTCGGTGCGCTGACGATCGATATACGCCTCACCGACGACACCGGCCAGATCGCCACCAACCGCTACCGCACCGCCATCACCACCCCGTGACCAGGAGGTGTCGGATACCTCCTGTCCACCTACCGACGCCCGACAGCGCAGGGCGCGACAGGAGGTATCCGACACCTCCTGTTCCGCGGAGAACCCTTGCTCGGGGCGGTCCGTCCGACGTCTAGCGTCGCTCCGTGGGTTCGATCCGGGTCGACGCGGTGGGATGGCGGTTGCCATCGGGTGAGGAGCTGTTCCGTGACGTGTCGTTCTCGGTCGGCGGCGGGGAACGAGTCGCGCTGATCGGCGCCAACGGTGCGGGCAAGACGTCCCTCCTGCGCATCATCACCGGCGAGACCACTCCCACCGATGGCCGCGTCTCGATCGACGGCCGCCTCGGCGTGATGCACCAGCTCGTCGGGATGGGGGACACTCGTGACGGCGCCGCGACCGACGTGCGGGGCCTGCTCCTGTCGATCGCGCCCGACCGCATCCGCACGGCGGCCGATCGGTTGGCCCGGGCCGAGGCGACGATCGACGACGACCCGATGCGTTACGCGGACGCGCTGGCGGCGTGGGGCGACGCCGGCGGCTACGACGTCGAGATCGCCTGGGACGAAGCCTGCGGTCGCACCCTCGGGGTCGACTTCCGCGACGTGGCGAACCGACCGCTGCGCACCCTGAGCGGCGGTGAACAGAAGCGCCTCGCGCTCGAGTACCTCCTCCGGAGCGAGAACGACGTGCTCGTCCTCGACGAACCGGACAACTTCCTCGACGTTCCCGCCAAGCGCTGGCTCGAGGGCGAGCTGAACGCGACGAAGAAGTCGGTGCTGTTCGTGAGCCACGACCGCGAGCTGCTCGCGGCGAGTGCCACGAAGATCGTCACGATCGAGGCGTCGGGTGCCTGGACGCACGGCGGTGATTTCGGCGGCTACGCGGCGGCGAAGCTGGCGCACGACGAACAGCGAGCCCGCGACGCTGCGCTGTTCGATCGCGAGCGGGAGCGTCTGGAGGAGCTCGTCGCCGAGATGCGTCGGCGGGCGAAGATCAGCGAGGTCTTCGCGCCGCGCCTCAAGGCGGCCGAGTCACGCCTGCGGCAGCTCCTCGCGAGCAACGAACGGCCGCCCGACGTGCGCGAGCAGCAGATCGACGTCCGGCTGCGCGGCGCGCGCACCGGCAAGCGCGCCGTGGTGCTCGATGGGCTCGAGCTGAGCGGACTGACCGATCCGTTCGACGCCGAACTCTGGTACGGCGAGCGGATCGCGGTACTGGGCGGCAACGGTGCCGGCAAGAGTCATTTCCTGCGGCTGCTCGCCGGCGACCACGTCGCCCACGACGGACGGTTTCGGCTCGGGGCGAACGTCGTGCCGGGCCTGTTCCACCAGACCCACGAGCATCCCGAGTGGCTCGGTCGGACGCCGGTCGAGATCCTCCACGACCACGACGTGGTGCTCGGGCCGGCGATGGGCATGCTGCGCCGCTACGAGATCCACGGATGTGCACACCAGCCGTTCGAGACGTTGTCGGGTGGCCAGCAGGCCCGTTTCCAGATCCTGCTCCTCGAGATCTCCGGTGCGACGCTGCTGCTCCTCGACGAACCGACCGACAACCTCGACCTCATTTCGGCCGAAGCCCTCGAGCACGGGCTCGAGCGGTTCGACGGCACCGTGATCGCCGTCACCCACGACCGCTGGTTCCCCCGCGGCTTCGACCGCTACCTCGTCTTCGAACCCGACTGCACCGTCACCGACCACACCACCCTCCCCCACCCCTGGCACTGACAGCACGAATGGTGTCGGATCCCTTCCGTGCCCCATCGCCCGTCATGCTCGGCAGCCCTGCACGGAAGGGATCCGACACCATTCGTGCTGGGTCAGGTGCGGCTGAGCTTTTTGCGGTTCTTGAACTTGGCTTTGAAGTAGTCGGCGTTCATGACGGCGATGACGTCGATGGAGATCGACTTCGGACACGCTGCCTCGCACTCGCCGTGGTTGGTGCACGAGCCGAAGTACTCGTCCATCGTCTCGACCATCGCTTCGGCACGCTGGTACCGCTCGGCCTGTCCCTGCGGGAGCAGGTTGAGGTGGGTGACCTTGGCGCCGGTGAACAGGTTCGCCGCGCCGTTCGGGCACGCCGCGACACAGGCGCCGCACCCGATGCACTCGGCGGCGTCCATCGCCGCGTCGGCGACCGGCTTCGGGATCGGGATCAGGTTGGCGTCGGGCGCGCCACCGGTCTCGGCCGAGATGTAGCCACCAGCTTCGACGATGCGGTCGAGCGGCGAACGGTCGACCATGAGGTCCTTGATGATCGGGAACGCGCTCGCGCGCCACGGTTCGATCGTGATCGTGTCGCCGGACCGGAACTTGCGCATGTGGAGCTGGCACGTGGCGGTGCCCTTCTCGGGACCGTGCGCCCTGCCGTCGATCATCAGCGAGCAGGTGCCGCAAATGCCTTCACGGCAGTCGTGATCGAAGACGACCGCTTCCTTGCCGGCCTCGATCAGCTGCTCGTTGAGGATGTCGAGCATCTCGAGGAACGACGCCTCTTCGCTGATCTCGTCGATGACATGGTGCTCGAACTGGCCGGCCTGGTCGGGGCCACCTTGGCGCCAGATCTTCAGGGTGATGTAGGTCAGCTTCTCGCTCACTTGTAGCTCCTCGTCTGGAACTGGACGACCTCGTACTCGAGTTGCTCACGATGCTCGACCGGAGCCATCGGATCACCCGACCACTCCCAGGCGGTGACGTGCGCGAAGTCGTCGTCGTTGCGGAGGGCCTCGCCCTCTTCGGTTTGGTGTTCGGCCCGGAAGTGGCCGCCGCACGACTCCTCGCGCACGAGTGCGTCACGGCACATCAGCATGCCGAGTTCGAAGAAGTCGTCGACACGACCGGCCTTTTCGAGGGTCTGGTTGGTGCTGTCGCCGGTGCCGGTGACGCGCAGGTCCTTCTTGAACTCCTCGTGCAGCGCCGGGATCTCCGAGAGTGCCTTCTCGAGGCCCTGCTCGGTGCGCTCCATGCCGCAGTAGTCCCAGATGATCTTGCCGAGTTCGCGATGGAAGTAGTCGGGTGAGCGGGTGCCGCCGATCGACATGTACTGCCGGAACCGATCGGCTGCCTGTTGCTCGGCGACCTTGAACGCCTCGTGGTCGGTGCCGGGGATCGGCTTGTTGAGCCAGTCGGCGAGGTAGTTCGAGATCGTGTACGGCAACACGAAGTAGCCGTCGGACAGTCCCTGCATGAGCGCCGACGCGCCGAGTCGGTTGGCGCCGTGATCGGAGAAGTTGGCCTCGCCGGCGCAGTACAGCCCGGGCACGGTGGTCATCAACTCGTAGTCGACCCACAGGCCGCCCATCGTGTAGTGCGAGGCGGGGTAGATGCGCATCGGCACCTCGTACGGGTTCTCGCCCGTGATCCGCTCGTACATGTCGAACAGGTTGCCGTAGCGCTCCTTGACCGTCTGCTGGCCGAGCCGGTTGATGGCGTCGGCGAAGTCGAGGTATACACCGTTCTTGAGCGGGCCGACGCCCTGACCGTTGTCGACCGCCCGCTTGGCGGCGCGCGAGGCGATGTCGCGCGGCGCCAGGTTGCCGAAGCTCGGGTAGATCCGCTCGAGGTAGTAGTCGCGCTCGTCTTCGGGGATGTCGGCCGCGGCCCGGGTGTCGTCCGGATTCTTCGGCACCCACACCCGACCGTCGTTGCGGAGCGACTCCGACATCAAGGTCAGCTTCGACTGGAAGTCGTCGGCCTGCGGGATGCAGGTCGGGTGGATCTGGGTGTAGCACGGGTTCGCGAACGCCGCGCCCTTGCGGTGTGCCCGCCAGGCGGCGGTGACGTTGCAGGCCATGGCGTTCGTCGAGAGGAAGAACGCGTTGCCGTAGCCACCGGTGGCGAGCACGACGGCGTGGGCCGAGTGCGAGCTGATCTCGCCGGTCATGAGGTCGCGGACGACGATGCCGGCGGCGCGACCGTCGACCGTGACGATGTCGACGAGCTCCATGCGGTTGTAGAGCTTGACGCCACCCATGCCGATCTGGCGGGCGAGCTGCTGGTACGCGCCCAGCAGGAGCTGCTGACCGGTCTGCCCGCGGGCGTAGAACGTGCGGCTGACCTGGGCGCCGCCGAAGGAGCGGTTGTCGAGCAGGCCGCCGTACTCGCGGGCGAACGGGACGCCCTGAGCCACCATCTGGTCGATGATGTTGACCGACACCTGTGCGAGGCGATGGACGTTGGCCTCACGGGCGCGGAAGTCGCCGCCCTTGACCGTGTCGTAGAACAGTCGGTAGACGGAGTCGCCGTCGCCCTTGTAGTTCTTGGCGGCGTTGATGCCGCCCTGGGCGGCGATCGAGTGGGCTCGGCGGGGCGAGTCGTGGAAGGTGAACGCGTCGACCTGGTAGCCGAGTTCGGCGAGCGTGGCCGCCGCCGATGCGCCGGCCAGGCCGGTGCCGACGACGATGATCTTGAACTTGCGCTTGTTCGCCGGGTTCACCAGCTTTTCGTGCGCCTTGAACTCGTCCCACTTGTCGGCGAGGGGTCCGGCGGGGATCTTCGAGTCGAGGGTGATACTCATTCGGATGCCTCCTCGTGGAGTTCGTGGACGCTCGTCACGTCGGGATCGAACTCGATCACGCCGGCGAGGGTCATGATCGGGAACGACACATTGCCGACCACGACGATGGTCGCGACGCCGGCGGCGAGCGCCTTGCGCCACTGGTTGAACTTCGGGTTGTTCCACCCCATCGACTGGAAGAGGCTCCAGGTGCCGTGGAACAGGTGGATGCCGAGTGCGATGTTCGCGACGATGTACAGGATCGCCACCGGGATCCGACTCAGGCTTGCGTCGAGGTTGCGGTACACCTCGCCGCGGACGAAGTCGGGGTTCGCGAAGCCCCACGTGAGGTCGGCGAGGTGCCACAGGATGAACAGGACGACGATGATGCCGGTCCAGCGCATGGTGCGGCTGGCGAAGTTGGCGACCTCGTAGTCGCGGGCCGACTGGTACTTGACGGGCCGGGCCTTGCGGTTCATCACCGTGAGGCCGTACGCGGCGTGGATGTGCAACAGCACGGCGCCGATCAGGACCCCACGCAGGATCCAGAGGAAGACGGTGCGGGGCAGGATCGGGACGAGGATGTCACGGAGGAACTCTCCGTAGATGTCGATGTCGTAGACCTCTTGGCCACCTTCGGTGACGGTGCCGATGTACACCTTGAGGTTGCCGATCATGTGCGAGACGACGAACCCGATCCCGATGATCCCGGTGATCGCCATCACGTACTTCTTGCCGACGGCCGTGGAGTAGAAGTCGAGGAGGAACGGCTTGCGCTTGGCGCCTCGCCCGACTGCGGTGCCCGACACGGGACCGCGACGCAGCGTTTGTGACATAGTTCGCAAACTACAGGGCGACCACCCGTTCGGTAGAAATCGTCCGACGGGCATCGGCGCAATCGCTGCGCCATCGGTGCGAGCGATGGTGCCGGGCGGGCGATCCGTTCGCGCGATCCGGTCGCGGGTTCAGTTCGATCGCGACGCCGCGTCGGCCTGGACCCCGCGGATGGCCGACGGCCCGAACGTCGTGGCGCACGTACGACACCAGAACGCCTGCTCGAGTTCGGTCCCGCACGGCGCGTGCACCAACGCGGTGGTCGGTTCGACGTCGGGCAGATACGTCTCGCTCCAGCGGACCAGAGCGACGAGGACCGGCGACAGCGCGAGTCCGGCGTCGGTGAGGCGGTACTCGTAGCGGGCCGGGTGCTGCTGATACGGCACCTTGGTGAGGACGTCGTGGGCGACGAGACGCTTGAGGCGCTCCGCGAGCACGGGTCGGGCGATCCCGAGATCGTCGATCAACTCGTCGAAACGACGGACGCCGCGGAGGACGGCACGCACCACCAGGATCGACCACTTGTCGCCGATGACCGACAGGGTCCGCTCGATCGCCGCTTGGGAGTCGAGCGGTTCGACAGGACGGTCGGGGGATTCCTCGGCGGGATCGGTGGGCTGGTCGGCGGGATCGGCCATGTCGCGATCGAGCCTAACCGTGCACCGCGAATCGTTCTCCGAGGGTGTCGTCGGGACCGCCCGGAGCGACCGCGGTGATCGTTCCGAGTGCTGGGGTATCGGCGACAACGATCGGTCTCGCGAACGCTGGGGTTGGCGTGGACGTTCCGAATCGACCATCATTGGTCGACCCTGTTCCAGGGTGACCCAGTCCGATCGCCTCAGGAGGCTCGAACTCAGTGAACTCCGTCCCCTATCTTGCCGCGCTCTCGGCCCTCATGGCCCTCGGCCTCGCGGCCTACTACTACAAACTCGTCGAGAAGGCGTCGCCCGGCAGCGAGCGCATGGTCTTCTTGATGACCGAGATCCAGAAGGGCGCGAAGGCGTTCCTGAGGAAGGAATACCAGTGGGTCGCGGTCTTCGTGGTCGTGCTCGCCGTCCTGCTCGCGATCGTGATCGCCCCGCTCGCCGCCGTCAGCTACGTGCTCGGTGCGGTGCTCTCCGCCGGTGCCGGCTATGCCGGCATGACCGTCGCCACGATGGCGAACGCCCGCACGACCGAGGCCGCCAAGAGCGGTCCGGCCGCGGCGCTCCCCGTCGCGTTCCGCGGCGGTGCCGTCATGGGTTTCTCCGTCGCGGGGCTGGCGCTCCTCGGCCTGATGTTCACGTACCTGCTCTTCGTGGTCTGGCTGGAAGTCGATGATGCGTTCAACATCGTGACCGCGTTCGGTCTCGGCGCGTCGTCGATCGCCCTGTTCTCCCGCGTCGGCGGTGGCATCTACACCAAGGCGGCCGACGTCGGCGCCGACCTCGTCGGCAAGGTCGAAGCCGGCATCCCCGAAGACGACCCCCGCAACCCGGCCACGATCGCCGACAACGTCGGCGACAACGTCGGCGACGTCGCCGGCATGGGCGCCGACCTGTTCGAGTCGTACGCCGGCTCGATCATCGCTCCGATCTCGCTGACAGCGTTCTCGTTCGGACTCGTCGCGTCGCAGAACGGTGACGATGGCGTCGTGCAGCTGCTCGTGTTCCCGATGGCGATCGCCTTCGTCGGCATGATCGCGTCGATCATCGGCTCGTTCTTCGTGAAGGGTGGCAACTCCACCGATTCGCATGCGCTCAGCCGAGCGCTCCACATGGGCACGAACGTCGCGATGGCCATCACGGTCGTCGCCACGGTCGGCGTGTCGTACTGGCTCTTCGGCGGCGACCTCTACGACCAGCCGTGGGGCCTCGGCGTCTCGGTGATCGGTGGTCTCGTCGTCGGCTGGGGTCTCGGCAAGTGCGCCGAGTACTACACCTCCGATCAGTACGGCCCGGTCAAGAAGATCGCCAAGCAGTCCGAAACCGGACCCGCCACCACGGTGCTCAGCGGCGTGTCGACCGGCATGGTGTCGGTTGCGGCGTCGGTCGCGCTCATCTTGATCGGTGTCGGCGTCGCCTACTGGGGCGGCGAGCAGACGCTCGGCGACGGGGGCGGCATCTACGGCATCGCGGTCGCCGCGATCGGCATGCTCGCCACCACGGGTGTCGTGGTCTCGGTCGACGCCTACGGTCCGATCGCCGACAACGCCGGCGGCATCGCCGAGATGGCAGAACTGGACCCCTCCGTGCGAGAGGTCACCGACGCGCTCGACTCGCTCGGCAACACCACGGCGGCGATCGCCAAGGGTTTCGCCGTCGGCTCGGCTGCACTCACCGCGCTTGCGTTGTTCAAGAGCTTCGAGTTCGCCATCGCCGACGCCGACCCGGGTTCGGCGCTCAACCTCAACATCGGTGAGGTCGACGTGTTCATCGGTCTGTTCATCGGCGCCGGCCTACCGTTCCTGTTCGCGGCCCTCACGATCGACGCGGTCGGTCGCGCCGCGAACCAGATGATCGAAGAGGTGCGCCGCCAGTTCCGTGAGATCCCGGGACTGCGCGAGGGCAAGCCGGGTGTGATCCCCGACTCGGCCCGCTGCGTGGCGATCTCGACCGAGGCCTCGCTCAAGGAGATGATCATCCCCGGTTCGTTGGCCGTCGTCGTCCCGCTCGTCACCGGCTTCATCTCCGTGGATGCGCTCGGCGGTCTGCTCGCCGGTGCACTCGTCACCGGCTTCGCCCTGGCCATCTTCATGGCCAACGCCGGCGGCGCCTGGGACAACGCCAAGAAGTACATCGAAGCCGGGCACCACGGCGGCAAGGGCTCCGACCCGCACAAGGCCGCCGTCGTGGGTGACACCGTCGGTGACCCGTTCAAGGACACGTCGGGTCCGGCCATGAACATCCTGCTGAAGGTGATGACCATCGTCAGCCTGGTGTTCGCCAGCGCCTTCGTGTGATCGTTCCTCGACACTGAGCCGACACCTACCGAACCGACACCGATGGGGTCGGGCCGGGTCCACCACGGACCGGGCCCGACCCCATCGGCCGTTTTCGACCCCTGCCCCCTCCGGGGCGGTGTCGCCTCCTACAGTCGACGGCGTGATGGACGACGACGAGCTCCCGGTACTGCCCGGCCGGCTCCGTCGGCTCGCCGAGGAACTCCGGGAGGAAGGCGTCGACGTGCTCACCGGTGCGCACGACCCGGTGGCGACCCTGGTCGAGCTGGCGTACGCGCTCCGGCCGCAACGCTTCGAGGGCCGAACGCCGACCTACGGCGTCATCCTGCCTCCGCCCGGTTGGGCGCTCGACGCTGCCGGCCTGATCGAGTCGGGCGTCGCGCTGATCGCGCTCAGCGACGTGGACGTGCAGTTCGCCCGGCGGTTCGCCGACGGGGTGACCACCTTCGCGCTCCGCGACGACGACCAGATCACCCACATCGCCTGCTTCGACCGGAACCTGGCCGACGAGTACGACCTCGTGGGCCTGCAGACCTCGATCGGCGGCATCGTCGTGCAGCGGCACGCGAACGGCCAGGTCCGACTCTTCGGACCGACCGGCGTCGTGCGGTGGGACGGCGTCGCCTGGCACCGCGATCCGCCCCTGGCCGCGTGGATGCACCGGCTCGCCGAGTTGGCGCCCGACCTCCCCACCGAAGGTCTCCGCCCACTGCTGCGGTTCGCCGTCCACGAGTTGGCCGCGCGCCGGATCGGCGCGATCTTGATCTGGCGGCCCACCGACCTGAGTGTGCCGAAACACCGCCACGAGCCGCTGGTGCACAATGCGCCACCGCTCCGGCTCGACCGGGCCGGCGAGGCCGCCGCACTGGCGCAGGCGCTGTCGCAGACCGACGGCGCTGCCCTGTTCGACCGCGACACCGCACTGGTCGGACTCGGGATCCGCCTGGCGCCGTCGCAGGACGCCGCACGGACGGTCAGTGCGATGCGCGGCATGCGGCACACCTCGGCGCGTCGCTACTCGCACGACGATCCCGACGCCCTCGTCGTGGTGGTGTCGGAGTCGGGCACCGTGACGCTCATGTACTGCGGTCAGGCCTACACCACGATCGAACGGGGCGACGAACGCATCGGCTGACCCGGCTCAGTGAGCGTCGAGGGTGACGAAGTCGATGAGGCGCTCGACGGCGCCGACCAACTCGGGTTCGAGGTCGGCGAAGCTGCGCACCCGGTTGCGGAGCCGGGGCCAGAAGCCGTCGAAAGGCACACCGAGCGCGGCGCACAGACCTTCCTTCCACGGCTGCCCCTTCGGCACGTCGGGCCACGCGGTGAGACCGACCGTCTTCGGTCGGATGCCGGCCCACACGTCGACGAACGGATGGCCGGTGATCAGCACGGCCGTATGGTCGACCTGGGCAGCGATGCGCGACTCCTTGGAGCCGTCGACGAGGTGGTCGAGCAGGATGCCGAGGCGACGCTGCGACGACGGGCCGAACTCGCGGACGGCAGCGGCGAGGTCGTCGGCACCGTGGAGCGGCTCGACGACGATGCCGAGTTCGCGCAGGTCGTCACCCCACACGTGCTCCACCAGCTCGGCGTCGTGCTTGCCTTCGACCCAGATGCGGCTGGCCCGGGCGACGCGGGCGCCGGCCGAGCGGTCGGCTGCGAACGAGCCGGACGCGGTCGTCGTGCGGGCTGCGGTGCGCTGCTGCGCGGGGCGCACCAGGGTGACCGGCTTGCCCTCGTAGAGGAAGCCCCCGGGCTTCCAGGTGAAGTGGCGCAGGTGCTGCTTGCGGTCGCGCAGCGTCACCGCCTCGTAGTTCCAGCGCACGACGTCGCCGACGAACCCACTCGCCCGATCCTCCACGACGAGACCCATCGCGACCTCGAGCTTCGGGTACTCGGGCGCGCGTCGAGCGTCGGCGACCTCGTCGAGGATGTCACGGTCGTACTTCATGCGACCGTCGAGCATGCCACGCCGAGTCGGTTGATGTCAGACCACAAGCGACGGACGGCCGTCGGCGTGCGAGCCAACAGACGTGTGGGTCGTGGTCTGACATCAACCGACGGGAACCCCGACCGGCGCTGCAACGTCCAACTTGCATGGGGGAAGCAACAATGACCGGAAACATCCATCGTCGACGGCTCATCGCCGTCGGCATCATCGCGGCAGTCGGGCTGACGGGTTGTTCGACAGGCGACGACGACTCGGCCGACGAACCAGCGTCCGACGATGCCTTCACCGAGATGGCGGCGGAAGAGCCCGCTGATGAGGCAGCCATGAACGACGCGGCAGGCGCAGCGTCGCCCACCGCCGGCACCGTGGCGCCGAACGCAGCAGACCTCGATCTCGGCATCGTCGGCCGGGACGTCATCATCGAGATGCACGTGGTGTTGTCGAGCGAGGACATCGGCCGATCCGTCGCATCGATCTCCGCATCGGCGTCGCAGCTCGGAGGCGGTGTTGCCTCGTCGTCGGTCGACTACGGGGTCCCGACCGTGGACGACCGCCCGGGACACGCCGTGTTGGTCGTGAAGGTGCCGCCCGACCAGCTCGACCGGCTGCTGTCGGGACTCGATGCCACCGGCACGGTCCGATCGATCGAGCAGTCGGCGCAGGACGTGACCGAGCAGCTCGTCGATCTCGACGTGAGGATCGAGAACGCCAGGGAGAGCGTCGCCAACGTGCGCGACTTCATGGAGCAGGCGACCGATCTGAACCAGCTCGTCACGCTGGAGTCCGAACTGACCTTCCGGCAGACCGAGCTCGAACGGCTCGAGGCGCAACAGCGCAACCTGTCGGAGCGGGTCGCGCTGTCGACCGTGACGATCGAGGTGGTGCCGACCAGCTCCATCCCGGAGGTTGCAGACGACAACGACGAGTCGCTCGGCGACGCCGTGAGCGACGGCTGGCGAGCGTTCGCGACATTCCTGTTCGCAGTCGTCTACGTCCTCGCCGTGCTCATGCCGTTCCTGATCGTCGCTGGGATGGTCGGCGCCATCGGCTGGCTCGTCGTACGACACCGTCGACGACGCAACGACGACACGACCGGCGACGACACGACCGGCGACGACACGACGGGCGAGAACCAGGAGCAGCGCGACGACGAGCTGACCGGTGTCGGCAGCGTCACCGCAGACGGGACCGAAAACCGTCCGGAGTGAGGACCCAGTCGGCCGTGGTGCCGTCGGGGAACGCAAACGGGGCTCGCAGACCCGTGTGTGCCAACGCACCGTCGATCGGTTGCGGACCGAGTGCGCTCCCCCACCGGCGCCAGCGCCGAGCCGGTGCTTCGACGAAGGTGACGTGCGGTCGGCCCAGCAGCTCCACGACACCGTGGACGACGCCGGCCTGCTCGTAGCCGTGCTCGATCGCCGAGGGGCCGGCCGTCGCGTACCACTCGAGGTCGGCCGACGACGGTTCGGGGGTTCCGTACGCCCGCCCGAGCGCCTCGTCGGCGTCGTCGAGCGCGGCGAAGTGGCCCTCGTTGCCGATCGACCATTGTTCGAACGCAGCGACACAGTGGTGCTCGGCCCACATCTCGGGCGCCTTCACGATGAACGGGTCGAAGCGAAGCTTCACGTCCCACTCGGTCAGGTGGAGCACGGGGTGGCCGACCTCCACCACCGCCGACCAGTACCAGGCGCGACGGCCGACCAGGCGATGGCCCGACACCACCCCCGCCGACCCGTCGGGACGCCACGCGGCGAAGAGCCACTCGTCGACGGCGGCGTCGTCGTGCGGGAACTCGTCAGCCGGATCGAACCTCACCCCACCATCCTGCCGGGCCCGGGCGGTCAGGTTCCCAACCCCCGACGCGATCGGGCAGACTTGGGGCGTCATGAGTACGGACGCCGAACCGACCATCCGATACCTCAGCTTGGACTGGATGCGCGAACTCACCCGCGAGGTCGCCGCGAGCGATCAGCTCCGAGACCTGGCCGAGGAGCACACGATCGGAGTGACGCAGGTCATCACGGACGGCCCGGAGGACACCGTGATCTACCACCTCCAGGTCGGCGACGGCACGGCGACGTTCGGCGCCGGCCCGGCCGATCCGGAGCACGTCCGCATGGAGCAGGACTGGGCCACCGCCGTCGCCGTGGCGACCGGCACACAGAACGCCCAGGAAGCCTTCATCACCGGCAAGATCAAGTTGTACGGCGACCAGCAGTCGTTGATGGGTGCCCAGCCGGTGTTCGGCGCGCTCGACGCCGTGTTCGCTTCGGTGCGCGAGCGCACGCGGTACGACTGACGAGCTGAGCCGACGAATGCCGGAGATGCCCGAGGTCCAGGCGCACGCCGAACGGCTCACCGAGCGGTTCGCCGGTCGCGTCCTCACCACGTTCCGGCCCATCACCTTCACGGCGCTCAAGACGGCGCTGCCCGCCCCCGACGACGCGTACGGCAACGAGCTGGTCAGGGTCGGGCGACGCGGCAAGTACCTCCTCCTCGAGTTCGAGCCGGTCGTGTTCGCCGTGCACCTGATGCAGGGCGGGCGTCTGCTGGTCGACGAGAAACAGGCGGCCAAGCCGCGGGGCGGCCAGGCCAGGTTCGTCTTCGACGAAGGACCGGCACTGCTCCTCACCGAACAGGGCAGCGAACGGCGCGCCGGCGTCTGGGCCCTCCCCGCGGACGACGCGCTCGCGACGCCTCCGCTCGAGGTGCTCGGACCCGAGGCGGACACGATCACGCCGGCCGAACTGGTCGAACGGTTCGAGATCAAGAACCAGCGGCTGCACGGCTTCCTGCGCGATCAGCGGTCGATCGCCGGACTGGGTCGACGACTGTCCAACGAGGTGTGCTGGCGGGCGAAGCTGAGTCCGTTCTCGATGACCGGCAAGCTCGGACTCGCCGTCGCCGAGCAGGTGGTCGCCGGCATCCGGGGAGCGATCGACGAGGGGCTCGAGTACGAGCGCGACCGGGCCGACATGAGCTCGTCGAAGGACCGACCGGGCAATGTGCACCACAACGCCGGCCAGGCGTGCCCGGTGTGCGGTGACGAGATCCGGGCAGTCGAATACTCGTCGTACACGGTCGAGTACTGCCCCACCTGTCAGACCGGCGGCAAGATCCTCGCCGACAACACCACCAGCAAGTTCCTGAAGTAGCCACGATGCGGCAACGGGTGCTCATCACCGGGGCGTCGGGGTTGCTCGGCACCTGGCTGCTGCGAACAGCGCCACCCGTCCACGACATCGTGGCCGCCTCACACCGAACTCCCCTGGCCGGCGTCGAGACCAGCCGGGTCGACCTGCGCGACGAAGCGGCGGTACGAGTCGCCGTGTCCCGGATCGAGCCGACGGTGATCGTGCACGCCGCCTACGACAAGAATCCCGAGTCGATCGTCACCGCGACGAAGCACGTCGTCGACGCGGCCGTTGACGTCGGTGCGGCGGTCGTGCACGTCTCGAGCGACACCGTTTTCTCGGGCGACGGTCGCCGACGCGACGAGTCGTCCCCCATCGACGCGTCGAGCGACTACGGCCGTTGGAAGGCGGCCGCCGAACAACCGGTGCTCGACTCCGGCGGCGCCGTGGTCAGGGCCTCGCTGCTCGTGTCGGTCGACCCAGATGATCACGGACTCCGTCGGCTTCGTGCCGGTCGCTCCGATCGGTCGCCGAGTATCTGGTTCTGCGACGAGTTCCGCCAACCGGCATGGACATCGGAGGTGGCCGAGGCGTTGTGGCGTCTCGTCGATCTGTCGGGCGACGACCGGGCCGGCTGCTGGCACCTTCCGGGGCCGGAGCGCATGTCGAGGCTCGAGCTCGCGACTCGGCTCGCCGATCGTGCAGGGCTGCCGGCATCGGCGGTGGCCGCCGGCCATCGTCCCCCCGACACGGACCGCCCGGCCGACATCGTCCTCGGCGACGCTCGCGCTCGACGCGTGATCGGCTGGCGTCCGAGCCCGATCTGATGGCCCGACACCGGGCTCCTGGGAACCCGATCATCGCGTGATACGTCTGACGACCGTGAAGTCTCTGCCCCTCGCAGCGGTCATCGGCACGAAATCGGGCGCCGAGCTGCTCCTCGTGGTCCCACAGCCGTGGGTCGACCCGATGTCCGCCTCGACCTCGCTCGCGCAACCGTGATCCGGCTGGGGGATCTGACGGTTTGACGAATCTCCGGGGAACGATACGGTCGACATCATGGGGATCATCGAGCGGGTGAAGCGGCTGGTCGGGCGTGGAGGGCCGGATGCCTCCGACGACGCCGAGACGGACGACGATGTGCGAATCGGTGACCTGTCCGAGCGGCTCCGACAGATGCGTGGCACCAAGACGACCGCGATGGGCCCGGGCACTGCGGGTCCTCGATCGGCGGACTCCGTCGAGCAGCTCAGCAAGGCGGCTCGCGACGGCCGGTACGTCGATCGCACCAACGAAGACGACGTTTTGCGCGGCGTGAAGAAGTACCGGTCGATCGACGATCGCTGACGCGTCGGGGACTCGTCCCGGAAACTCTGTGACAGCCCTTGGTCGACCGGCACATCGAACTCGGCCCCCAACCGTCAACTCACCATCCGATTCCCCGACGGCACCATCCACGACACCGACCCGCCCACCCCCACCCACCCGCCACGCCGCCTGACCCGGCGAAGGGGGCGAGGGCATCTTGTCCGCCGAGCCGACGAGCGC